>SVSA01000083.1 GCA_015064545.1 Oscillospiraceae bacterium | reverse complement strand
TTTAATTATTCCCATACCTTTTAACGAAAAGTTAGGGGTATGTCTCTATTGCATCGAAATAGGTCTGGTTCTTCATAATCCTACGGTAATTTCGATAGAATTGCCGTAGGGTTATTTTTTGCCCAAGCCCTTTGATTTCAGAGGGTTTGAGTTTTTCAAGAAAATAAGAGAGCGGCCAATTCTCATCGAAAAGAATGCATAAACGATTTGTAAATTACTTGTTCTGTGATATAATTGGCCCAAAGGAAGGTGCTTCTCATGAATCAGTATGACAACTCTGGATTTTTCGCGGAATATGCCAAGATGTCCCGGAGCCGGTATGGTCTAGAGGGTGCCGGTGAATGGCATCAGCTGGAACCAATGTTTCCGGAACTCGCTGGAAAGGCTGTTCTGGACTTGGGCTGCGGCTATGGCTGGCACTGTAAATATGCTGCAGAACACGGTGCATATCCTGTTCTCGGCATCGACCAGAGCGCAAGAATGATCGAGGAAGCGAATCGCAGAAATGCAGGTGATGGTATCGAATACCGGATCTACGATCTGTTTGACTTTACCTATCCGGAGGAAACCTACGATCTGGTGGTGTCCAATCTGGTGCTGCACTATCTGGAAGATCTGGATGGCATCTACCAGCATATCTATCGAACCCTGAAACCCGGCGGTGTGTTTCTGTTCAACATCGAGCATCCTACCTTCACTGCAGGTGTGAACCAACAGTTTGCTGCCGACGGCACCTGGCCAGTGACGGATTACTATTATCCTGGTGAAAGAATTACCGACTTCCTGGGGCATGAGGTTAAGAAATATCATCACACCCTGACCCAGATCCTGAACGGTCTGCTGAAAATCGGTTTTGTGATCGAAGCGGTGGAGGAGGCAATGCCACCAGAGCAGTGGCGTGACCAGATGCCGGAGGAAATGAAGCGGCCTATGATGCTTTTGGTTCGGGCGAGAAAGGGATAACGAGTGGAAAAGATCGGTTATGGCGAAAAACTCTCAACAGGCGATAAAGTAAAAATCAGAGACTATGCCACATCTCACCACGAAAAAGAAATCAAAGAATTGCGTGAGTGCAATTATGAACCCCTATTCGCAGAGTAGCAGAAAGTAACCATTACCGCATGACATATTAGAGCCAAGCCCACTGAGAAACGCTCGGTGGGCTTTTCGCTTGCCTAATTCAGTTCTCAAAAAAACTGCATCAAATCACTCGATTTGAGTCGGTCATTTCTGGGGCTGATGGAGGCCATCACGCTTGGGAATTGCACCCCAAAAGGCACCGCTACCGAGGGGATGCACCCCACTAAAAAACAGGATGCACCCCACCCCGCCGCTTTCTATCAAAATTACCGTGACAAGCCAAAAGAACAGCGAGAGGTTTTCCTCTCGCTGTTCTTTTCGCTCGTATGACCTGTTTGGATCTGCGGCATCCCACAAAGCAGGCGCGGCGCCCGGTTTGGGCTGAGAGTTCGACCGCCGCCGGCGGCGGATAAAGGGAGAACTCTCAGGGGCAGCGGTCGAAAAAATCGAGGATCAGCGTAAGCCCGATGATTTTTTCGGGCACCGCAACCCGGCGGCGAAGCCGAGGATGCCGCACGTTCAAATCGTGTCACTCGGTCTTGGTCTTTACCTAAAAAGCCCAAAAGCAGTAATAAGCAGAAAATACAGCGGAATTCTTGATTGTTTTGAACGCGCTTGATAATCGATCTTCTTTCATGAACTTCTATTGCGAGAATCGTGATAGTTTGATAAAATGCTTTTGAGGTGATAAAATGCCGCCTATTAGAGCACTGAATAACCGATACGAAATAGATGAAGAATGTTACATTAGCTTCGTTCATGCTTCAAAGCCTACCGCTCTTCACACCCACGACTTTCTTGAGATAACCTATATCTTTAAGGGTCATAGCATACAAGTTGTTGATGGTGTGGAATATCCTGTAAAAGCAGGCGATGCACTATTTATAAACTACGGCAGTACCCATGCCATTGAAGCGGTAGGAGATTTAATTTATGCTGATATAATCATTAAGCCCGAATATATAAGTGAGAGCCTTAAAGGAGTAGAGAATGCCTTCGCACTACTGGAGCTTGACGGATTCAAGGAATTTGCCAAGATAGTTGACCGTAACGACCGCATGATGCATTTTTCCGAACCTCAACGCAAACAGATCGAAGGCCTTATTATGCTGGCTCAAGCCGAACAGGATGCTGAACGTCCCGGAAAGGAGCTTATGCTTCGCTCGGTCTTCAATGCCCTTTTGACCCTTGTGTTCCGTAAGATGGCTCTGCCAATGCGAAAGGAATCGGGAATAGGAGCTGAGCTTTTGGAATACATAAAGCTCCATTGCGTTGAGCCGCTGACGATGGAAGAAATTGCAAGAACTAATTACTATAATCCCGCCTATTTTTCCCGCCTGTTTAAAAAGCAGACCGGATACACGTTCACCGAATACCTTACAGCCTGCCGCATCGACCTTGCTTGCAGACTTCTCAAGGAGACTGAGCTTAAGGTCAGTGATATCGCAGCTGAATCCGGATTTTCTGACCGCACGAAATTCTACAAGGTTTTTTCCGAAAAAATGGGTATGACCCCTAAACACTACCGTAAAAGTAAAACATAAATACTTTTCATAGACAAGAATCCTGCTTTTTCTAACCACCTCTTATCTGTATCATTATAGATAAGAGGTGATTTTTTTATGGATATTACAATCAACAAAAAACTATATCGCGACAAGGTTTATGCTTGCTGGCTTGGCAAGAACATAGGCGGAACAATGGGTACTCCTTTTGAGGGTAACCCAAATCTTCTCGATATCAAAGGATTTACCTCGGCAAAGGGAGAGCCGCTTCCAAACGACGATCTTGATCTGCAGATTGTATGGCTGAAAGCACTTATCGAGGTCGGCGCACAGAATCTTGACGCTAATATTCTGAGCTGGTACTGGAGAAAATATATCCCTGCAGAATGGAACGAATACGGAGTAGGGCGCAACAACGCTGCGGTGGGAATTACGCCGCCTATGTCGGGAGAGCTTTACAATCACGGTTGGAAGGCATCTAACGGCGCATGGATCCGTTCGGAGATTTGGGCTTGTCTGGCTCCGGGCTTTCCGAATGTTGCGGTAAAATATGCCATTATGGAAGCCTCTATCGATCATGGCGTTTCGGATGGCACCGCCGCAGAGATATTCACCGCTGCTTTGGAGAGTATTGCCTTTGTAGAAAATGATCTGAGAGCTGCCATTGACACGGCTTTAAAATATATACCCGAAAGTTCCCGCGTGGCACAAAGCGTCCGTTTGGTTATGGAAGAATACGACAAAGGAACCGACTGGAAGGAAACCCGTCAGAAGGTTCTAAATATGAATGCTGATCTGGGCTATTTTATGGCGGCCTCAAACATTGCGTACACAGTTATCGGCTTGCTCTACGGTGAGGGTAATTTCCTGCAGTCTCTCATCTACGCCATTAACTGCGGCGATGATACCGACTGCACAGGTGCTACTGTCGGCTCCGTTTTAGGCATTCTCGGCGGAACAGAAGCGATTCCCGATGAACTGAAAGAATATATCGGAGACCGCATTATTACAAAGTCTCTTGATATTTCAAGCTTCGGATGTCTGCCCAAAGACTGCACCGAGCTGACCGAGATGGTGGTTCGTACAATGCCCGGCTTTATGGCAGGAAACAGCTCTGCTCGCTGGTTCGATATGGTAGACGCTAAGAGCCGCTATTATATCGAGTTTACGGATGATGGAAGTGTTCCCCTCTCCACGGGCAGCAGCCTCGAGCCAAACGGCTATACACATCATTTCCTGAGCCTTCCGCCCTTTACGACTTGCCACAAAAACCATTGGCTGGAAGCAATGGTGCATTTTGAGGGTGAACCCCGTATTTCGCCTATGGGCGAGATTAGCTTTGAGGTCAAACTCAGCAATAAGATCTATACACTATTTCAGCTTACAGCAAGAGTTATGGTACCGCACGGTTGGACAGCAGCCTATCCGAAAGCTGTCTGCCTACAGCACCGTACCGGTCACCACAATATAGATTTCGAATGGGTAACGCTTACAAAACATGATCCATCCTTCAAAGTCACACTTCGGGCTGACGAGCACACCGAAGCCTATAACCGCATTTATATTGCCCTTGAAGCTGAAGGTTATCCCGAACCGTTGGTTATTCCGGTAACCATTTTGGGTTGACTGTGTTTGTGGAAAGTGGAGTAACAATGCTTTTTACACCATATATGGAGATCTATCCGGATTACGATGATAATTATGATGGAACCAGATCAATTGCAACCAACTCCTACTTGAAGGATGGCAATATCCTCTACTTAATGGGCGGAACTGTGCTTTGTAAATATGATATCAGCAACAAGCACAAGCCAAAGCTTCTGAAAAAAGTAGATATAGCTGCGGATCACACGGGAGATCCGGAAATGAATTATATTCGCAAGGGGTGTGCTCACTCTACGTCAATCGTTGATATCGGCAAATACCTTGTTATTTCTCTCAGAGACGGCAGCGGCGGTGTTACAAACATGGCAGATGGCGTAATTGTCGGTAATATTTCGATTATCAGCAAGGATACCCTTGAAAAGGTCAAAGAACTGAATTTTGAAAACAAGGTTACTTATATCACAAGATACAAGGACCTGTTAATCGTATCCATGCATTTCCACGGATTTTATTTCTATAAAATAAGTAACACTGCCGACATCCTTTGCTGCATCTTAAAGTATATTGAAATTGAGAAGCCGAGGAGTACCTCCACAAGAGAGTTTCAAAACAGCACCATCTTTGAAGTGGATGGCAAAAAAATCAATATCGCAATGGCTTCTTATAAAAACGGAATAAGCGTTTATACCTATGACCTTGAGGACAATTGTGTTTCCGCTTGTTGCGAGCTTAATCCCGAAGTCTTTCCTGATATGTATGATGTTGAGACCGGAGTAAGAAATACCGTTTTTGGTCTTACTGCAAAAGGAAACTTCGTATACGGTGGAATCACCCCGGGAAATAATCGCTTTCGTGAGCAGTATAAAAATGTGGATTGGAAGCGCTTCGATAAGCGAGGTATCATCTACGGTTCTCACAACAGGCTTTCGGAAGAATACTATCATATGGAATTGCCTGACGAGGATAAACCGAAATATGTCGGCGTCATTGCCGGAGATCCGTCTCCGTCCTTTTTGTGTACAGCAGGCAGTTATCTATTGTTCAACTTGGATAAACAAGGGCTCGGTATTGCCAGAATCGAAGACGACAACAAATTGACGTATATCGGGCGCACACTTGAAGATCCTGACGGAAGAGTATTGACATATAGAATACACTATGACGGAGAATTCCTTTATGCTTCCTACAAGATGCCTGTAGCCAATGCAGCAATACCACCGGTATTTCGTGTGTTTAAGGTGGATTTAGCAGAATAGCAAAGCAGGAATGCTGTTGAGCTCTGTTTATTAGTTAAGTGCGTTATGAACATTCGTACCAAAAAACACCGGGTGCTGCAGCCGAAAAGCAACAGCCCCGGTGTTTTTATTTTATATGATCTTATGCCTGTTTCATGACCTCCAGGATGAGCGGCAGGGTCTTTTCGCGGTCGCCGCCGTCGCCTTCGAAGCTGATGCGTGCGTCGTAACCGACGGCGCGCAGTGCGGCAAAGAACGATGCGTAGTCCATGCCGTCGCCGGGGTACATCGCCTTGCGGTCATCGGGCTTTGCAATGTGCACGTGTGCAAACACATTGCCGCAGGCCTTTACATCCTCCGCCGTACCGCCCTCCTGCACGAGGTGGTAGAGATCGGTCAGGAGGCGGAAATTCGGATGACCGACTTCCTCGACGAGCTTCAGGCCCTCGTCCTGCCTATTGATGATATTGGTCTCGGCCTTTCTGAGCGGCTCGAGCGCGATCGTCACGCCGTATTTTGCGGCGGTCCCGCCGAGCATTCTGCCGACTTTTACGAGCTGCCGCCATGCTTCCTGCATATCAAACCCCTCGGGCACTGTTCGGCTGCCGCTGCTGCCGAACACGGCGACCTTGATGCCGGCTTTGCCCAAGCGGGAGAGCGCACGCTCGATATACGCTTCAACACCGTCCCAATCGACCTCGGGACCGGTCAGACGTACGGTGCCCGGAAACAGAATGTTCGCCGCTTCCGCATGGATCGGCGCTTTTTCATTTTCTGCACAGAACGCTTCAAACTCCTCGTCCGTCATTGCCGCGATCGACGCGACATTGACCTCCAGATAATCAAACCCCATGGACGCGATGAACGCCGCATCCGAAATGGGTGCACAAACACCGAAACGCATAACAGATCCTCCCAAAAAAAGAGCTTTGAATTCAGCTTTATTTTATCGCAACAAACCGCATCTTTCAAGTGCGGCGCGAAATTTTTGCGGAGGGTATTGCAACGCTCCACGGGATTGTTTTATAATGGAAACAAATAAACCTTTTTGAGGAAGGATCGTATTGAAATGAGAACTATGAAATTAGGTAAAACCGACCTTACCGTTCCCGTAATGGCCCTCGGCTGCATGCGCCTTGCAGGTGCCGACCGTAAGCAGGCCGCTGAATTCATCGACACTGCTTTAGGCCTCGGTCTCAATTTCTTTGACCACGCCGACATTTACGGCGGCGGCAAATGCGAGACCGTCTTTGCCGACCTCATCCGTGAAGCCGGCGTTTCCCGTGACAAGCTCATCATTCAGTCCAAGTGCGGCATCGTCCCGGGCAAAATGTTTGATTTCTCCAAAGAGCATATCCTGAATTCCGTCGACAAGATCCTCACCCGTCTCGGCACGGATTATCTCGACGTTCTGCTGCTCCACCGTCCCGACGCTCTCATGGAGCCGGACGAAGTCGCTGAGGCCTTCAACATTCTCGAGGACTCTGGCAAGGTGCGTCATTTCGGCGTTTCCAATCAGGACCCGTACACCATGGAGCTCCTGCAGAGATCTCTCCGTCAGCCGCTCGCCGCTAACCAGCTGCAGCTGAGCATCACAAACGCAACGATGATCTCCCAGCCGATGAACACAAACATCAGCGACGCGAAGGACCCGGTGCTTGACAACGGCGTTATGAATTACTGCCGTCTCAACAACATTACCATTCAGCCGTGGTCCCCGTTCCAGTACGGCATGTTCGAGGGCACCTTCATGGGCAACACAGAG
>SVSA01000082.1 GCA_015064545.1 Oscillospiraceae bacterium | reverse complement strand
TTACGGGTAGCAAGTAACAAATGCATGGCTGGCAGGCCAATCTAAAGCGCACTTGTGCGCAGCCAGTCGTATTAGGGCTACGCCCGAAAATGAAATACCACCCGCTATGCGGGGGGATATTTATTTCGGATTTGTTTCTTACCAAGCAAGCTCAGCGCTTGACGTCATAGGCCTGTGCCATGACGCGCGTGATCTCGTCAACGGTTGCAAAATTAATATCGCTGATGACGGTATGCTTGATGGCATTAGAGGCGGCGGCAAAATTGACCGTTTCAGCAACACTTCTTCCCTCGCCGATGGCATGAAGAAGTCCGGCCGAAAAGGCATCGCCGCTTCCGACGCGGTCAACAACGTGCATGCGGTGTACCGGGCTGACGGCAAAATCCTGCCCATTGGAATAGGAGGCATAGATGACGGCATCGCTGGCCGAGGGTGTACGGCGTACCGTGACGGCAATGTTAGGGACGTCAAGACGCTTGCGCGTTTCGTCGGTGATAGCGCGCAGGCGGCTTTCGATTTCGTCCTCGCCGTAAGGAACCGTGAAATCGAGCAGCGATTTGAGATGCTCCTCGTTGCCGATGAGGCAGGTGAGGTAAGGGGCTAAGGTGCGCAGAACACGGCCGGCCTCGGCAGGGGTGGAGAGCGCGGGACGATAGTTAACGTCGAGCGCAACGGCAATACCGCGTTTCTTGGCTTCCTGACAGAGAGCAAGCGTGCAGTCATAGAGGCTGGGCGAAAGCGCCGGTGTGATGCCGGTCAGATAGAGCCAATCGGTGTTGCTCAAAATGGCATCGATGTCAAAGTCAGCAGGTGTTGCCTCGGTAAAGCCCGAATGATGGCGGTCATAAATGACCTGCGAGGAGCGAACCGAGGCGCCTTTTTCGAGAAAATACAGTCCCATCCGTGTACCGCCGTTGGCGATATGGCTGGTGTTGATTCCCAAGCCCTTTAAGAATGCGATGCTCCGAAAGGAGAGGGGATTGGACGGTAAACGAGTAACAAACGATACGTCATGTCCCCACAAGGCCAGCGCCGCACAGACATTGGCCTCTGCGCCGGTAAAGCTGATCTTCATGGTTTCGGCTTGATAGAAGCGCTCTTCACCCACGGGGCTGAAATGGATCAGATAATCGCCAAATCCGGTGATTCTCATTGTGTACCTCCACGAATTGCAAGACAGTTTTGAATGATATGATAGATGCCCTCGCTGTCACCGGCCGCCAGCATGGCCTTGGGGAGCATAAAGCTGCCGCCGCAGGCGAGAACATTGGACAGCGCCAGATAGGAGGATAGATTGTCGAGGGTGATGCCGCCGGTCGGAACAAAGGACACGCTCGAAAAAGCGCCTTTGTAGAGCGTCAGCGCTGCCGGACCGCCGTTGATGGCAGCGGGAAAGAATTTTTGTATCGTATAGCCGCGGCGGAACGCATTCTGAATTTCGGAGGGCGTCACGCATCCCGGCAAAAAGGGAATCTCCTTTTCCTCGGCCAGCTGTAAAAGCTCCTGACTGTATCCGGGTGCTACCAGACAGTCAGCACCGGCATCCACCGCTGTCAAAAGAAGCTCTTCGCTTAAGATAGTACCGGCCGCCACGGTCAGCGAGGGCTCCTCGCGCTTTAGCCTTGCCAGCGCTTCGACCGCAAAATGGTTGCGAAGCGTGATTTCGACCATGCGAATCGGCGATGCCAAAACGGCCGCGCGGAAGGTCTCAAATTCGGCCTCATTTTGAGGACAGTAGACGGGAAGAATCCCGTGTTGTTGCAGCTGAGGGGCCAACTGCGTCAAGGTTTTTTTCATAGGTTCACCTCACAGTTTGCGCCGTGCCCGGAAGAATGGCACGGCTTCTGTTCTTAATTATATCAGTAAAAGAAAGAAAAGAAAAGCACCGAAATTGCTTGCTTTTTTGCTGAAATTGCTTTATAATACAAAAGGAGGATAGAATCATGATTTTAGAAGCCGAATATCGCCTGTTGGGGCGGGATAATTATGTAACCAAGAATCATACACACAATGCCATTGAGCTGATCGAATGCATACACGGAGAGGGAACCGTTCTCAAAAGCGACCGCTCCTATCCCTTGCAGAATCGGATGCTCTATCTGATTGATGCGCGGCGTCCTCATGTGGTGTATCCGCTTGACAGCGAACGGTATCGACGCAATAAGATCGTGCTGGAGGCCGATGCCTTTGAACGCTTTTGCCACGAGATCGGGTTAGGGGATACACTCAACCGCTTGCTGACCGAGCCGCCGCTGTCAACCGATGCTCATCCCGAAATCGATCGCCTATTTGAGACGGTTGCGACGCTTTTTAACAATAATGACGCGATGTCACGCGGTTATGCGTGCGGCTATATTGTTGAGCTTCTTCATCGTTTTGTGCTTGGCAGGCAGGCCGATGTTGCTACGACGGTGGATAGTACGGTCGGAAAAATTTTGCACGTAATTGCCGAAACCGATGGACTGCTCACGCTTGGCGGGATTGCGGAACGGCTGCATATGAACAAATATTATCTCTGCCATCTCTTTCGAAACCGCACGGGTATGACCTTGACCGAATATCTTTCGGAGCGGCAATATGAAAAAAGCTGTCGTCTGCTTCGCGAGACCGATGACTCCATCGAGACGGTCGCTTTGCGTTGCGGCTTTGCGACATCATCCTCCTTTACTCGTTTTTTTAAGAAAAAAAGCGGCATGGCGCCGCGCGTGTACCGACAGTCTGCCGTGAAAACGGTATCCTCGCTTTTGCCGACAACCGTATAGCAAAAAAGCCGCCCGTCCTTTTTGGGGACGGGCGGTATGCATGTTATCAGTTTGTATAGTTGTCAAAATAGCCCTGAACCAGGACAACAGGCGTACCCTTGTCGCCCGAGCCCGAGGTGAGGTCGCAGAGCGAACCGATGAGGTCGGTCAGCTGACGGGGCGTGGTGCCCTGTGCGGCCATGTTGCCGACGAGGCTGCCCTGCTTGGCACGGATGCTGGCGGAGATGGCTTCACGGAGGGCTTCACCCGAGAGCTCCTTGAAGTCGTTATCGGCCAAATATTTCAGCTTCAGCTCATTCGGTGTACCAATCAGACCGTCGGTAAAGGCAGGGGAGACAACCGGATCGGCCAGCTCCCAAATCTTTCCCTTGGGATCCTTGAAGGCTCCGTCGCCGTAGACCATGACCTCTACGTGCTTGCCGGTCGCCTCGAAAATATATTTCTGAATATCAAGAATGATCGGACGGCATTCGCGGGGGAAAAGCTTAACGGTGTCCTCGGTGGATTTGTTGGAGCCGAGCAGACCGTAGTTTTCGTTGTAGCCGCTGCCGTTGACCGGCGCGGTCATGATATCGTCAAGGCCGCAGACAACCTTGGCTCCGCCCTTGGTCAGGATACGCTTGGTGCGTGCACGGGTGTGAATGTCGCAGTTGATAATGTGATCGGCGTAAGGGAGAATCATCTCGGGACGGTTGCCGAACAGAATCTCGACCTCGGCGCCGCAGCTCTTGATCAGTTCCTCATAGTAGGAAACATAGTCGACTCCGGTGAATTCAAGGCGGTATACGCCGAAGATTTCACGATAACGCTCCAAGGTCAGTACATCGGAATAGGGATTGACACCCGAAGCATCGAGCATATCCATATCCATCAGCGAGTTACCAACCTCGTCAGACGGGTAGCTCAGCATCAAAACGATCTTTTTGGCACCCATAGCAATACCGCGCAAACAGATCGAAAAACGGTTACGGGAAAGAATGGGGAAAAGAACGCCGACGGTTTCGCCCCCGAGCTTGTTCTTGACATCAGCGGCAATGTCGTTGACCGAGGCGTAGTTGCCCTGTGCACGTGCGACAACCGACTCGGTAACCGAAATGACGTCGCGGTCGCGGAGTGAGAAGCCTTCGCTTGCGGCGGCCTCCAGAACACTGTCGGCAACAATTTTCGCCAGATCATCGCCTTTGCGAATGATGGGGCATCGGATGCCTCGGGATACAGTTCCGACTCTTCTTGTGTTTTCTTGCATAGTGATAATCCCTCTTTCCTGCGGAATGATTTGGTGGGAACGCGTGTTATTTATGATCGGTGTGCCAAAAATAGCATCTCTGCACAATTTACTATTTTAACAGATTTTCTTCCATATTGCAAGAACTATCGCGAAAAAAGACAAAAATTTTTTCATGAAATCTGTTTTCTTTGATCGTATGTTTTCGTGCACTCCGTCAAAGAGAAAGGAGGGACGCTTCTCTTTGTTAGGATGTGCCTTACCCAAGGGGCGCCGCCCCTTGGAACCCTGCTCCTTTCTTTGAAAGAAAGGAGCAAAGAAGCGATATAGCCGAAAACTGCGTTTTCGGCAGGGATTTCTTAGGATTTCCCTGCAAAAAACGCAGTTTTTTGCTATTCTTAAAGTTTTTGGGGTGCAGGGGGATTTTTTCAAAAATCCCCCTCGCCGGGGTGGCAGGGGCAGCGCCCTTGCGTATTGAGGACGCGTTTCCCCCAAGGGGCGCTGCCCCTTGGAACCCCGCTCCTTTCTTTGAAAGAAAGGAGCAAAGAAGCAAAATACCGAAAACTGCGTTTTCGGCAGGGATTTCTCAGGATCTCCCTGCAAAAAACGCAGTTTTTTGCTATCCTCAAAGTTTTTGGGGTGCAGGGGGATTTTTTTAAAAATCCCCCTCGCCGGGGAGGCAGGGGCAGCGCCCCTGCGTCTTGAGATGCGTGTCTCCCTCAAGGGGCAGATCCCCTTGGGGGGCGTTTTTTTAGAACAGTTCGATCAGGTCTTTGGGTGCTTTCGTAAGATTGACGGCACCCTCCTCGGTCAGCCAGACCATATCCTCGATACGAACGCCGTATTTTCCTTCGATATAGATACCGGGCTCGACGGTTACGATTTGTCCGGGCTCGAGAGGTTTTTCCCAGGTAAAGGAGAGGCGGGGTTCTTCATGAATGAACATACCGACGCCGTGTCCCAGCGAATGTCCAAAGCATCCTTCATAACCGGCACCGTCGATCCGATCGCGGGCCACCTTATCGCAGGCGGCACCGGTTTTTCCGACAGCAACAAAATCCAATGCGGCGAGCTGAGCATCCAGCACGGTATGATAGACCTTTTTCATTTCGTCATCGGCCTTGCCGATTACGATCGTACGCGTCATGTCCGAGCAATACCCGTTCACAAGAGCGCCGAAATCCATGGTGAGGAAGCCTTTTTCAAGCTTGATATTGCGCGGCTCACCGTGAGGGAGCGAGGAGGCAGAGCCCGAAACGGCAATGGTATCAAAAGCAGGCTTTTCGGCACCGAGCTTGCGCATGCCATAGTCAAGCTCAAGAGCAACATCGATTTCGGTCATGGAGGGTGTCATCAAGGTCAGCAAGCGCTCCAGAGCCTGCTCGGCAATCCGCTGTGCAGCGACGATATGGCTCACCTCTTCGGCTGTCTTATATTCGCGCATTTTTTCGATCAAGCCGCCGCAAGGCACAAAATCGACAAGCGGGAAGGTTTTTTTAAGACCGTCCAGCGCACCGCAGGTCAGAAAAGCGGACTCATAACCGACGCGGCTGAGCTTGTAATCAGCCAGAATATTACCCAGGCAGACTTTGCGGTTGGTTAAAAGAACAACGGTCAAATCATCGCTTTCGCATCGCTTGGCGACCTCAATATAGCGGAAATCGGCAAGCAACCAGGCATGACTCTTGCTGACAAGCACATATCCGTCGGTGTAATTGAGACCGGTCAGATATCGCTGATGGCGCTCGCAGGTGACGAGCAAGGCATCAATATGTTCGGGGAGGGACTGTTGAAGCTTCTGAATGGCATTCATGGTGGTAGTATCCTTTCTTTATACAAATCAAATCAAACGGTAAACAAGAAAACTGACGAGCTGCATGATGAGCGGTACGGAGGCGATCGAGAGAATGGTGGATATGCCGACCGTTTGCGCTCCCAAAATCGGTGCCACGCCGTGTGTTTCTCCAAACATAGCGGCGATCGCCGCCGAGGGAAGAGCGATCATCAAAGCGCCGAATATGGCAATATCGGCAGAAAAACCGAGAATTGCGAGTAAACAGCCAACAAGAACCGGCAGAAGAACCAGCTTGACCAGCGAGGTCAGGTAGGGCTTGGGATCGAAAAGCAGTTTTTTTAGCGGAAGCTTTGAAATCATGATGCCGATAACAACCATAGATAGCGGTGTGCAGGTATTGGCTATCGACTGCATACTGCTCAAAATCGGCGGGTACAGCTTAACATGGAAAAGCCAGAACAGGATGCCGACGGCACTGGGAATGGTGGCGGCATTGAGAAAGATTTTGCGAAGATTGATCTTGATCGAACGGTTGGCACGATACAGTAAAAACAGACCGTAAGACCAGGTTAGCATGTTAAAGAAAAGCGCATAGACACCGCCCCAAAACAGGCCGGTATCACCGTAAACGGTTTTCAATAACGGAAAACCGAAGAAGCCGCAGTTGGAAAAGATCATACAGAATTCGCAGATGCGTCCCTCGTCGATTTTTTTGATTGGCTTTGTGACGAGAAAGGCAACGGCGGCCGCTACCGCATGGACCAGCAGGCTGGCAAGCGTGATGAGCCCTGCCGTTTTGAGGGTAGCGGTATTGCATTCGACTGAGTTCAGGGAATTGACCAACAGCATCGGCTGGGCAATATATAGTACAAAACGCGATAGTACGCGCGAAAAGTCTTCGGTTATCAGCTTTGTTTTATAAGCAATGGCGCCGAACAGAACCGGCACCAGCATACTCAGAACCGAATCAAACAAGGTTAAAGCGTCGAGTTTCATGATGGTCAGGCGTTTGTCTCCTTCAGTGCATCGAGCTTGGCCTTCACCGATTTCATATCCATCAGCATCTCTTCCTTTTTGCGGGGATCGCGCAAAAGAAGGGAAGGGTGATAGACGGCGGTAATGTCAAAGGCCCCCTTTTTCACCCAAATACCATGCTCTTTTGTGATTCGGTAGTCGGGCTTGATCAATCGCATGGCGGAAATGCGTCCGAGACAGACAATCAGCTTGGGACGGATCAGCCGCACCTGGTCGCGCAGATAATCGATGCAGAGATCCTGCTCTTCGGGGAGAGGATCGCGGTTTTTGGGCGGACGGCATTTCAGCATATTGGCAATGTATACGCTTTCGCGCGGAATATCGACCGCCGCAAGATATTGGTCGAACAGCTTGCCGGCGCGTCCGACAAAAGGCACACCGCTCAGATCCTCGCTTTCG
>SVSA01000081.1 GCA_015064545.1 Oscillospiraceae bacterium | reverse complement strand
AAGCGCAGTAATGCGTTCAGCTGACCGATACTAATTGACCGAGGGCTTGAACTTCTTTATAAGTTCGGCAATTAACTACTTGAGTTTCTTTCGTTTCCTTTCGTTTCGGTTGTGAGTGAATGTTTCACTTAAAAAACCTTCCTTTATGGAAGGTTTTTTCTTTTTTTCTTGCAATATCACGTGTAATGTGATATAATGAATATACTTCTTCCTGAGGAGGTTTTATGCCGATCGATCATCGTGAGCGCCTGACAAAGGCCATGGTTTCTGAAGCACTTTGTAAAAAGATTCTCGGTACCATTAAGGTTGTTTCGGGGATTGCTTTTGCTTATGTCTTCTTTCTTAGTATTCCCACCTTGCTGTTTTCTCCGTTTTTAATATTTCCAGCTTTTGTTCTCCTAATTCTGCAAAAGCATATCGTTTGGAGAACACAGATGTATAAACGATACACGATATTTGTGAGGTGTTATGATGGCGCGCGATGAAAGAGAAGTTATTACGAAAGCCGAATTAAAGAAGCAGTTTATGCAGGGGAATCTTTTCTCACTCAAGCTTTGGACGGCGCTATGGATTCCGGTGCATTTTTTAGTTCTTTTTTTCTATTGTATCTTTCCAAACCGTTTCCTTCTTTTGCTTTTCGTTCTCATGCTTCTGACTTATTTTGTTGGTGTTGCCGCTGTTCTTTGGGAGCATCGGAGGGATAAGAAGGACGATTTACTTTTCATCAAGGATAAGCTGGTAGGAATGGTCGAAGATGAGCGTACGGTTCGCCGCGGCCGCCATTACTATACCGAAAGCGCCTTTTATTTTGCCGATCATGATCGTGTTGTTACCGGACGCTCGGATATTCGTCTGGCAAATTACGGCGATGAATTTTTGCTGGTTGTTCGCGAAAGCCGTCCCGACGAGGTACTTGCGTATTATAATTTGAGATTCTATCGCCCGGAGCGGTTTGACTGATTGCGTCAGCAGGCTGTCCCATGTCTTTCTTATCGAGGATCATGACGAGCCCTCATACCCGATCTTGGCAATGAGCTTTACCGGCTTTTCGAATCATTGCGCGAATTGCGCCTCACGTATTATGCTTTAACCTTTCACAGAACGAGGAACCAAATGGATAAAACAGTACTTGTCGAGCGTTATGCTTCGTCATCGGAGCAGAAAATCCTCTTGTCGCATTTGCTCGATTTAATGCTTCGTTCTTCCAATCGCAATATTGTCACGGTCAGCGGTTTTTTGAGCGAAGCGGAGGCGGTCGTGGCGGATCGCCTTCTTTCGGCTGTGGGATGCAAGCAATATGTATTGTTTGGCGGTTATCCGGAGGCCGAGCGGCGGTGTGCCGTTTTTTTTACTGACTATTGTGATGCCGACTCGATTTCTGCCATGCCGGCGCTTGCCGAGCTTTCTTTTGTCGAAGCGAAGGTCAGCCGATTTGATGCGGCTCAGGCTTCGTTCAGCCATCGCGATGTGCTGGGGGCATTAATGGGCTTGGGCATTGAACGTGATGTAATTGGAGATATCTTTACTGAGGGCGGAACAGCGGTTATTGTCGTGAAAACATCGATTGCCGGCTTTCTTCGGGAGCATCTGACAAAAATCGGGCGTTACTCGGTGGACGTCACCGCGAAGGAGCTGTGTGATATAAAACCAAGCCGAGATTTTGAAGAGGGTCATGATACGGTAGCCTCAATGCGCTTGGATGCTGTGGTAGCTGCCGTTTTCAAAACCTCGCGCGGTACGGCTGTCGAGGCAGTAGAGACGGGGCTTGTGGCTGTAAATGGCGTGGTTACCGAAAAAATCGATGATACGGTTAAGGAAGGGGATAAAATTGCCTTTCGCGGGAAAGGAAAGGCGGTCATTGACGGTATCGACGGTGTTTCGCGGAAGGGACGCCTGCGTTTTCGTTTCCGACGCTATCTTTGATATTAAAAATTTGAAGCCGACAGTATGATTGTGACCTGTCGGCTTTGGCTTTTCCATGGTGAACAGAAACGACTGAAAGATCCCCCGTTAGACACGGGGGATCCACTTAGTATTGAAGGGTATCGAGTAAGAGAAAATATCGATTGGCCAGTTGTTGCATCGCGAGGGGACATTGCTCGGGATGACCGTTGGGAAAGCGATACACGTAGATACCGCGATTCGTAATCAAACGGAGAAGCGTGTGCTCATACGTGGGGAAGGGGTGAGCTCCTTCCTTTTCACGGGAAAAGTGAGGAAGGTTTTGTGTTGCCGTATGTAAGAAGGAGCGGACCGCCCGGATAACCGCCGCTTGACTGCGATCAGCACCCATAGCAGGACGGCTGCTTTCTTGCAACAGGTCGACGGTGCCGCTTAACCGAAGCACTACCATGCGCAAGCTGCTGTGGCCGCGTTGCTCAAGGAGGGCGGCATAGGCCACCGTTTCCGCAAGGTCGCGCAGGGTATCGGGCGGTGGCAGAGTCAGAACGGTTGCACGATAGCGATGATAGTCCTTCTGCCAGGGCTTAACAAGCTCCCCCATAAGATGGCCGATCGAGAGGTGGTAGCCGAGTTTTGATGCCTTTTCGGTTTGCAAGAAAGAGGCGATCGGCGCTCGGAGCACAGGATCCAGATAGTGGATGGTCGACCTTCTTCCGTGGGGCAAAGGAACGGCATCGCGGAGCCCGAAGAAGAAGCCTTGCGGAAAGAACAGGCACAGAAGGAGCTGGTTTAGCGCGAAAAACAGGTCTTGTATTTCGACGCGGCAACGATCCTTCATAGTGGCAAACAACGAAAAGACACCGGCATTCGTTACGGCACGCAAGGACAATCGTCCTGCAATCGGGAACGGAAAGGCGTCGGTATTCTCTCTCTGTAAGTGGGAAAGACAATCCGCAGTAACACGATGCAGGGCCAAAACGGCGGCGCTCACACTGTCACTTGGAGCTTCGATTCCAAGGCAATCGCCGTTTTCGGCGCGATAAAGGCCGACAGTGCCGTCGGCACGGCTGATCAGAGTAAGGAGTGCGTTCTCAAAATGATAATCCACACAGACAGTAGAAACCGTCGCTGAATCGTCCGAGCTTTCGGCGGTGAGAACAGTTCGGCGAAGAGCCAGGTAGGCAGAATCAAGCGTAAAATCGGCTGTGGCCATCTCCGTACTCCTTTCGAGGATCAGTGATCCGAATCTTCGTCTTGGGGCGTCAGCAGCATTTCGAGAACGAGCGGAATCATATCCAGCGAGGTAACCTCATAATCGGGGCGACAATCGCCTTCGGCTGTGTGATTGTGAGGGTTATACCAAATGGTGGGAATACCGGCGTTCTTACCGCCTCGGATATCGGAGGTGAGACTGTCGCCGATGATGGCGGTTCGTGCCTTATCAAAAGGAGGAAGCTCGGCAAAGCAACAGTCGAAAAAGCGCTTGTCCGGCTTATTGTAGCCAACGCGCTGGGAAATAAAGATTGCCTTAAAATAGTGGGCGATATCGGCGTTGGCAATCCGTCTGTCCTGAATGGTTGCGGTACCGTTTGATACCGCATACAAGTCATAGGTTTCGCATAACTCCTCCAAGAGCTCGCGGGCTCCCTCGAGTAGAAAACCACCTTCACCGATGTTCGCTTCGTAACGCCGCCAGGTTTCTTCCGGATCAAAGCTCACACCGAGCTCGTCGAAAAATAGGGCAAAGCGTTTGGTCAGCACCTCGTTTCGGGTCATTTC
The DNA here is from genome assembly GCA_015064545.1 of Oscillospiraceae bacterium. Classification (GTDB taxonomy): domain Bacteria; phylum Bacillota; class Clostridia; order Oscillospirales; family CAG-272; genus Colimorpha_A. Next base: position 3,743 of record SVSA01000081.1, on the reverse strand, counting down.
CCCACGCTCGAGCCGTTTCCAGCAGGCATCGTTAATGACGCTGTAACGGGCAACCATGGCATCGGTCGGCGTAAGGCCAAGCGAGGTCAAGGTTTTTCGCAAAGCCACATCCTCGGCGCGGTGGAAGTCAAGAATGGTGTCGTCTAAATCTAAAAATACAGGATATTTCATGGTGCTTACTTATAGCAGCGTGATTCCGGCTTCTTCACAGCGGCGAAGTGTTTCTTCATCCCAAACCGATGCCTGAACCTCGCCGATGTGCGCCTTGTGAAGGAAGAACATACAGATGCGCGATTGTCCGATACCGCCGCCGATGGTGTAGGGAAGCTCACCGTTAAGCAGGGCGCGATGGAAGGGCAAGACGCAACGCTCCTCGCAACCGCGGATTTTGAGCTGACGCAGCAGAGACTCTTCGTCGACACGAATGCCCATCGAGGACAATTCAAGCGAGATATCGAGAATTTCGTAATATACAATGATATCGCCGTTCAACGACCAATCATCGTAGTCGGGAGCACGGCCGTCGTGAGGCTTGCCCGAACGAAGGGCGCCGCCAATTTGCATAAGGAAAATCGCGCCGTATTCCTTGGCGGCCTCATATTCGCGTTGCTTGGGCGTGAGGTTGGGGTAGCGATCCTCCAGCTCCTGTGTAGTAATAAAGGTGATTTTTTCGGGAAGAAGACGCGAGGCAAAGGCATAGTCATCCGCCACATGCTTTTCGGTATGACGGAGAGCGGCATAGATTTTTTTGACGGTGGATTTCAGCGTTTCAACCGTGCGCTCTTCCTTGGTGATGATGCGTTCCCAGTCCCACTGGTCAACGAAGACCGAGTGAATATTGTCCACATCCTCATCGCGCCGAATGGCGTTCATATCGGTATAAAGCCCCTCGTCGTGAGCAAAGCCGTATTCCTTTAAGGCATAACGTTTCCATTTTGCCAGCGAATGAACAATTTCAGCCTCTCCTTCGATGCCGCGAATATCAAAGCTTACGGCGCGCTCGGTGCCGTTCAGGGTGTCATTCAGGCCGGAATCGTGACGGACAAACAGAGGCGCCGATACGCGCGTCAGATCGAGCTGGATGGCTAAGTCGCGCTCGAAAAAATCCTTGACCTTCTTGATGGCCATTTGTGTCTGGCGGGTGTTGAGAAGGGACTTGTAGCCCTCGGGAATCAAAAGTGCCATGATACATCTCCGATAGTAAACAATAATATCACAGTTATTTTACTATAGGAAAGGAAAAAAGTCCATAGCTTTTTCAAAATTTATACATTATTCAAAAAAACGGGGTAGAAACGACACAAACGTTGCGTATAATGAAAGCGAAATGCTAACAGAAGGATTATTTCGGTTATGTCAAAAAATGCCATTGTCATCGTGAATCCCGTTGCCGGAAAAATGAAGATTAAAACGGTTTTGTTTGATCTTCTGACATCTCTCTGCCATCAGAATTACGAAACAACCGTGCACATTACCAAAGCAAGAGGCGATGCCACCGAGGCAGCTGCCCACTACGGGAAAACCCATCGGTTAGTGGTTTGCTGCGGCGGCGACGGGACCTTGAACGAAGTAATTGGCGGTTTGCTTCGCATTACCGAGCGTCCGCTCCTGCTATATTATCCTTGTGGCTCGACAAACGATTTTGCGGCAACATTGGGCTTGCCGCGCCGCATTGATATTGCGACGCTGGATATCGCTAAGCGTCGGGTTATGGAGCTGGATGTCGGAAAGCTGAACGATACGCTTCATTTTTCATACATTGCTTCGTTTGGCATCTTTACCAAGGCCTCGTTTTCGGCAGATCAAAAGGCGAAGAATATGCTCGGCCATTTGGCATACATTTTCGAAGGAGCTAAGGAGCTCCCCGATCTCAATCGATCCTATCAGACGCGTGTGACCTACGACGACGGCGTGATTGAAGGGCGCTTTGCCTTGGTTGCCGTGACCAATTCGACCTCGGCCGGCGGTGTATTGCGTTTGCCGACGGATCAGGTGAAGCTGAATGACGGTGTGTTTGAAATCTTGCTGATCAAGGAGCTGGTCAATGCGATTGATGTGACGAATGTGATCAATATGTTGTTGCAGCAGAAGTATGACGGCAAGAGCATCATCATGCTACAGACGAAAAAAGCGGTTATTGAGTGTGACGAAGCACCGTCATGGTGTACCGATGGGGAATATGCCGGCGAAATCTCCCGCGCCGAGGTGGAATGCCTCAAGGGTGCGGTTCGCATACTGCTCTGATTTTTGCATATACTTACCTTACCGAACAGGGAAGGCAAGTGAATCATGTCGATCCGCAATCCTATTCATCATAAAGCCCTTCGCACGGTTGTTTGTGCTGTCGAAGGAATCAACGGGTGGCTTGAGCGCTGTCGCATACGAGTGTATGCCGCTCAAGCCGCGTTTTTTATTCTCATTTCCTCCATTCCCATGCTGATCTTGGTTTTGTCGCTCTTGGGACTGCTTTTGCCGAGCGGAGACAGCGCTGTCTACGATATGCTGGAGGGAGCGCTGTCGGGCGATCTTTTGCCGCTGGCAAGACGGCTTCTGCGAGAAATTGAAAGCAAGGCCAGCGGGGAGCTTCTCTCACTCAGTGCCGCAACACTGCTTTGGTCGGCCTCACGGGGAGTCAAAGGCATTGGTGCCGGTATACGGAATGTGTGCGGCGGCAAGCAGACAGGCGGATGGCTGCGCTATCAGCTTCGTTCGCTGTTTTATACGCTTCTTTATATCGTTTCGGTTTTGTTGGCGTTGACGGTGTGGGTATTTGGCGATACCATTTTGGCAGAATGGGGGGCGGCTGTACCGTCCGATTTACTGCGGATATTAAACCGCGGGGCCTTTTTCTTCTTGCTTGTGACGGTGTTTTTACTCACGTATTGCGGCTTTGCGGGACGGACGGTTTCTTTTGGCTTTGCTTTGCCCGGCGCGGTGTTTTCCGCGTGCGGATGGCTTTTATATTCTCGCTTTTTTGAATACTATGTGGAGCATTATGCCGGATATTCGGCGGTTTACGGCAGCTTGACCTCGCTGATTGTCGTGATGCTGTGGCTGTATGCTTGTATGGAGATTCTCTTGGTCGGCGCAGGATTAAACTGTCTGATTGAGCAACGTGTTTCGGTGTTATAGCGAGTTTGATAATGATTCGGAGATTTGTCGGAATAACAAGCCGCCGAGAGCGACCAAACGGTCACTCTCGGCAGTAACTATTTAGTTTTTTACACCCCAAATACAGAGAGGCGTTTTTTCGTTCGGAACAATCAGTTTGTTTTCTCTGATAAGCTCCTCCAACAAGAAAGCTGCTACGTCAAGACGGTGATGGATCTTCGCAATATCTCCGCACTGTCCTTTGAGAGAAGCCGGAGCGTGCTCTGAAAGTATCTTTTCCGCTTGATTTGATATATCAATCATACAGTTTGCCACTTCTTCAATAATATCCGATAGGAGGCAAGTGACTTTATCAAATACATCATGCTCAAAAACGATAAAGTTCGCTGATAACCTATTGTTTTCACACAGAATGAGTTTGTTTTCGATCAACCACGGAAGTGTAGGATTCTCTCTGTTTGCGTCCTTTCCAAGAATCGCATCGCACAAAGCCTCGGATTTGTTATGAAAATCATAGTGGTCGTACATCTGCGCCCGTTTGATTACCCTATAGTTCTCTGCGGAGTACCATGCCGTTCCGCTATTATTCCGCGTTTCCATCGTTACCCCGTGGAAATGATGATTTGCATAAT
>SVSA01000080.1 GCA_015064545.1 Oscillospiraceae bacterium | reverse complement strand
CCTTGTGTAAAGGGAGGTGGCACGGCTTGCCGTGACGGAGGGATTGTAAAAGTTAAAATTTGCACCAAAACAATCCCTCAGTCAGCTTCGCTGCCAGCTCCCTTTACACAAGGGAGCCTCTGGCTGTAACCGTTTGTTTTTCTGTTGATTTATTGTAAAACTGTCACGCCTTTACGTCGGAGCTTATTTCAATCAGTTTGATTCCTCATCTTCTGAGGATTTCTCATCGGGCTTGAGTTTTTTGAGCTCCTCCATGAAGGTCTCGACATCCTTAAACTCGCGGTAGACCGAGGCGAAACGCACATAAGAAACATCGTCGATCGCCTTAAGCTTTTCCATAACAAGATGTCCGATCTCTGTCGAATGGAATTCGGTTTTGAGCGTATTCTTCAGCTCGGCTTCGATCTCATTGACAATACGGTTAATTTCTTCATGGCGAACCGGGCGCTTGTAGCAGGCTTGCAGCAGACCGGTAATAATCTTGTTTCGGTCAAAGAGCTGGAGCGAGCCATCCTTTTTGATAACCACCAGGGGAGCGGTATAGCCAAGCTCATAGGCTTCGTGGGTGGTAAAGCGTGTTTTGCAGGCGCGGCACTCACGTCTGCGACGAATACCGCCGACATCGGTCGAACGGGAATCGATCACGTTGGTTTTGTCAAAGCCGCAATGGGGACACTTCATAAAAGGCTTCCTTTCGAAAAGGATAACAATTTTTTTTATAGTATACCACAAAGCGCTCTTTTTGTAAATAGCTTTTCATTGACTTTTCAAAAGAATCATGCTACAATGAGAAAAAGTTAAATACATTCGGCTATATGCCGTTATGACAAGGAGATTTTTATGCAGTACAAGATCGAAGGCACGCCATTACCTGTTGTTATCTGTCAGCTTGAACAAGGGGAGCAAATGATTACCGAGCGCGGCAGCATGAGCTGGATGAGTGCCAATATGAAGATGGAGACAACCTCGAACGGCGGAATCGGCAAGGCTTTTGGCCGTATGTTTGCCGGAGAGGCGCTCTTTCAGAACCGTTATACCGCACAAGGCGGTGCCGGCACCATCGCCTTTGCCTCCAGCTTTCCCGGCTCCATTCTTGCCGTTGAAATTACCCCCGAAAACCCGATTATTCTCCAAAAGCGCTCCTTTCTGGCGGCGACGCCCGGCGTAGAGCTTTCGGTTTTCTTCCAGAAAAAAATTGGAGCCGGTTTTTTCGGCGGCGAGGGCTTTATTATGCAGAAGCTTTCGGGCCATGGCTTGGCATTTGTTGAAATCGACGGACACGCCGTTGAATATGAATTGGCCGCTGGTCAGGAGCTTATTGTGGATACCGGCTATTTGGCCAAGATGGACGCGACCTGCTCAATGGATATCGTTGCGGTCTCGGGACTAAAGAATATGCTGTTCGGCGGCGAGGGAATTTTCAATACCGTCATCAAGGGACCCGGCAAGGTTACCCTACAAACCATGCCGATTCACAGCGTGGCCGGTTCGCTGGCCCCTTATATTCCCGGTAAATAAACGAGCAAAGCATAACCTCCTGTCGTTCAGGCAACACTTCGCCCGAGGGGAGTGATGGATCTGAGCAAGCATGTTTTAGTCATCGGCATTACGATGGCAATGGGTGGCACCGAGAAGGCGCTTCTATCCTTTCTTGAAGAACTTCATGAACGTGATATCTTGGTCTCTCTTCTGTTGGCGGAACACCGCGGACCGCTGATGGGGGAGATTCCGCCATATGTTTCTCTTCTGCCTCCTTTACGGAACGGTAAGCTGTTTTCGCTCTCCCGACGCAATGCGCTCGGCGTTTTTGCATCGCTTCGGTTTCCCGGAAAACGTTCCTACCTTGTTCGGCACCGTAAGGAGATTTGCCGCTTGCTCCGCGGGCAAAGCGGTGCAGGAGAACGGTTTTTCCTTTCGTTAATGAACGAGGCCATTGACGATTTTTCGAAGGAATATCCCGACCATACCTATGATGCGGCGCTGGCCTTTGCCGGAGACCGCACGATGTTTTACCTCTGCGACAAAATTGACAGCCCCAAAAAGCTTGCCTGGCTGCACTTCGACTATCGCTATCCGCACCGTGAGGATGCGGTTTATGCACCGTATTTTGCCCGCTGTGATGCAGTCATTTCGGTATCCCATTCCTGCACACACCTTCTTTCTGAGCGTTTTCCGCATCTTAAGGATCACTTCATCACGAAGCTGAACCGCTTGCCGATCGCCAAGATCCTTGCGCAAGCCAAAGAGCCGATTTCGCTTCCCGACGCAGACAAAGATACGATACGCCTCCTTTCGGTCATGCGTCTTTGCTATCAAAAGGGAGCCGATATGATTCCTCGGATTCTGTACGAACTGCGCCGCCGCGGCTACGTGGTGCGCTGGTATCTTGTCGGCACCGGAAATCGGCGCGAGCTGCGACGGTTGAGGCGCAATGCTAAGCGTCTCGGCGTAGCCGACATGCTGTCCTACCTTGGGAGAAAAGATAATCCTTATCCCTATTATCTAACCTGCGACCTTTTGGTGCTTCCCTCACGGTATGAAGGGATGTCAATTACGGTGGAGGAGGCCAAGCTGTTACGCTTACCGTATGTCACAACAAAGCATCTCTCGGCCGAGGAGCAATGCGACAGGCACGCCATGGGACAGCTTTGCGAGATGACGCCGCAAGCACTTGCCGACGGTATCATACAACTAATCCAAAAGGAGAAGGAGCGCGAGCAATACCGCCAGTTGCCGTCAGACGAGATGGAACAAGGCGATGTCTCACCATGATTTGTTACAAAAATGTAAACTTTTAAAAGTCTTCTTGCATTAGAGAAAACGATATGATATAATCTTGCTGTTAACTATGGGTGGTCCTCTGCGATGCTCTGCACGAACACCCGGACATAAGGAGGAAGCCACCATGGATCTTATCAAGGCTTTTACAAACGAGCAACTCAAGAAGGAAGTTCCCTCCTTCGATATCGGTAATGACGTCAAGGTTTACTGCCGTATCGTTGAAGGCGAACGCACCCGTACTCAGATTTTCGAAGGCACCGTTATCGCCAAGAACGGCGGCGGTATCTCCGAGACCTTCACCGTCAGACGTATCTCCTACGGCGTCGGCGTGGAAAAGACCTTCCCCCTTCATTCTCCGAATGTAGAAAAGGTCGTTGTCACCCGTATCGGTAAGGTTAGACGTGCTAAGCTGTACTACCTCCGCAAGAGAGTTGGTAAGAGCTCCCGCGTTAAGGAACTGATCTGAACACAAAACAACCTGATGTAAAAAACATCAGGTTGTTTCTCTTTTTCACGGTATTTGCTTCATAAATGCCCGAAAGGCCGTCGGAATGGCATACGAGGAACGTAACTCATCCGGAGTTACCCACTCATAGCTTTCCTCTTCAACTTCGCAGTGAACCGTATAGCCCTTCATGTGCCATTCCACGTGGCTGAATATGTGCTTGGCCTTACCGCACGGATGCAGGCTTTGCGGCTTAAGGCCGAAGTCCAAAGCGAACTCACGCGCCTGCTCAAGAGAAAGATCGGCATCAACATTCGGGAATTCCCACATGCCGGCAAGCAGACCGCTTTCGGTACGCTTACGGATTGCGTAGCGGCCGTTCGCAATCAGAAGGAAGACGGTTTTTTCCTCAATGCGCCGCTCCTTTTTGACAATTCTTGTGGGATACTTCTCGGGATTGCCCTCTTGCGCGGCACAGCAATAGGCACGAATCGGACAGGCTTCGCACCGAGGCATGCCATTGGGAATGCAAATTTGCTCGCCCAGCTCCATAAGCCCCTCGGTCAAACGACCGGCATCCTCTCCGCTTGGATAAACCTCGCGAAGAGCATCGGTGACGGCGCGGCGCGTACGCTGCTGCATAATATCGGCATCCGAGGCATAAAGCCGCATTACCACACGAAGCACATTGCCATCGACTGCGGGCTCAGCTTCACCGCAGGCAATCGAGGCAATGGCGCCGGCAGTATAGTCACCGATACCCGGAAGCTTACGGAGTGCCTCGGCCGTTCTCGGCAATTCTCCGTTATGCTCGCGCATTACCGTCTCTGCCGCCTTTTTCAGATTGCGGGCACGGCTATAGTAGCCAAGCCCCTGCCAAAGCTTCATCAGACGGTCCTCGCTGACTTCGCTGAGGGCCTTAACTGTCGGAAGCTCGCAAATAAAGCGCTCGTAATAGGGGATCACAGCTTCAATGCGTGTTTGTTGCAGCATAATCTCCGAGATCCAGACATGATACGGTGTCGGATCGCGCCGCCACGGCATATCGATACGGTTTTCTTCAAACCATCGGCACAGAAGCGGAACGATGAGAGCCAGTCGATCCGAATTTATGCGCATGGTATCACCTCACAAACGGTCAAAATCGAATCTTCTACCCGAAAACGAACCTCCATCCCGGCAAAGACAAAGCCGTAAATACGCGTGGGATCGTTATGATACGAGGGGCGCGGATCACCGCGCAAAACGCCGAGCAAGCCCTCCTTCTTGTCTGGCGGAATTACGGCAAGCCACTCATCGGGAAGAACAACCGTAAGCGTATCGGCGCGAACCGGATCGGCAAAGCCGCCGGTCGCCTCGGGATGGCTGTCAGCAAATGGCAGATACGGCTTGATGTCATAGATAGGTGTTCCATCCATCAGATCGGCGCCGCTCACCTCAAGACGGAGACCTCGCTCATCGCAAATGACCGACAGCAGCTTCACACAGCTGAGGCCAATCGGATTCGGACGGTAGGGGGAACGCGTCGCAAAAACGCCCATACGGACATTACCGCCAAGGCGCGGAGGACGAACAGTTGGCGACCAGCCTTCGCGGTGCACCTCCGAAAAGCCCCAAATCAGAAAGATATGCGAAAAGCCCTCGATGCCTCGCAGGGCATCGGGATTGGCATAGTTTTTTTCAAAGACAACATAGGAGCGAAGATCATTGACGAGTCCGCTTTGTCGCGGCAGGCCAAATTTGGTGGGAAAGTCGCTTTTCATGTGAGCGATGACCGAAAGTTCCATAATAACCCCAATTTCTGACGGTTTACTCGGAAAACACTTGACGGATATCGTTTTTTTCCGTATAATTATTATACCCTTTCAAAATCGATTTGTCAATCATAAGGAGAAAGAGAAATGATTTACACAACCTTTCAAGGACTCTCCCTATCCCGACTCGGCTTCGGCTGTATGCGCTTTCCCGTTACCGAAAACAAGGAGGTCGATATACCTGCCACGAAAGCGATGATCGATCGCGCCATCGCCGGGGGCGTTAATTACTTTGATACGGCTTGGGGCTATCACAGCGAACAATCGGAGCTCGTCGTGCGGGAGTGTCTTGCCGAATATCCGCGTAAAAGCTACTATTTGGCAACAAAGTTTCCCGGTTACGCGCAAGCCAACTTTCACCGTGTATCCGAAATTTTTGAAAAGCAGTTAGAAAAATGCGGTGTCGATTATTTTGATTTCTACCTTTTCCATAATGTCAGTGACAGCAATATCGAAAATTATCTGAATCCGGAATACGGTGTCCTTGACTATCTCATGAAGCAGAAAGCCGAGGGTAAGATCCGCCATCTCGGCTTCTCCACGCATGCCAGCCTGAAAACCATGCGTCGTTTTCTTGAAGCCTACGGCTACGCGATGGAATTCTGTCAGATTCAGTTCAACTGGCTGGACAGAACCCGTCAGAACGCCGAGGACAAGGTTCTGATGCTGAAGGAATATCAGATTCCCGTCTGGGTCATGGAGCCGCTTCGCGGCGGTATGCTTGCCACGCTTTCCGAGGAACAGGAGGCACGGCTGAAAGTGTTACGTCCTGACGAAGGAATTCCTGCCTGGTCCTTCCGTTATGCACTTTCGGTTCCTGAAACCGCTGTCATTTTGTCCGGCATGTCCACCATGGAGCAGGTTGAAGACAATCTGGCCACCTTCCGCGAGGAAAAGCCGCTTAACACAGCCGAAAAAGAGACCTTGTTTTCGATTGCCGAAGAGATGAATCGCGCCCTCTCCATTCCCTGCACTGCCTGCCGCTACTGTACCGATTACTGTCCCCAGTCGCTTGACATTCCCGCCCTTCTTTCGCTCTATAACGAAAACAGCGTGGGAAGCGCAGACGCGGTTTCTGAAACAATACTGGACGCAATTTCTCAAGGCCACCGTCCGGCCGACTGCATTGCTTGCCGTTCCTGCGAGGAGGTTTGCCCACAGCAGATCCGCATTTCCGAGGTCATGGCACGCTTCGCTTCCAAGATTCGGTAACCAAGCATGAAGGTGATCTGCCACCTGACCGACCGCGAAATTCTCGGCACCGAAGGACTTTCGTCAAAGAAGCCTCGCATTACGGCGCGCGCCATTGTCCGAAACACCGAAGGTCACTTTGCGGTCATGTATTCTGAGGCCTTTGATCTCTATTCGCTTCCCGGCGGTGGTGTGGAACGCGGAGAGGACATCCTGACCGCGCTTCACCGCGAAATTTTTGAGGAGACAGGCTGTATTCCCGATACAGTCACCCCCTTAGGAACCGTCATCGAAAACCGCGCCTCCTGCGATTTTACACAGGAAAACCACTACTTTCTGGTAACAACCTCCAGCACTTCCCCCCAGGCGCATTTTACGCCGGAGGAGGAGCTGCGCGGTACAAAAGTTCTCTTTTTGCCTTTTACCGAGATGTATGAGAGGATTGCCGCCCCCAAGCACAGCACGACACAGCGAAAATTCATCCAGGCGCGCGATCTTGCCGCCATTGAGGCCTATCGTAAACAAGAAAATGCCTGAGTGCATCTTCCCAATATTCGTAATGAAAAGCTCCCGTTCGTAATAACGGGAGCTTTAGCTCTTACGATTCGTCGGAAGGCATTGGAGGAAAGGCGGTCGCAAGAAGAATCAGAAGCACCAAAAAAGAAGCGATCAGGTGCTTGACAAGCAGTCGGTTCAAAGAGCCCTTCTTTACGTGATGCAATGATTGTATCATGATATCTCATCGCCTGGCAAGTTTCGTTTTCAGTAAAATTATGAACGTAAAATGAATTTTGGTCTTTCCCTCTTGACTTGTCTCGCAAAACGCGCTATAATGAATGACGCAATGGAGGCATAGCTCAGTTGGTTAGAGCGTTCGGTTCACATCCGAGAGGTCGCAGGTTCGAGCCCTGCTGTCTCCACCAACAAAAAAGCCTAATTTGTCTACTAGACAAATTAGGCTTTTTTGAATGATGTTTGCCTACGGCAAATGATGCAGGGCTTCGCCCAATGATGACGGCTACGCCTAATGATGTGTGCCTGACGGCACATTGGGCAAACATCGCATCATTGCGAAACGCAGTGGAGCAACATCATATTTGCGAAGCAAATGCATCATATCGCCGCAGGCGATGCATCATTAAGATATACAAGGCTTCGCCTTGACTTGTTTGCGATTGTATGATATAATATTCTCAGAAAGGCGGTAAAAATATGAGTTGGGACGAATTTTACAAATCAATTCAAGAGGCATATCATATAGAAGACGAAGCTACTGTAATAAAGATACCATTTGAAAATATCATTGAAATCACCTCGGAAGAATTGGTTTTCAAAAACGATTATGGCAATAC
>SVSA01000079.1 GCA_015064545.1 Oscillospiraceae bacterium | reverse complement strand
CCCTTCTGTCAAATTCATGGCAGGGCAACGCGTGCGAACGAAAAAGTCTCGCTCAATTCACCGGCTTATCGGCAAAAACAAGCGTTACGGTCGTTTCGATCAGAACCACAGCCCCCTTGGTGCCGCATCGAACGATCACGGTGGCTTTGCTATCGGCAACCTTACCAATTCTTACTATGAGGAGGTCGGTCTTTCCTCGTTCCGCCGCGGATTAAAGCTGGATGCCGTTCAGGACGTAGTTCTGCTCCAGGACGAAATCCGGATAAGCGGTACGGCCGATATGTGGTGGTTTGCCCATACGAAGGCAGCCATCGATCTGTCCGAGGACGGTCTGACCGCAAGACTGACATTAAACGAAAAGACGCTTATCGCAAAAATCCGAAACGGCAAGGGGGCTGTCTTCTCGGTGATGAAGGCTGAACCGCTCCCCACGTCCCCGGTTGTTCCCGATCAAGCTGTGAATGACGGTGTCCGCAAGCTGGTCATTCACATTCCTGACTGCGGAAATCTGGATCTTGCCGTTACCTTTGCTTCCGATGTCCGCGAGAACGAGGGCTATTCGTATGAATTCTCTTCTCTCGATCAGTGGAAATAAAAAAATTCATAGGGAGGTAAACAGTCTAATTCGGCTGTAAAACATCACATGAAACATCACATGAAACATCGCATGATAACCACAAAGCTTTTGGTTGGTGCTCTTCTCGTTGCCATTGTTGTCACACTCGCCTGTGTGGTTGCAACCGCGAACACCGCCTTTGACGCCATTTATTTTGAATCCTTTGAGGATTTGAAGGAAGGCGCCTCCTCATACGGCAGCGGAAGTGACGGCGAATATCGTCTGCTGACCGACGAACACCATAATCGTTATTTCAGCATGCTCTGTACCGGTGAGGATACGGCGGCAACCTTCACACTTCCCAGTGCCGCTGCCAACCTCTTCTGTATTTCGCTTGATATTCTTAAGAACGATCTCAAGTCAACGGTTTCGCTCTTCAGTGTCAATGCCATCAAATCCGAAACCCTTTTGGCCACGCTGAATCCCGACGGCACGATGACGGTTGGCAATAATGCCCAAACCGTTACGCTCTCCACACCGGGTGGCGCGTATCACCTTCGGTTTTTGATCAATACCGCCGACAAAACCATGTCTGTTTTGGTCGATGGTAAGACGGTGGCAAGCGTTACCGGCATCAAGATCAAAAACATGAGATATGTCCGCCTCAAGCAGTCGGGCAGCACATCCGCCGAGCTGCAGCTGGACAATCTGATCGTCTATAACGGCAAAAGCATTAACGGCACCGAGGATTTGACCCCGTTTCACAGTCAGTATAATGTCGGTGTTCGCAGTCAGATGCTGGCGACCGGAACCGTCGCTATGTATCTGAACAAGAGTAATGTTCTTCTTTACGGAGACAAAAACTACATCGACAATAACCGCGACATCGTCCCCTACCGCGAAGGCGATATCTACTACCTTCCCGTTTCCTTCTTTGCCGAAAGTCTTGGCGGCTCTTGCACAACCGAATCGACCGGTAAGGCAACTCTTACCATCGCCGGTAAGACCGAAACCATCGATACCGTTATCGGCCCCGGTAATGCAGCCTACGCCGATGCGCGTAAGCTCTGCAATACTTTTAATATGTATCTGCATTGCGAAGAAAACGGTCTGCTCTTTTACGGTGCGAAGCCGATTGATTCTTTGATCGACTGGAAAAACAATCTGGCATTTACGCGTGATGTCTTTTTAGGCTTTATTTATGACGATATAGTCGGCAGCGAATTAACTTCGCTGGTCAAGAAAAACTATCCCGGTCAAGGACATCCCCGTTTGATCATGACTCCCGAAAAGATTGAGCAACTTCAGGCTGCTTTGGCAGATCCCAATTGCGATCCTGTTTACAAAAAGACCTTCGAAAGCCTGTCCTACTACGCTAACCGTTACCTGGCGTCTGCGCCTTCCGAGTATGAAATCCGCGATGGCATCCGTCTGCTCTATGTTTGCAATGAAAACGAAGATCGCATTCTCGTTCTGGCCATGATGTATCTCTTAACCGAAAACGAGGAATACGCTGAGGCAGCCTACGAAACCATGAAGGTTTGCGCTGAGTTTAAGGACTGGAACCCCTACCACTTCCTTGATGTCGGCACACTGGCCGGCGCTCTTGGTCTCGGCTATGACTGGCTCTACAACTGGATGGACGAGGGCCAGCGTGAGCTCATCCGTACCGCCATCATCGAAAAGGGCTTCTATCCCTACATGGATGACCTGAACGATGCTCCCCGTAGCCGTTCGTGGAATTGGCGTAATGGAACAGGCGACAACTGGTGTATGATCATTGCCGGCGAATGTGTGGCAGGTCTTGCCATTTGTGACGAGCTTGAAGGTTATGATCTCGAATGTGCCGAACGTGCGATGCAGTACAGCTTGATCGACATGGGACACTCCTTACGCCTCTTCGCGCCTTACGGCGCTTACGAGGAAGGCCCCGGCTACTGGTCCTACGGCATGAACTACTGTGTTCAGGCTCTTCAATCCTTGATTACCGCTACCGGCAAGGACTACGGTTATGTCGATGCTCCCGGCGTCAACATGACGAACCGTTACTTAATGACAATTAACGGCTCTGTTATGCAGTTTACCTATCATGACAGCGGTGTTAACAGCGTTAATTATCCTCCGCAAACCATGTTCCTCGCCAGCTATTTTAATAATTACGGCGAAGGAACGCTTCGCATGAACCAGATTTTAAAGGGCGGTGTCGCCTCTTCGAGCGCTCTCTACACCGTTGCCGATATGTATCTCTACGACCCCGCCTTTGCAACGGCTACACTGGATCGTTCCGAGCTGAATACCTATCTGCCAATTTCCGAGCTTGCCGTTTTCCGTACCGGCTTTGAAAGCAAAGACACCTACGTCGGTCTTCATTGTGACGATCCCAAGGGCGGCGATTCTCACGATCACATGGATGCCGGACACTTTGCTCTGCAGTGCCGAGGCCAAAACTTCTTCTTTGATCTCGGTGCAGACAATTACAATATTTCGAATTATCACGGTTGTTACCGTATGCGCGCCGAAGGACACAACACCGTTGTCTTCAATCCCGACAGCAATTGGGATCAGAAATACGGTGGTACCGCCAGTATTGTGGAATTCTTCTCCGGTGCCGCAGGCGGATACGCGATCGGCAATTTGTCGGATGCCTATTACGAAAGCACCGGTGTAACCTCCTTCCGTCGCGGCTTAATGCTGGATGCCAGCCAAGAGGTTGTCATCCTTCAGGACGAAATCCGCACCGAAAAATCGGTCGATATGTGGTGGTTTGCGCATACAAAAGCCAGAATTGATATTGACGAAAGCAAAACCCGTGCCGTCCTGACACTGGGCGGTCAAAAACTTGTAGCAGAGATTCAAAGCGGCGAGGGTGCCACCTTTGAGGTCATGAACGCCGAACCGCTTCCCACCTCCCCGGTTGTTCCCGATCAGGCAACCAACCCCGATGTCCGCAAGCTTGTGATCCACATCCCTGAGTGTCGTGATATCGATCTCGTTGTTACTTTCGTTCCGTATGGTGTGGATAACAACGGCTACGATTACGAATTTGCTTCCCTGGATGAGTGGAAGAACGCTATGCCCCCCGAGGATGCGACAACCGAGCCTTCGGACACGACCGAAACTCCGAGCACAACCGAGCCTTCTAACACCACAAACGACGAGAATACGTCTCTCGGATCGAAGGAAACCACGACCGATACCATCGAAACCACGCCTTCTCCGACCGAGTCATCCTCTGCCGGCATTGTGATCGCGATTGTTGCCGCCGTTGTGGTGATCGGTGTATTGGCCGTTCTTATCGTAAAGAAGCGTTCCGGCAAAAAGTAATCTTCTCACAATTTTTCAACGCTTTCTTTTTTACAAAGAACAGTAAAACCCCCGAACGGTTTATCCAAGCCGTTCGGGGGTTTTGAGGTTTTCGTTTAAGATTCAGGCTGTGTATAGTTGGTATAGGTTACGGTATAATATTCATACGGCAAGACACCCTCCCAGGACAGGGCACCGGTTCCCTGCTTGGTAAACGGAGAAAACCAGCCGATTTCCAGCCTTGCTTCAGCCAGCACACCGACCTCGCCATCCTCGGTCGTTCCGTACAGCGTCATATACAACGTAAATGCCATGGTCTTTCGCAACGCGCTGGAATGCTCCTTCGGATATACGCGAAAGGCCTCCCAAACATTTTGGAGCACATAGCGATAGTATTCCTCGCAATGAGCGATTTCGATACGCTCCTCCTCGGTTTCTCCCTTCGTGCCGACAACGGCCTTGGCGCGGTCGAAACTGAATTCCACGACGGTCATATCGGTTACCGTAACAGGTACTCTGCTCCCCATCGTCCAGTCCCTGACCGTCTCGCCGTCCTTGGTTGTACCGTAGGCAAAATGCGGGACAATGCGGCAGCTCATATCGATCTCAAGATAGGCATTCGGATCGCCGTGCCGTGTATGATCGATCGTGAAGCGCACAAAGCGATCGCCGTTCTTCCCCTCCTGCCCTGTGAGCAGCGGCGAGTCGGTGACACCCTTTTGCGAGGTACGGTAGAGTGTTTCGGTATCGCCCGGTTCGATAAGATAAGGAGCAAGCGAACCGGTTCGGTCATCCCAAAAAGAGATCGAAATACGCGGCGGTTCTTCCTCAACATAATCGGTAACCTCCGGCTTGGTAAACAGCGGAATATGGTTACTCTTTTCCTTGCTTGGCCATAAAAGCCAAATGCCAAGCAGAATCGCAGCGGCAAGCACGAGACAGATGGTCACAACCCTACGACGAACACGTAATCGGCGCATACTTCCCTCCTCCTGTTTATCGATCATAGAAACCTCATCCTGTACACAAGTATCCCTTTTTCCATGCGGTGAAAGGGACAATATTAGCATAGCATACTTTTGAATACTTGTCAATAAAAAGAAGGGGCAGAGCGTCTGGTTCTCTGTCCCTTCTGTCAAATTCATGGCAGGGCAACGCGTGCGAACGAAAAAGTCTCGCTCAATTCACCGGCTTATCGGCAAAAACAAGCGTTACGGTCGTTTCGATCAGAACCACAGCCCCCTTGGTGCCGCAGCTATACTGTGTCGTGCTTCCCCGATCGCATATGGCTACACAATCGTCACCCGCACCACAAACCGCGGCACGCGCCTTGGCATCGGCGATAGCAAGAGTTAGTGCTTCCCGCTCCCACGTGGAAGCATCCGTGAGAAAGTAACAAGCCTCTGAGACACAGGATGCGCCGCCCTCAACAAGAATCTTTCCGATTTGATCCACCTCGTTTGGACGTTCGGTTACGAGCACAAAGCCATAGACGGTTGTATAACCTGAGGTCGGTGTCTCATAGCCGGTATATGCCGAGGTTCTTCGTACCATTCCCATGGCGCTGAGCGCCCGTTCCAACGCGGTTGCCTGCTTGGTACAGGCTGCCCTCGCTTCCTCCGCGGTTGCTCCCCGCCCTTCCACCGAGTAATAAATCTCCGCGCCGTCGGCTTTTGCCTCCAAGCGCCCGTGCCCGGTCACGCGCACATGCGGCGTTACCGTCTTTGCTATAGCAGGACATACCAATATCCCGGCCATAAGAATCCCTAAAACAGCCGGCCATAACAGCCATGAAATTCGATATTTTCGATTCATATCCTTCTCCTTTCGATTAACATGGGAATAGTATCCCAAAAATCACGAAAGGAAACCGTCTCGGCTACAGGCAATGATTTCCGTTTTCTTGCCTTATTCTTGTTTCAAATTGGCCAATCCCGGCATGCCAAAGGGTTGGAAGAAGGTACCGGAAGCCTCATAGGACAGAATGCCCTGATACGAATTTCCTCCTACCACAATATGCTCGGCAATCGGAATGCTGAGATTACGGAAGGTTTTCACAAACATCGAGGTCAACTGTCGGTCGGAGGAGGACGGCTGGCAGCTGCCATCCGGGTGATTGTGCGCCAGGACAATGGAAGAGGCATTACGATGGATGGCCGCTTCGGCAACCTTTCGGAAGGAAACCTCGCTGGCGTTGACCGTTCCCTCGCTGACCACAATGAGATCAATCATTTCGACATTGTTGTTCAGCAAAACGGCCACCAGCTTTTCTCTGGTTTCTCCCACGAAGTAATTAACCAAATACGTACCAAGCTTATGAATATCCCCAAAGTACGGATACCGCGTTTGTTTGTCCATGAGATAATACCGCGCCATCTGAGGAATCAGCTTGATTAACGCGGCCGTATTCTCACCGACACCGGGAACACGGATCAAGGCCTCATAATCGGCATCCAGCACAGCAGCAAATGAACCAAACTGCTCTAACAAACGGTGTGCCAATTCGTTGGTATCCTTACGGGGAATGGCATAGAATAATAACAGTTCAAGCGCATTATGCGATTCAAAATTTTGTAAGCCCTCCCGCACAAAGCGGCGGCGCACACGCGCACGATGATCCTTATGGAGATTCTTCGTGGTCTCTTTTGATTTCATGGCAAACCCTCCGTTCTGATCCATTTCATTATCGCACAGATTGTTCGTGTTGTCAAGACTGTAGCGATTCGGAAAAAAATTTTTCAAAAATCGCAAAAGGCATTTCTTTATTCACAATTAGCCTGTATAATGGTAATATAGATTGCTATGCCTGCCGAAATCCGGCGTTTTGACAGGTGCGAAAAATGTTTGGTAACTGCCGGAGAAACAGAATGACCATGAATACTACGTTGAAAAAATCCACAAGCTTTAAAAGCATCGAAGGTCCCATTCTCACCATCGTCATGGACGGTGTCGGTCTTGCCCCCGATCATGGCGGCAATGCCGTTGCGTCTGCCTATACACCCACGCTCGATATGCTGATGGCAAATTATCCCACGCTCTCGCTCAAGGCTCACGGCACCGCCGTCGGCCTTCCTTCGGATGACGACATGGGTAACTCGGAGGTTGGCCATAACGCGCTCGGCTCGGGTCAGGTATTTGCACAGGGAGCCAAGCTGGTGTCACAATCGATTGAAAGCGGTAAGCTCTTTGCCTCCGAAACCTGGCGACTGGTTGTCGACAATGTCAAAAGCAATGCCTCCACCCTGCATTTTCTCGGCCTCTTCTCGGATGGAAACGTCCATTCGCATATTGACCATCTGAAGGCACTC
Source organism: Oscillospiraceae bacterium (assembly GCA_015064545.1). Classification (GTDB taxonomy): domain Bacteria; phylum Bacillota; class Clostridia; order Oscillospirales; family CAG-272; genus Colimorpha_A. The sequence goes on along the minus strand of SVSA01000079.1, from coordinate 552 downwards.
ATCCTGCGCGCCAAGGAGGAGGGTATCCACCGCGTTCGTGTCCATATTTTGCTGGACGGCCGTGATGTCGGCGAAACCTCGGCCCTGGATTATGTTCTGCCCTTTGAGGCGTTTCTTGCCGATCTGCGCGACGATGCCTTTGACATTGCCATTGCCTCGGGCGGCGGCCGTATGACCATCACGATGGATCGCTATGAGGCGAATTGGGAAATGGTCAATCTCGGATGGAAAACACATGTGCTCGGTGAAGGTCGTCTATTCTCCTCAGCCGCCGAAGCCATTGAAGCCTATCGTGCCGAGCGCGGTGTTATCGACCAGGATCTTCCTCCCTTTGTCATTGCCGAAAACGGCAAGCCGATCGGTACGGTAGAGGACGGTGACAGCGTTGTCTTCTTCAATTTCCGCGGCGACCGCTCGATCGAGATCTCCAAGGCCTTCGACGAAGAGGATTTCGACAAATTTGACCGTGTCCGTTATCCCAAGGTGGTCTATGCCGGTATGCTTGAATATGACGGCGATCTGCACATTCCTCACCACTATCTTGTCAATCCC
>SVSA01000078.1 GCA_015064545.1 Oscillospiraceae bacterium | reverse complement strand
AATGTCCACAAGGATTTCGCGCATCATGCGCATACCGTCGGTGTCCAGCCCGTTGATCGGCTCGTCGAGAATGAGAAGGGCGGGGTCCCCCAGAAGCGCCATGGCGATGCCGATCCTCTGCTTCATACCGAGAGAGCACTTCTTGAATTTGAGCTGTGCGTGCTCTTCCATGCGGACGATCCTGAGGACACGGAGGATCTCTTCATCGGCGTTTTCAATACCGAGATTGATGCACTGCATCATTAGGTTCTGATACACCGACGAGCCGGGAAAACAGCCTGCGTTCTCAATGAGTGCGCCCACTCTCACACGCACACCGGGATCGGTGTAGTCTCGACCGAATAGCTTGATATCACCGGAATCGGGAACGAGGTGGCCGCAAAGTAACTTCATGGTGGTGGATTTCCCCGAGCCGTTTTCCCCGATAAAGCCATAGATGGCGCCTACGGGAACGGTCATATTCAGATGATCCACCGCATACAGGGTGCGAAAGCTTTTCGAAAGGTTTTTTATTTCTATCGCGTTCATTCTTTTTCCTCCTGCGGTATATACGCCGAAAAGCGAGACGGCCAAAAGCCGTTTCGCTTACCGGTCTTATTCTTCTGTTACAGAAACCGTATACTTGCCGTCCAAGCCCTTGGACTTCAGGAAGGCATTAAATTCATTCTCAAGGGTAGCAGCATTTACCTCAGTTACTGCGGTCGCGGGTTTACCCATAGCGTTTGCGCGGGCAACAGCCGCCTGTGTTTCAGCCTGAACTTTCGCAATTTGTGCGGCGGTGTTGGCAGGGGCGGCCTTTGCACCCTTCTTGATATTCTCAACAACCAACTTGTACTTTGCTTTCATGCCCTTGGTGCGAAGAAACTCTGCGAACTCCTTGTTGTCCTCGGCAGACTGCGCCTTGACGGCTTCAAATTCGGCAACGTCAGCGGCGTGCTGTTTTTTTGCCGATTCGCTCAGATTATGGAACGCCAGCTTGAACTTTGCCGCAATACCTTTGGTGTGGAGAAAGGCAGAAAACTGTTCATTCAGTTCGAGCATCTCCTGCTCGATTTCTTTCTGTGTCTTGGTTCTGTTTTCCATGTTCGTTTATTCCTTTTCAGATACGATTATTTGCTCATGATCTTGTCGCTGAGAGCGATGATTTTATCGGCATACTTCTTGCGGCGCGAGCCGAGAATGCTTTTATAGATGGGATAGTTGACGATCGCCATCAGCATACCGACGATTCCGATCACAATCCCGTAAAGCATCGGATTCCGAATGCCGAGCGTTTCGGCAAGGTCGGTCATGATAAGACTCATGCCTGCCCCCATGATGATGGCGGAGATGCTGCCGAAGATATAGGCAAACACGTTCGCCGGGCGCTTGACCTTTACATCTAAGGCCTTGAGCTCGTCAAGGGCGGTATGTTCTTTTTCGGTATACTGTGTACGGATTTTCTGAACGAGAAATGCCTAATCGTTCTTATTCATAATGACAACCTCTTTCTTGATTTTGTGAGAGTATTATAACCGGCTAATGTTTTTGAAAGTTTTGAAAAATGTTTGAGTTTTGTTAATTTTAAAAATTTTCGAAAATTCTTCATTACACTCATAGGGATGTAAAAAAGACAGTATAGCATTTTGCCATACTGCCTTTTCTTATGAAAATCTTCGTTTTTACTGAGGAGAAACACCGGTACCCTTGCAATAGGGGCATTTTGAATAGCCGAAGTCATCGTTGGGGACCATGCCGACGCCATCACACACGCCGCATTCCTCGTTATCATTGCCGCCGGATAGTGTTCCGAATAAACCTTTGAGTGCAAACCCGAGCAGAGCCAAAACAAGAATCGCCACAACGGCAAAAGCGATCGGAAGCATTTTTCTGGTTTTTGTCGTTCCTCGCTTAATGGATGAGACGGCACAGTGCTGAAACTTTGTGTCGATCGGTGTGAAAATCAAGTCGACATTCGTATGATTGTTTCCACAATCAAATTCTTTGATGAGGCTTTCGGAGCGGACACAAAGGGTTGTCATTCCGTTTTCGGAGGTTAACGTAACATCGACCCGTTCGCCGTGTGTTACGCCGCGGGGTGGCTTCATAAGCGAAATCGAATGCGATTGCTCATGGATCTCAACAGTTTCCGGTTTAGAAAACCTCAGAACGCTTTTTTTTGCCTGTTCAAAAATGGGCTCGATATTTTCTCGGTATGTTCGGTACATCTGATAAAAGGTAGCCATTTTGTTTCTCCTGTACGGTCTTATTATGAGATAGTGTATCATGCTTTGAATATCTTGTCAAGATGCGGTTACCAAGGATGATTGTTATGCTTTCGCCTCACGTGCGAGGATCGATTTGGCAAACTGCGTCGCCGTTCGCCCCGAGCGGCCGTTATAAAGGACAGCCCATTGCAGTGCCTCGGTGCGGAGGGCTTGGGTAAAGGCAATGCCGTGATCGGCAAGAATCCCCTCAATCATGCGGAGATAGTCATTTTGTGCAGGGGCAAGAAACGAAATGCGGATTCCAAAGCGCTCGGATAGCGATAGCTTTTCGTTTTGGGTATCCTTGACATGAATATCCTCTCCGCGCCGCTCCTCCCACGTTTCGCTAACGAGATGAAAGCGGTTGGAGGTTGCGTAAAACAGAACATTGCTCGGTTGGCAGGCAAGTCCGCCCTCGAGAATCGTTTTCAATGCCTTGTAGCGGTCATCGTTGCCCTCAAAGGAGAGGTCGTCCATGAAAACGAGATAGCGGAAGGTTTGTGCCTTCAGGGTGTCCAGTAAAAGCGGGAGCTCGGCAAGATCCTCCTTGCCCATTTGTACCAGGCGAAGACCTTGCTCGTGATAGGTGTTCAGCAGAGCCTTCACCATCGAGGATTTACCGCATCCGCTATTGCCGTAAAGCAGGACATTGTTGGCGGGGTGTCCGCTTAAAAAGGCCTCGGTATTTTCGGTCAGGATTTCCTTCTGGCGGTCAAGACAGTAGAGCTGCGAGAGTGTAACCGGATCGGGATCCTCGATTCCGACGAGACCGTTCTGCCAGCGGAAGGCAACATATTTAGCGGTAGCCCCAAAACCAAAGGTGCGGAAGTGGGAAATCATGGCTTTCAGCATGGCGGAGGCGTCCTTTGCCGCAACGATGACTTCCAGCGATGCTTGATAGGCGGCAAAACGCAGCGAACGAGATACGGAGGGGCGATAGTTATCGAGGAGGGTAATGCCTTGGAGAGCGTGAAGAAGCTCTTCCAAATCGGAAAGGACAAAGCGCTTCAGGCTGTCGCCGGGCGTAACCCCTTCGGCGGCCAGGCGCGCGAGAACCGTATCCTCGGCCAAGAGCTGTGTGACATAATACTCCTTCAAAACCGAGGTAGTTACGGCTTCGGTTTCAGCAAACAGCAGGATGCGGTCCACAGGGAGTGTGGTGGGTGAGGGGAGGGCAACATGAAAAACAAACACGGTAATTCTCCTGAATGAGTTGAATGGGATTTAGGAAGCTTCAGATTCGTTTGACGAATTGTCGTCGGCCGAACGTTTGCGAAGAAGCTGAACGGCAAGGATAACGGCAAGGATTACAAGAACGGCAACCAACAAAACAGCAAGCGCGGCAAAAAGGATCAAATTGGCAGGAAGGGAGGGCGAGGATGCGATCGGCTCGGTTACCGGCGGAGCTGTATCAATCGTCTCGGTTTCCCCTTCTAACGAAACGGGAGGCTCCGGCATCCCGTCGGACGGCTCGGTGTAGCCGCAAACGGTGCAGATAACCGAGCCTGCGTTGCCGGAAGCAAAGGTATGGACAGCCTCCTCCTCGTGGTTCTCGCCGCATACGGGACAGGCGTAATAATGCGTGTCGGCGTTCATGACAAGCGAACTGTCATGCGGCAGGTGTGCCTGAGGATTGGGTGCCAGAAGCAGATGGTCTGCCGTTGTAATGCTCTCGCGGTCGGTGTCGCGGAACAGCGTATGACAATCGGCACAGTAGAAATGTGCGGCCATCCCGGGGTGGAGGCAATCGGCTGGCTGCTCGGCAACCGGAACCAGTGTGCCGCTGCAGGCAGGAAGCTCAAAGGAGCCGGCGACGCTACAGTAGCGGCAGGGGAAACGGATGGAGCCGTTTTGGCGGCAGGAGGGCGAGGTAAGGGTGATTTCGAGATCGTTTCCGAACATATGCGCCGGCGGAGCATAGGTCAGTGATATCGACAGCGCAGCACCGTCCTCCGAAGGAACGGCGTAGTATCCGTTGATCGAGGCTGTGATTTGTGTGACGGGAGCAAAGCGATAACCGGTCTTTGCGGTCACGGTAAGGGTTAAGGTATACGAATTTCCGCAGTAGAAGCGGTCGGCATCGAGCGACCAAAGTAAGGAAGTGTATTCATAGGGTGCATCTGCGGGAATCGATGCCGTTAAGTCGGGAGCATAGCCCGATTTTGGTGGATTGACGCTTTGAATCGATACGTGACGGATAATCGTTTCGGTTGGCATCAGCGAGTAGGACAAGCCAAAGCCGCCAACCGTGCCGGGATAAGAAGCAGATGTTGTGGCCGAGGTGGTTTTGATATGAATTGTCGAAACGGTTGTGCCGCTTTCGGCAGTATAGGTAACAAGGCAGAAGTAGGTACTTCCGGTTTGGAATTTGGCGGTAGCAAAATCAAGGCCGTCGCTTGCCGAGAGATCGGTAATCTGCGAGATGGTTTTTCCATTGACAAGAAAGGAGCCGAGGGCTTGTCCGTTACGATACCAGGTTACCGTATAGCGGGAAAGTCCGCTCACCGTCGGGCGGGTGGCCGAAAGGCGGTTTCCTACCGAGACGGTCGGAGGCGTTACCTGAAGGGTTGTCTCTGTACGTGTGGACGCTGAGGCGGTGACTTCTTCGGAGGCAAGGAGATAGCCGCAATCGGCGCAAATGCGATTTGTCCATGGATTCCCATTCAATATCACTTCACTTTGATGAGCGCAGTCGGTCAGAACCGTGAGGGTAACGGTGGCTTGCGTGCCATCGGCCGATACGGCAATGCCGAGATTGTCACAACCTTCCGGTGGGCTGATTCGGGTATCTCCGGTAAAGTAATAGCCGTTTTTGGCTTCCAAGGTCAGGACGACGCTGTAAGAATGGTTGGGATTCAGAGACGGAGCGTTGCCCAGCGATTCGGTTGTCCCGATGGCATACCAGATGGCATCGGTCAGGGTATAACCGGCTTTGTCGGAAACCGAAAAGTGCAGTACGCCGGAGGCGGGGCGTCCGTTGTGACCGATTGCCGAGGGAATCAGCGAGATAGAGGCAATTTCGGTTTCTTCGCGGTAGGGGGTTACCGTTATGGTTTCGGAAATGGCAGTCAAGGCCAAGGTATGGTTAGCGGTTCGACGCTCGGTCACCACGCAAAAGAATACGTAAGGAAGATCTGCCTCCGGAGCAATGGCCTGGAAGATGGAATGGATATCCAGCGTTTCGGTTTTGGCAGGTAAAACAGTGGTAGCGCCATTGGGAGCGAGCATATACCAAGCATAGGAAAGAGAATCGGGAGAAGACGAGAACGGTGAGGCATAGGTTGCTTTGAGCGTGGCCTCGTTTCCGGGGCGGTAGCGGTTGTTGCGGAGCCCCGTAGCGGTCAGTTCGGCCGTACCGCCTTGTGTGGGCAGAATCAAAAAGGCTCCGTCTTCACTGCGCTCCAGCATATCGGTTTCGGTATCCTTCAGCTCCACGCCACCGACGAGGATTACCGTGGTGTCACGAGAGGGAAGGGTGGAAAGCGGTAGTGCAACCAGGCCCTCGCAGGGCTCGGTCAGAATGGCAGGATAGGCACCGAGATCATGATCAGCGCGACGAGCGGTGATCGGCTCGGTATCAAATTCACCGGCATAAACGGTAACAGCAGCGCCTTCGTCAATGGCAAAGACATCGGCTCCGGCCAGCCCCTCAAAGATGCCATCCTCAATTCGTACCGACGAGCCTGCCAGCGCCTCCACACAAGCTGAGGCAGATTTTTGGTCTGTCATGTAACCGTGCGCGCGCAGGGCGGCGGCATAAACCGTAAGAGAGCCTTGCGCGGCAACGCGAATGACCGATCCATCGTTGACATCGGTTACATAGCCGCTGAAGCGATGATAGGTGCCCCCTTCGACCGCGATACCATTGGCGATCCACTGCCGTTCGGTAGAGCCGGCTTGATAGCAGCCGCCGTCAAGCGTTAGTGAGCCTTCGCTTTCAATAGAAAAGAGATCTGCGGTTGAGGTAATGGTGCCGCTTTGATTTTCTGAGGTGTCGCAGATTGTCAGCGAGGCTTGCGAGCCAATGGTGATCGCGGCACCCTCGGTCTGCGTGTATGGCAGCGTGAACGTATATCCGTTCAGATCCAAGCGATGATGACCGCTGACCATCAGCGTGTCTGCCATGTTGTTTTCGCTTACGGTAATGGAATGACCGAGCTGAAGCGAGGATGTGCTTCCTGACGTCAGTGCGGCAAAAAGCGCGGCCTCGTCGGTTATGACGGTGATGCTCTCCTCCGGCTCCTCGGCTTGCATCGGAAGCGGGCAATAGGTTGCCAGAAGACAGAGGATCACGAGGCAGGACAGCATGGATTTCAGAATATGATTCATGAAAAACATCTCCTTATTCGGGAAATAATGTCGTTTATAAGAAAAAACAATACTTTATTATAGCACAGTCTGCCAAAAATGGCAACCGCATTGACCGATTTTCCCCAAAAAGAATGGCTAAATTTTTCTTCCCCAATCACAGAACTTTCGACAGATTGTTGTTTTTCTCTTTCCTTGGTGTGGTTTTAGCGGAGAAGGGGGCGAAACCTTTGGTAACCGCAATAAGAAATCGCAAAAAAACTAAAAATGGTGTTGACAAATGCATATAAAAGTGATATAATATGAAACGTTCGCGGGAGTGGCGGAACTGGCAGACGCGCACGTTTGAGGGGCGTGTGGTTTACACCGTACGGGTTCAAGTCCCGTTTCCCGCACCAAAGCATTCAAACCCGAACCTTTTACCAATCGGTGAAACGTTCGGGTTTGTTGTTTTTCTAAAAGATGTTAAATAGCCTTTGTTTGTGGCAGTACAGAGTGATTTGCTCTGTACTGCCACTTCTTCGTTTCAAAGAATTTTCGTACATAAAAGGAGATTTGAAATGAAGACTAAAAAAGCATCTAAGACTAACACAAAATCAAGAATCATTTTCTTTGCTATCGCACTTACATATAACCTACTGCTCGGCTTGTACCTGAAAGACTTTTTTGTTCTTTCACCTATACTTTTGACGTTCTATTTGCTCTTGGCACTGCCAGCCTTGTTTTTCGTCCTGAAAATACTGTCAACACCTCTGCGTGCAATCGTGCTTATTGTCCTGTTTTTTGTCATGGTAATGAGTATTGTTAGTGCTCTTTCCTGCCGCAGACTACTGCCGATGCTAACGTTTGTGGTAACGGCTATCGAAATGATGTACTTAGGTATTGTCGATAATAGTTCCGGCAAAGACAAACTGCTGACGAAAATATGTGTTTTGGTACTAACTGCATTTATTGCAGTACTTCTGTTCTTCTCATATAATTTCGTCTACAAACCGGAAACTCCGTATCTTTCCAACGGCAGAGATACTCTGTGGGACACACAGACGGAAGAACTTGCTGACGAAATTTGTGCCGGTTGTGAAACCGACGAGGAAAAGGTGCGAGCGTTCTATGATTGGATCATAACCAATTTTGAGTATGACTACGACTGTTATCCGCTTTTCCAATATTTTGATGTTCGCAAGACGCTGCAAACCAAGCAAGGTATTTGCTTTGACTTTTCCCATCTGTTCGCCGCATTTTGCCGAAGTCAAAATATCCCTTGCTACG
>SVSA01000077.1 GCA_015064545.1 Oscillospiraceae bacterium | reverse complement strand
CACGTGAGCGGCTGCCTGAGATTGTAATGCGATGTCAAACTTTCTGTGCCCCTTTCAGGGGTTAAGCCTGTATTTGCCCCTTATAGGGGCTGTGCAAACCACCGGTTGAACCGGTGGTTTTGATTTACCATGGCGCTCATGCTATTCCGAGGAAGATATGCCTTTTTCTCTTGCTTTTTTTAGGGAGATGCGGTATAATATGCTTGAAATCCTTTCAGGAGACTTACTATGACGATTCACGATCCCATTGCTGCCATTTCCACCCCCTATGGGCGGGGAGGTATTGCTGTCATTCGCTTAAGCGGTGACGGTGTTATTCGACTCGCGGAGCAGTTTTTTCATACAGCCTCAAAAAAGCCGCTGACCTCTCTTGCCGGCGGACAAGCGGTGTACGGCTATATTCTCCGAGAAGGCAAGCGCATTGATGACGGTATTGCGACTGTCTTTCGCGCGCCGCATTCCTACACCGGTGAGGATACGGTGGAAATCAGCTGTCACGGTGGGATCGTTCTTTCGGCTACGGTGTTAACGTGTGCTTTGGCAGCCGGGTGTCGTAGTGCAGAAGCAGGCGAATTTACCAAGCGTGCTTTTTTAAATGGTAAGCTAAGTCTTTCACAAGCCGAAGCTGTGATCGGTTTGATCGATGCCATGTCGGAGGAGCAGATGCGTCTTTCGGCCGCGATGACGCGCGGTATATTGCATGACCGCATTGAGCAGTTGTCAGAACGTCTGGCAGACCTTATTGCCTCGGTTTATGCCTATATCGATTATCCGGACGAGGATCTTACTGACTATACGCCGGTTGAATTGATGACATCCTGTCGAGCCTTGCTAAGCGATGTGGAGTCGCTTGCCGCAACCTATCGTACCGGTCATGCGGTGAGTGAGGGAATCCCCACGGTCATCATCGGTAAACCCAATACCGGAAAATCCTCCTTACTGAATCGTATTCTCGGCCGTGAGCGTGCTATCGTTACGGATGTGGCAGGTACAACGCGTGATACCGTAGAGGAGACCGTATCCTTCGGCGGCATCACACTACGGTTGGCCGATACCGCAGGCTTGCGTCAAACAACCGATGCGGTTGAGCAGATCGGCGTGAGTAAGGCGAAGGAAAAGCTTGAGGAGGCCGAGCTGGTACTCGCTGTTTTTGACGGGAGTATGCCGTTAGATTCCGAGGACGAGGCTGTCTTGCAAGCGCTTGCGGAAAATTCAAGTGCTGAGATTATTCCGATTTTGAATAAATCGGATCGCGGTTCGTGTCCGACGGCCAATCACTTTTCGTCTGAGCCGATTTGTTTGTCCGCTTTAACGGGGGAAGGGATGGATGCGCTGGCTAAGCGCGTGGCCGATCTATACCGTGCCGACAAAATTGATTATGATGTAACACCGATTGTTGCCAATGCGCGTCAGTTTTCTGCGGCAAAAGCGGCGTGTGAGCATCTTAGATTGGCGCTTGACGCGTTGAACGGCGGCTTTACGCAGGATATTGCCGGTATGGACTTGGAGCTTGCGCTCGGAAAACTGCGCGAGCTTGATGGGTGCGGCACGTCGGAGGAAATCACCGATCGCATTTTTCATCGCTTTTGCGTCGGTAAATGATGAATGCGGAAAAATACCGTTTCCTTTTTTGGTAAAGAGCATATTCCATTTTTTCGAGGATATAATAGGAGTATGTAATCTGCCGAAGGGAGAAGAGACGGATGGAAAAGAATTGGGAAAAGGGTGTCCCCTTTGATGTTATTGAGCGCTACTGTCCCAAGCAGGGGGAAAATGTTATTATGCTTCGCACTTATGGCGAAGACGGGCGCTTGAGCTGTACACGTTACGAGGCTTGCCAAAAGGAAAAGGATACCCTTTGTGGAATTCCGCGAACGGAAGATTGATCCGAAGGAGAGACCGATCTTGTCATTTCCGACAAAGAAATTCGCAGAAATCTTGGGAAGTTGTTGATTAAATTTTGAAAAGGGAATTGACTTTTTCAACCATATTTGCTATAATATATTTGTAGTTATGAGATTTTCCGCAACTGACGGAAGGGTGGGCTACCACCGGGGAACGGGAAATAATATCGCCGACCGTCTGGGCAGTTTTGCACACCGAGCAAGACTGCCCGTTTTTTGTTTTACGGTTGACTGACAAGGAGAAAAAGATGAAAAAGAAAGTCGGAATCATTATGGGAAGCGACAGCGATCTGCCTGTTGTGGAGAAGGCCATTCAGGTGCTGAAGGATTATGATGTGCCGTTTGAGGTGCACGTTTATTCGGCACACCGTACGCCCGTAGAGGCCAGAGAATTTGCTGTTTCGGCACGCGACAACGGGTTTGGCGTGATCATTGCAGCTGCCGGTATGGCGGCTCATCTTGCCGGTGCGATGGCAGCCGGTACAACGCTCCCTGTGATCGGTATTCCTGTGAAAAGCAAAACGCTCGACGGCATTGACGCGCTTCTTTCTACCGTGCAGATGCCGACCGGTATGCCGGTCGCCACGGTGGCAATTGATGGAGCTGCCAATGCCGCTATGCTTTCGGTTCAAATTCTTGCCGTGACCGACACGGAGCTGGCAGAGAAGCTTGATGCGGCGAGAGCCGCCGGTGCTGCTAAGGTTCTTGCCAAGAGCCGCGCCGTGGAAGAAACCTATAATTATTGAGGAAGAGAACGATGGGTGGTTATTTTGGCGCGGTTACTAAGAAGGACGCCATGTCGGATGTTTTCTTCGGAACCGATTATCATTCTCATCTCGGAACCCGTCGTGGCGGTATTGCCGCATACGATAAGGAGATTGGCTTACAGCGTGAAATTCATAATATTGCCAATGCACCGTTCCGAACGAAATTCGAACATATTTTTGAGGATATGCGTGGCACATCGGCGCTGGGCTGTATCAGCGACTACGAGCCGCAACCCCTTTTGATTCGCTCCAAGCTCGGGACGTATGCGCTTTGCTTTGTGGGAGCGATCAATAACGCCGATGCCCTGATTGATGAGTATCTATCCGGCGGCGGACATTTTGATGCTATGACCGGCGGTCATGTCAATTCGATTGAATTGATTGCTGCGTTGATCAATCAAAAAGATAATTTTGTTGAAGGCATCCGTTTTGCACAGTCGGTGATCGACGGTTCGGCATCGATTTTAATTTTGAAAAACGACGGCAATATTATTGCTGCGCGCGACCGTCTCGGACGCTTACCGATTCTGATTGGCCGCTCGGATGACGGGTATTGTGTTTCCTTTGAGTCTTTTGCCTACCAAAAGCTCGGATATCAGGATGAGAAGGAGCTTGGCCCTGCCGAGATTGTCGAAATCTCAACCGATGCCTGTCGTCAGCTTGCACCTCCCGGAAAAGAGATGCGTATTTGTTCCTTCTTATGGAGCTACTATGGTTATCCAACCTCGACCTATGAAGGGGTAAATGTTGAGGTAATGCGTTATCGTAACGGCGAAATTATGGCACGACACGATCGCGAGGTCGGTAATGCCGAGGATGTAGATTATGTCGGCGGTGTCCCGGATTCGGGAACTCCGCATGCTATCGGCTATGCGAACGAGAGCCATACACCCTTTGCCCGTGCATTTATCAAGTATACTCCGACGTGGGCCAGGAGCTTCACGCCCTTGAATCAGGCGGCGCGTGCCAAGGTTGCCAAAATGAAGCAAATTCCGGTCAATGAGCTGATCGGCGGAAAAAATCTGCTTTTTGTCGACGATTCCATTGTTCGGGGAACGCAGCTGAAGGAAACGGTTGATTTTCTTTACGATAATGGTGCCAAGGCGGTTCATATGCGTTCTGCCTGTCCGCCGATCATGTATTGCTGTAAATATCTGAACTTTTCTCGCGCCGGCAACGATATGGAGTTGATTGCTCGTCGCATTGTGATGGAGCTGGAGGGCGAGGAAGGCTTTTCTCATCTGGAAGAATATAGCGACGGCAGTACCGAGCGCGGCAAGGCTCTGCGTCGTACCATCAGCGAGCGCTTCCACTTTGCTTCGTTGGAGTTTCAATCACTGGAGGGTATCGTGAAGGCCATCGGCCTTGATCCCTGCAAGCTGTGCACCTATTGCTGGAGCGGAAAAGAATAATAACGTTCAAAACGAAAGGATATAAACCGACATGAAAAGTTACAGTGAAAGCTACAAGAATGCCGGCGTGGACATTACGGCCGGTTACCGTGCGGTGGAGCTGATGAAGCAGCACATTGCGCGTACCAAGAACGAAGGTTGCCTGGATGATGTTGGCGGTTTTGGCGGATGCTTTGGTCTTCCGATTGCCGGCATGGAAGAACCGGTTTTGGTATCGGGTACCGATGGATGCGGTACCAAGGTCAAGCTGGCGATTCTGATGGATCAGCACGATACGATTGGTATTGATGCCGTTGCCATGTGCGTTAACGATATTATTTGCTGTGGCGCAAGACCGCTCTTTTTCCTTGATTACATCGCTTGCGGAAAGAATATTCCCGAAAAGATTGCCGCGATTGTCAGCGGTGTGGCGGAGGGCTGTGTTCAGTCCGGGGCCGCGCTGATCGGCGGCGAAACAGCCGAGCATCCCGGTATGATGCCGGTGGAGGATTATGATCTGGCAGGCTTTGCGGTCGGTATTGTGGATAAAAAGAAAATCCTTGATAACACCAAAATGCAGGTCGGTGATGTTGTAATTGCTTTGCCTTCGACCGGCATTCACAGTAACGGCTTCTCGCTTTGCCGTAAGGTATTCGATATTGATCGCAATCCCGAAGAGCTGTATGTCGCGCGCGAGGAGCTTGACGGTAAGAGTGTTGCCGAAACGTTGCTCACGCCCACCAAGATCTATGTCAAGCCGATTCTTGCGTTACTGGATCAGGTCAATGTTCGCGGCATTTCGCATATCACCGGCGGCGGCTTCTACGAGAATATTCCGCGCGCCATTCCCAAGGGCTTGACGGCAAAGATTGCGAAATCCGCGGTTCGCGTGTTGCCAATCTTCGATTTGATTGCTAAAACCGGTAATATCCCGGAGCGTGACATGTTCAATACCTACAATATGGGTGTCGGTATGTGCGTAATTGTGCCGGCAAACGAGGCTGAGACCGCACTTGCTGTGCTGATGCAGAATGGAATCGATGCCTATACCATCGGCGAAATTGTTGCCGGTGATGACGGTGTGGTGTTGTACTGATGAGTGTCGAGTTAAAGCGGATTGCCGTCCTCGTTTCGGGGGGCGGCACCAATCTTCAGGCATTGATTGATGCGAAGCAGCGCGGTGAGCTGGGTCCGGGAATCATATCACTTGTCATTGCCTCCAAGCCGGATGTCTATGCCTTGGAGCGCGCAAAGCGTCACGGTATTCCGTCTCAGGTTTTACCTCGTAAATCCTACGACAGTATCGCTGCCTATTCAAAAGCGCTGGCCGATACATTGGAGGCGGCGGAGATAGACCTTGTCGTGTTGGCAGGCTTTCTTACGATTATCGACGAGCAGGTCTATGAGCGGTTTCCCAATCGCATTCTGAATGTCCATCCCGCTTTGATTCCATCCTTCTGTGGGAAAGGCTATTATGGCCTTCATGTGCATGAGGCGGCGCTTGCAAAAGGGGTTAAGGTTTCGGGTGCAACCGTACATATTGTAACGCCTGAGTGCGATGCCGGCCCTATTGTCCTGCAAAAGGCGGTTAACGTAAGACAAGACGATACACCGCAGACGCTTCAAAAGCGCATTATGGAAGAAGCCGAATGGAAAATTTTGCCCGAGGCCGTCCGCCTCTTTTGCGAAAACCGATTAACCGTAGAAAACAATATTGTGTATATTAAGGAGAACTAACATGAAGGTATCCACGATTGCAGCTGAGCTGAATTCTCTTTCTTACCATGGCCGCGGCATTATGATCGGTAAATCGGCCGACGGTAAAAAGGCGGTCACCGCATATTTTATTATGGGGCGCAGTGTCAATAGCCGTAACCGCGTCTTTGTCTTGGAAGGCGATGCGATGCGTACCAAGGCCTTTGACGAATCGAAAATGGTCGACCCCCATCTGATTATCTATTACCCCGTTCGTGTTCTCGGTAATAAAACCATCGTAACCAACGGTGATCAGACCGATACCATCTACAACCTTATGGACAAGCAGATGACCTTTGAGCAGGCCCTCCGCTCCCGAGAATTTGAGGATGACAAGCCGAACTTTACGCCCCGTATTTCCGGCATCATCCGCCGTGAGCAGGATGGCATGAACTTTGCGATGTCGATTCTGAAAAGTGCGGAGGGCGACGATTCGTCTTGTGAGCGCTTCACCTATGCCTACTCCAATCCCATAGCAGGCCGCGCTAAGTTTATCCATACCTACCATGGTGACGGAAATCCCCTGCCTTCCTTTGAGGGCGAGCCCAAGACCCTGGAGCTTCCCGATGTGTCGATCGACGAGCTTACCGATCTGATCTGGACGAATCTCAATGAGGACAATAAGGTATCCCTGTTTGTTCGTTATATCGATGTGGCTACCGGCGAGACCGAAACCAGAATCGTGAATAAGAATGTATAAGAATCACGATGAGCATTCGAGACAGTAAACCGAAGGCCTACGGGGAAATTCATTACTACGGCGCCGATCGGTGCTTTAATACCGAAGAGGTTAAGCGCTTTAATCAAAACAAGATTCTGTGCGACGAAATCGTGTCGTTTGATTGCGGCTTGTTTGAAATGTATGAGATTGAGGGACAGGATGCAGCGCTTTTACCGGAAACAGCACAGATTGTTGCGGTGATCATTCGACCCGATCAAACCCCGTCATCGCTTTTACGGCAAAAGGAATTTGTCTTTTGCGGATATGATCTTGTGGAGGAGTTTTCAAACATCAGTGCGATCACAAACTGCGGTGCCGGCTTTTCTTCAATTCCTTACGCCAAACTTACTGACTACGGTTTGTTACCGACCTATAAGGATGCGCTTTTGACTCAATGTGCTCTCTTGGAAGAAGATCCCGAGGACCCTCACGCTGACTGTGAGATCATCGAGATTTGGCGAAAGCTCCTCTGAATTAAAATGTAAAACATGTTAAGGAGATTCCAATATGAAAGAATTTGAACTGAAATACGGTTGTAATCCCAACCAAAAGCCCTCTAAAATCTATATGCACGACGGAACCGAGCTTCCGATCGAGATTCTTTGCGGACGTCCCGGTTATATTAACTTTCTTGATGCCTTCAATTCCTGGCAGCTTGTCAAGGAGCTGAAGGAGGCGCTCGGCATGCCTGCCGTTACCTCCTTCAAGCATGTTTCCCCCACCTCGGCCGCTGTTGGTATTCCGCTGTCCGACACCTTGAAGAAGGCTTGCTTTGTGGACGATATTCCCGGGCTGGATGAATCTCCGCTCGCCTGTGCCTATGCTCGCGCGCGCGGCACCGACCGTATGTGTTCCTTTGGTGACTGGGTGGCTCTCTCGGATGTCTGTGACGTTACCACGGCGTTGATGATCAAGCGCGAGGTTTCCGACGGCGTGATAGCGCCCGGCTACGAGGCCGAGGCGCTGGAAATTCTCAAGACCAAGCGGAAGGGTAATTACAATATCGTGAAGATCAATCCCGACTTTGTGCCCGATCCTATTGAGCGTAAGCAGGTCTACGGTATCACCTTTGAGCAGGGAAGAAATAACTTTAAAATCAATCGTGAGCTCCTTCAGAATGTAGTGACAGCCAACAAGGAGCTTCCCGAATCCGCCATTCGCGATCTTATCGTAGCGCTCATTACCTTGAAATATACGCAGTCCAATTCGGTATGCTACGCCATCGACGGTCAGGCCATCGGTGTCGGTGCAGGACAGCAGTCCCGTGTGCATTGCACCCGTCTTGCCGGCGGTAAGGCCGATACTTGGTTCCTTCGCCAGCATGAAAAAGTGCTCAACCTCCCCTTCCTGCCTACCATCGGACGTCCCGACCGC
>SVSA01000076.1 GCA_015064545.1 Oscillospiraceae bacterium | reverse complement strand
ATACCCTCCCCGTATCCGCCTTCAAGGATATGGCCGACGGTACCTATCCGCAGGGCTCGGCCGCTTACGAAAAGCGCGGCGTTGCCGTTGACGTTCCCGAATGGATTCCCGCCAACTGTATCCAGTGTAACCAGTGTGCTTTCGTTTGCCCGCACGCCACCCTCCGTCCCTTCCTGCTCAACGAGGAAGAGGCCGCCGCTGCACCCGCTTCGACCAAGTACACCGCCAAGACGCTTGGCAAGGATGTTGCCGGCCTGAAGTTCACGATGACGGTAAGCCCCCTCGACTGTATGGGTTGCGGCCTCTGCGTCAACGTCTGCCCTGTCACCCAGAAGGCCAAGGCTAACGGTACGCCCGAAAAGGCCGCACTCGCCATGAAGCCTCAAGCTTCGCAGGCCGATCAGCAGGAGGTCTTCGACTACTGCGTCGCCAAGGTTACCAAGAAGCCCACATCCTTCCCGCTTCTCAAGAACAGCCAGTTCGAGCAGCCCCTGCTTGAGTTCTCGGGCTCCTGCGCCGGCTGTGCCGAAACCTCGTATGCACGTCTCATCACCCAGCTCTTTGGTGAGAGAATGTATATCTCCAACGCGACCGGTTGCTCCTCCATCTGGGGCGGCTCGGCTCCCGCTACGCCTTACACCGTTAACCGCGACAGCGGCCGCGGCCCCGCTTGGGGTAACTCGCTGTTCGAGGACAATGCTGAGCACGGTCTCGGTATCTACCTCGGCCAGAAGACCATCCGTAACCGCCTGATTGAAAAGGTAAAGGCGCTTGAAACTCCCTGCGACAAGTGCAAGGCTATCGTAGACGAGTATCTGAACACCGTGGATGACGGTGCCAAGAACGACGCCGCTACCAAGGCACTCATCGAGCTCCTCGAGGGCTGGGCTGCCGAGGGTTGCGAGGCCTCGAAGGAAATCCTCGCCGAGAAGGACTACCTCTCTAAGAAGTCGGTTTGGATCTTCGGTGGTGACGGCTGGGCTTACGATATCGGCTTCGGCGGTCTTGACCACGTTCTCGCTTCCGGCGAAGATGTTAACATCATGGTCTTCGATACTGAGGTTTACAGTAACACCGGCGGTCAGGCCTCCAAGGCTTCGAACATCGGTCAGGTCGCTCAGTTTGCCGCTGCCGGTAAGGCCATCGGCAAGAAGGACCTCGCTCAGATCGCTATGTCCTACGGTTATGTCTATGTCGCACAGATCGCTATGGGCGCCGACATGAACCAGACCCTCAAGGCTCTTACCGAGGCTGAAGCATATCACGGCCCCTCGATCGTCATCGGCTACGCGCCCTGCGAAATGCACGGACTCAAGGGCGGTATGACCAACTGCCAGGGCGAAATGAAGAAGGCTGTTGAGGCCGGTTACTGGCAGATGTTCCGCTATAATCCTGCTCTCAAGGCCGAGGGTAAGAACCCCATGACCATCGACAGCAAGGAACCCACCGCTTCCTACGTGGACTTCATCAAGAGCGAAAACCGTTACAGCCGTCTGGCTGCTGCCTTCCCGGAGAGAGCCGAAGAGCTCTTTGCCAAGGCAGAAAAGGCCGCTAAGGCGAAGTACGAGCACCTCAAGAAGCTCGAACAGCTGTACAGCTGATTCCGTTTCCGCATCAAGTAATGCTTGGCGCACCTGCGATCCTGCAGGTGCGCCATTGTTTTTGCATCAAAAAAAGAGCCATGACACAGCCGTGTCATGGCTCTCTTATGGTAGTCGATCAGGTATTCTTCATCAAAACCGTTTCAATCACGTCGGTCGCGTGCTCACAGGCATCGAGGCACATTTCCAAATCATCGTAAATGGCCGACCAAGCAATAACCCTCTTGGCATCTACCGCATCATCCTGATACATCGCGCGGATGCAATCGGAATGAAGCTTATCTCCTTCGCTCTCGATCGCGTTGACGGTCACAATGGCTTCACGGATATCCTTGGCGTGCTTGAAGTTTTTGAATTTGGTAACAAGAACGCTGAGCTCCTGCGTACAACGGCAGATGAGCTTGGTGAATTCCAGCACCTCCGGACGTATTTCGGTCAGGCAATACATTTCAACACGAAGCATCACATCGTCAATGGTATCCACCACATCGTCCAAATAATGCGCCAGCTCAACAATATCCTCACGGTCGATCGGCGGGAGAAACTCATGGAACAAACGCGCCATCATCTCATGCTTTTCATCATCCGCGCGGTTTTCGATTTCATGCATATGGGCCACACGGGTGCGGAACAGGGTGCTGTCGTAATTGCCGAGTGATTCGGCGAGATAGTCGGCCGCTTCGCAGGCGAAGCCGACGTTCTTAATGAAATAGTCAAAATAGTTGTATTCTTTTTCTTTTTTAAATAACATGACGGTAATTCCTTTCGATTCAATCAATCCTTAGACAAAGAGCATAAAGAGCTTAACAACGAGATAACCGAGCAAACCGCATCCGGGGAAGGTCAGCACCCAGGTCAACACCATTTCCTTGACCACACCCCAGTTGACCGCCGAGAGCCGTCGCGAAGCGCCGACACCCATGATGGCCGTTGTCTTGGTGTGCGTCGTACTGACGGGAATACCGGTCAGCGAAGCAACCAACAGGCAAAGCGCAGCGGCAAGGTCGGCGGCAAAGCCCTGATGGATCTGCAGCTTGACCATATCCATACCGACCGATTTGATAATACGATAACCGCCGATCGAGGTACCGAGTGCCATGACCACCGAGCAAAGAATCATCAGCCAAATCGGAATACTGAATTCCGAAACGCCGGTCTGTCCCGATGCCATCGCGATACCGAGAAGAAAGACACCCATGAATTTCTGACCGTCCTGTGCGCCGTGCATAAAGGCCATCGAGGCACCGCCGCAAATCTGCGCACCGCGGAAGAATTTCGTTGTTTTCGGACGGTCGGCACGGCGGAAGAGCGCTTCGGTCAGCTTAGCTGAGCCCAAGCCAAGGCCAAAGCCGAGCACCGAGGAAAGAGCCAGGCCGATCAGCACCTTTTGCCATTCCGCGCCGCTGACACCGCCGAGACCGTTATGCATCGCAATCGCGGCGCCGGTCAGTCCGGCGATCAGCGCGTGGCTTTCGCTTGTCGGAATGCCAAATTTCCAGGCAGCTGTCGCCCAGACAACAATCGCCACCAAGGCGGCGCAAAGCGCCACGGTTGCTTCCTTGGCATCGGTGCCAAAATCTACCATCTTGTAAATCGTCGTCGCCACCTTGGCACTTAACAGCGTCATCACGAAGACACCAAGGAAATTAAAGACGGCCGCCATCAGAATCGCCGCCTTCGGCTTCATGGCACGCGTTGACACGCAGGTAGCAATCGCATTCGGCGCATCCGTCCATCCGTTGACCAGAATGACACCGAGTGTGAGGACAACGGTGATGGCAATCATCGGATTCGTTGTCACCAGTTGAAAAAATTCGGTTAATTCCATAGAGAGTATCTTGCGGTTCCTTTCTGCATATTTAGCTAAATTATACCATAAGCTTATCCTTTTGTCAAGCCCGACCGCCCTATTTGGCTCCGTATCCCGGAAAAATATCCGACAGCTTAAGGAATCGGAAGTAGCGCCCATAAAACCCGATTCTTTCGCCGAAGATCGCATTTGCCTCTTGCAATCGACGGCAAAATATGATATACTGAACATAATAACTACCCGAAAGGATCATGATTCTCATGGAAGACAATAGAATCCTTGCCTCGGTCGGAGGCATGAACATTACCGAAGCCGAGGTAACCGAGGCCATCCTTGCGATGGGCCAGCGCGGTCAGAACCTCAACAACCCTCAGGGGCGCCGCATGGTGCTCGAGCAGCTCATCAACCGCAAGCTCCTGCTTGCCTCGGCCAGACGCGATCTGCTCGAATTCGATCCTGCCTTTAAAGCACAGTTAGCCGCGGTTAAGGACGAGCTTCTCACCAAATTCGCCATTCAGAAGGCCGTGGAGAATGTCCGCGTCACCGATGACGAGGTGAAAACCTTCTACGAAGAAAACAAGGAGCGCTTCCGCACCGGCGAAACCGTCACCGCCTCGCACATCCTCGTTGATAGCGAGGAAAAGGCGACCGAAATCCGCGAGCAAATCGTGGCCGGTACCTTGACCTTTGCCGATGCCGCTAAGCAGTTCTCTTCCTGCCCCTCGGGACAGAACGGCGGCGATCTCGGTGCCTTCGGTCACGGCCAGATGGTTCCGGAATTCGACGAGGCCGCCTTTGCGCTGGCCATCGGTGAGCTTTCGGCTCCCGTAAAAACCCAGTTCGGCTGGCATCTCATCACGGTTACCGCCAAGAGCGAGGACAGTGAGGTTGCCTTTGACGAAATCAAGGAGCAGCTCCGTGAGCAGCTTCTTGGAGAAAAACAGCAAAAGGCCTACACCAGTAAGATCAACCAGCTCAAAATTCTTTTCCCTGTGGATACCTTCTAAATACGCTGAAAGGACTGAAATTGTATGACTTCCTCTGTAATTTCTCTGCTTGTTTGGGCTCCGTTTCTGCTGATTGCCGCCATCTGCGGTGTCAGCTTTGCCCTCCTCGGCTACAAAAGAGGCACGCCGCGCGCCTTGATTTCGCTCGCGGCTACGCTTCTCTCGGCCGTTGTTTCGGTCATCCTCGCCCGCCTTATCGCCTCCTTCCCTGCCTCCTTCGTCGAATCGCTGGTTGTGAATGCGATCGGCAGCGATTATGCACCGATGCTTGCGGGCGGACACATGGCCGCGCTCGTTTCGGGTCTTGCGACTGCCGTTTGTGCACTGGTTATTTTCATTCCGGTCTTTCTTCTCATCGCGCTCCTCATCAAGCTGGTTTCCTCGGCGGTCTTCCGCAATCTGATTCCCCAGCCGAAAAAGATCGGCAACAATCTCGGCGGTATGGCAATTTCCATTGTCGACGCCCTGCTGTTTACGCTGATTCTCCTTCTCCCCCTGTACGGCACGCTCGGCCTCGGCAACGAGGTTTACACCACGGTTGCTTCGCTCGATGAATCGCTGGCCGCCCAGCAGGAGCTCGTCTCCTCGGCCGGAGATACGCTGCTCTCCAAGACAGCAACCTCGGGTCCCTTCGCGCTTGTTTATGATAATCTCCTCTCCTTCTCTCACGAAGGAGAAACCATTAACCTCCCCGAAACCGTCCGCGGCGTCAGCCATATCGCGGCCGGTGCTGCCGCCTTCGGAAGCCTCGGCTCCGGCTCGGCTGAGGTCAATGCCCAAGTCATTGCCATGCTGAACGAAACCGAAAAGCTGCTGACGGATAACACCTTCTTCGTCGGTCTGGTTTGCGATGTCGCCAATACCGTCACACCGGACGAGGATTCCACGGTTTCGCAAATGCTGAGCGGCTATAACGGTCTTTCGGATAAGGATACGCTTCACGGCGACCTTCCCGCCCTCTTCCAGGTGCTTCGCTCCGGTGTCGAATCGGGAGTTGTCGGCGAGCTTCTGTCCGACGAGCCCAATCTGTCGAACGCCGACATTGCCGGCTTCTCGCAGTCCTTTTCTGAAGCGCTTAACAGCACCGACAGCCTGGCCTCCTTCAAGGCATCAACCGTCAATACGCTGGTCGATCTTCTGATCGAGGAGGCCGTTTCGGATCCCGCACAGCGCGACCAGCTGAAAAACACACTCGGCGAGCTCCCCACCGCCCCGCTGACCGGTGACGCGGTCAAGGCCGAGGGTGACTCGATCACCATGCTTCTGAACGGCGTGGCCGCACTTGCCAACAGCGGTAGCGAATCGATTTCGGGTGCCGCCATCGGCAACATGATCGAAGGTCTGGCACGCCATCCCTCGATCGGTGTCGATAAAACCGTTGAGGTGGCAGGCGTTCTGATCGGCGCCAATGCCGGCGACGGCATGAGCGAAGCGGTCACCTCCACACTCCGTGATGCGCTGAACGCCTCGGTTTCGCGTCCGGTTGAGGATGCAACCTTCGGTGCCTTTGTCGATACGACCATGAACACCGCTGATGTTCTTACCCAGATTCAGCAGGGTAATGTCGATCCCGCTACCATGGAGCAGATTCTGACAGCCAATCCCGAGGTGCTCACACAGCTCAAGGATTCGCTGACCGATGAGCTGCTGAACGCCTTCGGCGATGACATCGGCGAGGAGGCCACCACGCTCCTGTCGCTCGTCAACGCGCTCTTTACCGCAATCAGCGAAAACGACATGACGGCAGACGAGCTGAAAACCGAATCGCAAACGCTGTCGAATGCACTGGTTCTTCTGTATCAGCTTTCGAACAACAGCGAAAACGATCACACCGACCTGATCGACAGCTATCTGGCCTCCGAGATCCTCGGCAACACCGTATCGCTTCTGATCAAGGACGGCACCTCCGATCCCTGCGGCTTTGAGCTGAACGACGAGACAAAGGCTACCTTTGCCGATATTCTGCAAGAAAAGAACAACGAATTTAAGGACACCAATCCCGACACCCCCGCCAAGCTGCGTGCACTGGCAACCTTCCTCGGCGTCTCGGTCTCCTTCTAACTGAAAACATCATATGATAAGGGGAACCCCGGAGATCCGGGGTTCCCTTTCGAAAGGAATTCTATGAGCCTTACCAACATCTATGCTCCGCTTGGCATTTCGGATGCCGTTTTTGCCCTGGGGGAAGAGGTTCTCGCCTCGCTGACTGCGCGCTTTGAGGCTATCGATCGCACGGCCGAGGCTAACCAGCTCAAGGTCATTGCCTCCATGCAGAAAAACCGCGTCAATGCCACGCATTTTGCCGCCACTACCGGCTACGGCTATAACGATTTCGGGCGCGACAATCTCGAAAAGGTTTACGCCGATGTCTTTCACACCGAGGCGGCGCTGGTGCGCCCCCAAATCACCTGCGGCACCCATGCCCTGACCGTAGCGCTTTCGGCGAATCTCCTCCCCGGCGACGAGCTGCTTTCGCCGGCCGGCGGCCCTTATGACACCTTGGAGGAGGTCATCGGTATCCGTCCCTCCCCCTGCTCGCTGAAGGAATACGGCGTCTCTTACCGCCAGGTCGACTTACTACCCGACGGTACCTTTGACTACGAAGCCATCTCCAAGGCCATCACACCCAAAACCAAGCTCGTCACCATTCAGCGCTCCAAGGGCTACAAAACCAGACCGACCTTTTCGGTCCGGCAGATCGGTGAGCTGATTGCCTTTTGCAAGGCCGTCAAGCCCGATCTGATCGTTATGGTGGATAACTGCTACGGCGAATTTGTCGAGGAGATCGAACCGTCCGATGTCGGTGCCGATATGACCGTCGGCTCGCTGATCAAGAATCCGGGCGGCGGTCTGGCTCCGATCGGCGGCTACATCGTCGGCACCGAGGCTTGCGTTTCACGTTGCGCCTTCCGTCTGTCTGCGCCCGGTCTCGGTCAGGAGGTTGGTGCTAACCTCGGCATTATGCCCGCCTTTTATCAGGGCTTCTTCCTTGCCCCGACCGTCACCGCCTCGGCACTCAAGGGCGCCGTTTTTGCTGCCAATCTCTATGAGCGTCTTGGCTATCGTGTCATCCCGACCGGCTCCGAATCGCGCCACGACATCATTCAGGCCGTGGAGCTCGGCAGCCGCGAGGCTATGGTGGCCTTCTGCCGCGGTATTCAGGCCGCCGCGCCCGTCGACAGCTATGTTACCCCCGAGCCGTGGGCCATGCCCGGCTATGACAGCGAAGTCATCATGGCCGCCGGTGCCTTTGTGCAGGGTTCCTCGATCGAGCTTTCGGCTGACGGCCCCATCCGCGAGCCCTATGCCGTCTATTTCCAAGGGGGACTCACTTGGTATCACGCCAAGCTCGGCATCCTGATGTCGCTGCAGAAAATGGTGGAGGCCGGGTTACTTTCCTTATAGTTTTCTTCCTTATTATATATGGCATAATCAAAACCACCGGTTCAACCGGTGGTTTGCACAGCCCCTATAAGGGGCAAATACAGGCTTAACCCCTGAAA
>SVSA01000075.1 GCA_015064545.1 Oscillospiraceae bacterium | reverse complement strand
CATCGGTGTCGGGGCAGGACAGCAGTCCCGTGTGCATTGCACCCGTCTTGCCGGCGGTAAGGCCGATACTTGGTTCCTTCGCCAGCATGAAAAAGTGCTCAACCTCCCCTTCCTGCCTACCATCGGACGTCCCGACCGCGATAATGTGATTGATGGTTATATCAACCAAAATGAAGAGGAGGTCTGCGCCGACGGTAACTGGCAGAAGTACTTTACCGAACAGCCGGCAGTCTTTACGCGCGAGGAGCAGAGAGCCTATCTGGATACAATTACCGGTGTGTCGCTTGGCTCGGATGCCTTCTTCCCGTTCAGCGATAATATCGAACGCGCCAAGAGGAGCGGTGTTTCTTACATAGCCGAGCCCGGTGGCTCGATTCGCGATGATTTGGTGATCGAGTGCTGTGACAAGTACGGTATGGCGATGGCCTTTACCGGCATGCGACTCTTCCATCATTGATTTCCGAAAGGACAGAACCTGTATGAAAATCATGGTTGTCGGCGGCGGTGGCCGCGAACACGCGATTATCAAAAAGCTTAAGCAGTCTCCCGAAATCGAAACGATCTACGCGCTTCCCGGTAATGCCGGTATGGAGGGAGAGGCCGTTCTTGTACCGATCGGTGCCAAGGATATTGACGCCATCGTGACGTTTGCTGTTGAAAATGAAATCGAATATGCCGTTGTTGCTCCCGACGATCCGCTGGTGCTTGGCGCGGTCGATCGATTGAACGCGGTGGGGATTCCTTGCTTCGGTCCCACGGCGAATGCTGCCATCATTGAGGGAAGCAAAATCTTTTCAAAAAATTTGATGAAAAAATATGGGATTCCGACAGCCGCTTACGAAACATTTGATGATTCGGGCAAGGCGATCGCCTATTTAGATTCTCTTAACCAATATCCCACGGTTATCAAGGCAGATGGCTTGGCACTCGGGAAGGGTGTCATTATCGCTCAGACACGCGAGGAAGCGGTGGATGCGATTCATTCGATGATGGAGGACAAACTATTCGGTTCCAGCGGGTGCCGCGTGGTCATTGAAGAGTTTCTGACCGGTCCCGAGGTATCGGTGTTGGCATTTACCGATGGGAAAACGGTCAAGCCGATGGTTTCCTCGATGGATCACAAGCGCGCGCTCGATCATGACGAGGGCCTCAATACCGGTGGCATGGGAACGGTCGCTCCCAATCCATATTATACCGATGAGGTGGCAGCGGTGTGCATGGAAACAATTTTCTTGCCAACCATTCACGCCATGAATGCCGAAGGACGAACCTTCCGTGGCTGCTTATACTTCGGCCTTATGATTACGCCGAACGGTCCCAAGGTTATCGAATACAACTGCCGTTTTGGTGATCCCGAAACACAGGTGGTTCTTCCGCTTTTGAAGAGTGACCTTTTCACGGTTATGAAAGCAACGACAAACGGTACGCTCGCGGAAACGGAGGTTGCTTTTGCCGATGGTGCGGCTTGTTGTGTCATTGTGGCCTCACAGGGCTATCCACAAAAGTATCAGAGTGGCTTTCCGCTTGCGGTTCCTGCCGATACCGAGAATGAGTATTCTTTTGTGGCGGGTGCCAAGAAGAATGAGGAGGGTGTCACGGTTTCTGCTGGCGGACGTGTGGTCGGTGTTACCGCCGTTCGCCCGACGCTGAAAGAAGCTGTTGAGGCCGCCTACGCGCGTGTTACTTCCGTTTCTCTTGAAAATGGCTTCTATCGCCGCGACATTGGCAAGCGTGCCCTTGCCGCGAAAAACGACAAATAAAGGATATTTAAGATGGTAAACAGAATATTTGTTGAAAAGAAATCGGGACTCCGTCACGAGGCTGAGTCACTTATCGCCGACATTCGCTCCTTCCTTGGCATAACATCTCTTACGGATTTACGTTTGTTCAATCGCTATGATATCGAAAATTTGGAGGGAGAGCTGTTGGAGCGTGCCGTTCGCACCGTCTTCTCGGAGCCTCAGCTTGATGAGGTTACCACGCTTCTTCCAGCCGATGCGGCGGTTATCTTTGCTGTTGAATTTCTCCCTGGACAATTTGATCAGCGTGCTGATTCTGCCGAACAGTGTATTCGCATTATGGCGAGCGAGGCCAATCCCGGTGTAAAAACGGCCAAGGTCTACTGCCTCTACGGAGATCTTCAGGCCGAAGAAATTGAAACGATTAAAAAATATGTCATCAACCCTGTTGAAAGCCGTGAGGCTTCGCTTGCGCTTCCCGAAACGCTGAAGACCGAATACGACATTCCGACTGAGGTCGAGGTTCTTAACGGTTTTCTTGCCTATGAGGATGATGAATTAAGCCGGTTCATTAAGGAAAAGGGTCTGGCAATGGATCTGGATGATATTCGCTTCTGCCGCGATTATTTCCGTACCGAGAAACGTGATCCCACCATTACCGAAATCCGTATGATCGATACCTATTGGTCGGATCACTGCCGTCACACCACCTTCCTTACGACAATTGATCAGGCCACCTTTGAGGATCCGCTTTTGGAACAGGCGTATCAGGATTATCTTGCGGTACGCAGAGAGCTCGGCCGCACCAAGCCGATTAATCTGATGGATATCGGTACTCTTGCCGCTAAATACCTTCGCCATAACGGTCAGCTCGATAAGCTCGACGAGTCGGAAGAAATCAATGCCTGTACGGTTAAGATCGATGTTACTGTTGACGGGAAAACAGAGCCGTGGCTGCTTTTGTTTAAAAACGAAACGCACAATCATCCCACCGAAATCGAACCCTTCGGCGGTGCCGCCACCTGTATTGGCGGTGCAATTCGCGATCCGCTTTCGGGACGCTCCTATGTTTACGGTGCCATGCGTGTTACCGGTGCGGCAGATCCGCTCAAGCCTGTCAGTGAAACGATTCCCGGCAAATTGCCTCAACGAAAGCTTGTGACAACAGCGGCAGCCGGCAATTCCTCTTATGGCAATCAAATTGGCTTGGCAACCGGTCAGGTTGACGAGCTCTACCACGATGGCTATGCCGCCAAGCGTATGGAAATCGGTGCTGTGATCGCGGCTGCACCGGCAGCGAATGTTCGTCGTGAACGTCCGGCACCCGGTGATGTTGTCATTCTGCTCGGCGGACGTACCGGTCGTGACGGTATTGGCGGTGCAACCGGTTCCTCCAAAGCACATGATGCGCACTCGGTAGAAACCTGCGGTGCAGAGGTTCAGAAGGGTAATGCCCCTGTCGAACGTAAGCTTCAGCGTCTTTTCCGTAATCCCGAAGCCTCCAAACTGATCAAACGATGCAATGACTTTGGCGCCGGCGGTGTTTCGGTTGCTATCGGTGAGCTGGCAGATGGTTTGTTCATCGATCTCAATGCCGTTCCCAAAAAATATGAGGGCCTTGACGGTACCGAGCTTGCGATCAGTGAATCGCAGGAGCGTATGGCTGTCGTTGTTGCCCCGAAGGATCTTTCCCGTTTCCTGACACTTGCCGAAGAGGAAAACCTGGAGGCTGTCAAGGTAGCTGAAGTTACCGAGGAGGCTCGCCTCGTTATGGTGTGGAATGGGAAACCTATTGTCGATATTTCCCGCGATTTCCTAAATTCCAACGGTGCGGAGAAGCATATTTCGGTTGCGGTTGCAGAGCCCGAGGATTACCGTAAAGCTCCGGTTAACGATTATGCCGATGCTTACCGCGCGCTTGCTTCGGATCTGAATGTTTGCTCAAAGCGTGGTCTTGCCGAGCGCTTTGACAGTACCATTGGAGCCGGAACAGTCATGATGCCCTTCGGCGGTTCACGTCAGTTAACGCCTTCACAGGCAATGGTCAATTTGGTCTCTGTCGAAAAGGGGCACACAAAAGATTGTTCCTTAATGGCATGGGGCTTTAACCCCTATATTTCGGAAAAGAGCCCCTATCATGGCGCCTATCTTGCCGTGGTGGAGTCGGTTTCCAAGCTGATTGCCTCGGGTGCTGCCTTCCGTGATGTCTATCTCACCTTCCAGGAATATTTTGAAAAACCGATGAAGAATCCCTCTCGCTGGGGTAAGCCGATGGCCGCATTGCTCGGTGCCTTCAAGGCGCAGACAGAGCTCGGTATTGCTGCGATTGGCGGTAAGGACTCGATGAGCGGAAGCTTTGAGCAGCTCGATGTTCCTCCAACACTCGTGTCCTTCGCGGTTACTACCTCAACAGTTGACGAAATTCTGACCGGACCGTTCCGTAACATTGGCAGCGATGTCTGGTTTATTAAGCCGGAGTACGACGAAAACGGCTTGCCGATGACGGAATCGCTTCTGTCTGTCTATGAGGAGGTCAAATCCTTAAACGACGAGGGAGCCATTCTTGCCGCCTATACACCGGGCTTTGGTGGCGTTGCCGAGGCGGTTATGAAGATGTCGTTTGGAAACGGTACGGGCTTTGCCTTTGATCCTGCCTTCTCGGACGACGAGCTTTTCGGCTATGCGTATGGTGCGTTTGTTCTGGAATTGAAGGATGGCTACGAGGCCGGTCGCCGTCTCGGTACGGTAACCGATACCGGAATGATTACGCGTGGCGGCGATTCGGTTTCCTGCGAGGAGCTTCTTACTGCGTATGAAGACAAGCTGGAGCCTGTCTTCGCTTGTAATATTAAGACCGAAGCGAAAGCTCCGGCACGCTATTCCTACACGGCCACGTCTAAGGTAACCTCACCCTCTGTTTTTGCCAAGCCGCGCGTTGTAATTCCCGTCTTCCCGGGAACGAACTGCGAATACGACTCGGCTAAGGTCTTTGCCGATGCCGGTGCGGTTCCCGAAATCATGGTTATCAATAATTTGACTGCCGAAGGCATTGCGGCATCGGTGGATCGCTTTGCTAAAAAAGTGGCCGAATCGCAGATCGTCTTCATTCCGGGCGGTTTCTCCGGTGGCGATGAACCCGATGGCTCGGGTAAGTTCATCACGGCATTCTTCCGTAACCCTGCCGTCAAAGAGGCGGTAACCGACCTTATGGATCATCGTATGGGACTTATGGCCGGTATTTGTAACGGATTCCAGGCATTGATTAAGCTGGGTCTTGTCCCTTACGGCAAGATTATGGATACCGATGCTTCGTGCCCGACGCTGACCTTTAATACAATCGGTCGACATCAATCCCGCCTTGTTCGTACCCGCATTGCCTCCAATCTCTCTCCGTGGCTCTCCGAGGTTTCGGTAGGTGATATTATTACAGTGCCGATTTCGCACGGTGAGGGACGCTTCCTTGCTTCTGAGGAGCTGATTGCGTCGCTTGCAAAGAACGGTCAGATCGCAACGCAGTATGTTGACGAAAAGGGTGTTCCCACCTACGATATTCACGGAAATCCGAATGGATCGATCGATGCGATTGAAGGTATTACCTCCCCGGATGGACGTGTGTTTGGTAAGATGGGTCATTCGGAGCGAATCGGTTACGGACTGTATAAGAATGTTGAAGGAAATTTTGATATCGGTATGTTCCGTTCCGCGGTACGGTATTTTGCACAATAATAAATATTAGAAGTGAAGGAGAAGAGTCTCATGGCATTTCTCACAGACATTGAAATTGCTCAGTCGGTACAAATGAAGCCGATCAGCGATATTGCAAAAACGGCAGGTATCGATGCCGATCTTTTAGATCCCTATGGTAAGTATAAGGCTAAGCTCGATCTTTCGATTCTTAAGTCGGATGCGCAGGACGGAAAACTCGTTCTCGTTACTGCGATTACGCCGACACCGGCAGGAGAAGGAAAGACAACAACAACCATCGGTCTCGCCGACGGACTCCGTAGGATCGGCAAGAACTCGGTTGTTGCCCTCCGTGAGCCGTCGCTCGGTCCTGTCTTCGGCATCAAGGGAGGTGCCGCCGGTGGCGGATATGCACAGGTTGTTCCGATGGAGGATATCAACCTGCACTTTACCGGCGACTTCCATGCCATCGGTGCGGCCAACAACCTGTTGGCGGCGATGCTGGACAATCATATTTATCAAGGAAATGCGCTGAACATTGACCCTCGCCGCATTACCTGGCGCCGCTGTGTCGACATGAACGATCGCCAGCTTCGCTTTGTCACCGACGGCCTCGGCGGCCGTGTCAACGGTGTGCCGCGAGAGGACGGCTATGACATTACTGTTGCCTCGGAAATTATGGCGGTTCTTTGCCTTTCTTCCTCGCTTACTGATCTCAAGGAGAGATTGGGACGTATCATTGTGGGATATACCTATCAGGATGAACCGATTACAGCGGGGGATCTGAAGGCTGCCGGCGCGATGGCTGCCCTTTTAAAGGATGCTATCCGACCGAATCTTGTTCAAACGCTCGAGGGAACCCCTGCCATTGTTCACGGAGGCCCGTTTGCCAATATAGCTCACGGCTGCAACTCGGTGATTGCAACCCGTATGGCCATGAAGCTCGGCGACTATGCGATTACTGAGGCTGGCTTCGGTGCCGATCTCGGTGCTGAAAAATTCCTCGATATCAAATGCCGTGTGGCTGGTCTTAAACCCTCGGCAGTTGTCGTTGTTGCTACTGTCCGTGCCTTGAAGATGCACGGTGGCAAAGCTAAGACAGAGCTTGGAAGTGAAGACTTGACCGCACTCGAGAAGGGACTTCCGAATCTGCTTCGCCATGTATCCAACATTACCGAGGTATATCGTCTGCCGGCTGTTGTGGCTGTCAATCGTTTCCCGACCGATACCGATGCCGAAATCGCACTTGTGATTGAAAAATGTGCTGAACTGGGTGTAAAGGCCATTCTTTCGGATGTTTGGGCTAAGGGCGGCGAAGGCGGTATGGCACTGGCCGAAGAGGTTGTGCGTCTTTGCGAGGAGGGAGATAATCAGTTCTCCTTCAGTTATGCGCTTGACGGTACGATTGAGGAGAAGATCGAAGCGGTTGTTAAACGTATTTATCGCGGTGACGGCGTCAACATTACGCCGCAAGCGAAAAAGCAGATCGATCGCTTGACCGCACTCGGCTTATCTCGTCTGCCTATCTGCGTGGCAAAAACGCAGTATTCCTTCTCGGATGATATGACAAAGCTTGGCGCACCAACCGGCTTTACGGTTACGGTTCGCAATGTTAAGGTGTCGGCCGGCGCCGGTTTCCTTGTGGTTTTGACCGGCGATATCATGACGATGCCGGGTCTTCCTAAATCGCCCGCCGCCGAACGCATCGATGTCGATGAGAACGGCAAAATTGTAGGCTTATTCTGAAAGCTGAAAGCGGCGCTTGCCTTCGTAAGCGCCGCTTTTGATTACCAAAGGAGCTATGGTCATGTCACAACCAATCCTTCTATTTTCGGATGGCGCTGTCCCCGATTTTGATCCCACGATTGGTCAAGATCCGCCAACGCTAACGCCTTTTCTTCTGAAAGACGGTGCGAAGCACCCGTGCGTCATTGTTTGTCCGGGCGGTGCTTATGCGTTTCGCTCCGCTCATGAGGGTGATGCGGTTTCTGTGTATCTGAATTCCTTGGGGCTTAGCGCGGTGACGCTTAATTACCGTGTCGCGCCATATCATTATCCTGCTATGACCGACGATTTGACACGTGCTATTCGGTATTTACGGTATCATGCCGATGCCTTGAATATTGATTCGAAACATATTGCTGTACTTGGCTTTTCTGCCGGCGGCCATTTGGCGAGCACTTCACTCTATCATTTCGATTATGGAAGGGAAACCGATGATCCGATCGATGCCTGCTCCTCGCGTCCCGATGCTGTCATACTCTGCTATCCTGTCGTGACGCTTGGCGAAGGGACTCATGACGAAACCAGAGATCATTTTCTTGGATCTCATGAGAATCGCGTCGCTCTTATCGAACGCTTTTCCTCCGAAAAGCAGGTACGAGACGATTCACCGCCTTGTTTTCTCTGGCATACCGAAGAGGATACGCTGGTACCCGTGGAAAATTCTCTATCCCTCTACCGCTCCCTTATTAAAAAGGGGATTACGGCAGAGTGTCATGTTTTTCCGCATGGTCCGCACGGTCTTGGGATGGCAACAGAGATACCTGAGGTCGCGGTCTGGCCAAAACACCTTATGGCATTTTTGAAACGGATTCGATTTTGCTGAAAAGAACGCTCTTACCTGTGAATATGGTAAGAGCGTTCTTTTATATTAGTTTTCAAATTGTGAATGATAAAGGCTGTGATAGACACCGTTTCGCGCAAGAAGCTCGGTATGCGAACCCTGCTCGACGATGTTGCCGTCGAGAATGACAAGAATAACATCAGCGTTTTGCACGGTTGAAAGGCGATGAGCGATGACAAAGGAGGTTCTTCCGACCATCAATCGGTTCATGGCCGCTTGAATGGCTTGCTCGGTACGGGAGTCGACGTTGGAGGT
>SVSA01000074.1 GCA_015064545.1 Oscillospiraceae bacterium | reverse complement strand
TCTGCCGCCGCGATGATATGGACGTATACGAGATCATCCGTATCTGCAATATGCACCCTCGTGTCAACATTCTGCAGCCCGGTCCCGGCGTCGGCGGCCACTGCATCTCGGTCGATCCCTGGTTCCTCGTCGGCGATTATCCCTCCTTGGCAAAGGTCATCTGGGAATCGATGAAGGTCAACGATTCGATGCCTGCCTTTGTCCTCGGTCGGATTCACGATATCATGCGTGAGCATGGCATGACCGATCTTTCGCGTGTCGGTCTTTACGGCCTCACCTACAAGGAGAATGTCGACGATTACCGCGAATCCCCCACCCTCCAGCTGCTCGAATGTCAGGAAAAGCATTTGGCCGAGCCGCTGAAGGTCTATGATCCCTATATCACCAAGGATATTGTCAAAAATCAGTATCACGATCTCGATGCGTTCCTCCGTGACGTGGATCTGGTCGTGATCATGGTCAATCACAACGAAATCAAGGAGCATATGGACAAGCTGGCCGGCAAAATCGTTCTCGATACCCGCAAGGTTTGCCATTTGCCCGGCACCTACCGTCTGTAAGAGTCCAATAGAGCAGGAGAGATCATCTGTGAAAACCGTTATGCTCGTCTTCGGCACCCGTCCCGAAGCGATAAAAATGTGCCCCCTTGTCAACGAACTGAAAACGCGGAGCAGTATCCGTACCGTCGTGACGGTAACCGGTCAACACCGTCAGATGCTCGATCAGGTACTCGACGTTTTTGGCGTAAAGCCCGACTACGATCTTTCGATTATGAAGGACAAGCAAACCCTGTTCGATATTACGACCAACATTTTGAACGGCATCGGCCAAGTGCTTGACGAAGTCAAGCCCGATGTCGTCCTGGTTCACGGGGACACCTCGACCACCTTTGTCACGGCGCTGGCCTGCTTTTACAAGCAGATTCCGGTCGGTCATGTTGAGGCCGGGCTTCGCACCTATCAAATCTACAGCCCCTATCCCGAAGAATTCAACCGTCAGGCCGTTTCGATTCTGTCGCAATATCATTTTGCGCCGACCGAGCTGGCCCAAAGCAATCTGATCCGCGAAGGCAAGGATGCGGCCACAATCTACGTCACCGGCAACACCGCCATCGACGCGCTCCAAACGACTGTTCGCCGCGACTACACTCATCCCGAATTAACCTGGGCCGCGGACAGCCGTTTGATTCTCATCACCGCTCACCGCCGCGAAAATCTCGGAGAGCCGATGCATCAGATGTTCCGCGCCATCCGCCGCGTGATGGAGGAGCACCCCGATGTCAAGGCCATTTATCCCATTCATATGAATCCTGCGGTACGCCGCGCCGCAAGCGAGGAGCTTGGCGACTGCGACCGCATTCATATCATTGAGCCGCTTGAGGTCATCGACTTTCATAACTTCCTGGCCCGCAGCTATCTGATTCTGACCGACTCGGGCGGTATTCAGGAGGAGGCGCCCTCGCTCGGCAAGCCGGTGCTTGTCATGCGCGACACCACCGAGCGTCCCGAGGGCATCAAGGCCGGCACGCTGCGGCTGGTCGGCACCGAGGAAGAGGTTATCTATCGGCACTTCAAGCAGCTGCTGGTCGACAAGGACGCGTATGCGGCCATGGCCAAGGCCAGCAATCCCTACGGCGATGGGCTGGCTTCCCGCAGGATCGCCGATATTCTGGAGGTAGGTCATGTCACTGTTTAAGAACAAAACCCTTCTGATCACGGGCGGTACCGGTTCCTTCGGTAATGCGGTTCTGCACCGCTTTCTGCGCACCGACATCGGTGAAATCCGCATTTTTTCGCGCGACGAGAAAAAGCAGGACGATATGCGTCATGCCTTCCAGGTCACCATGCCCGACGTGGCCGATAAAATCTCCTTCTATCTCGGCGATGTCCGCGATCTCGCCTCGGTACGTAATGCCATGCACGGCGTTGACTTCATCTTTCATGCCGCCGCGCTGAAGCAGGTGCCTTCCTGCGAATTTTTCCCGATTGAGGCAGTAAAAACCAATGTCCTCGGCACCGAAAACGTGCTGACCGCCGCCATTGATGCCGGTGTCAGCAACATCGTTTGTCTCTCTACCGACAAGGCCGCCTATCCCGTCAACGCCATGGGAACCTCCAAGGCCATGATGGAAAAGGTCATTGTCGCCAAATCGCGCACGGTCGATCCGCAAAAGACCAAAATCTGCTGTACCCGCTACGGTAACGTCATGTGCTCGCGCGGCTCGGTCATTCCGCTTTGGATCGATCAGATCAAGGGCGGTCTTCCCCTGACGATCACCGACGCCTCGATGACACGCTTCATTATGTCGCTGGACGAAGCGGTGGATCTGGTTCTCTTTGCTTTTGAGCACGGACAGTCGGGAGACATTCTTGTCCAAAAGGCGCCCGCCTGCACCATCGGCACGCAGGCGGAGGCGGTTTGCGAGTTGTTTGGCGGCGACAAGGAAAAGATCAAGGTCATCGGTATTCGTCACGGCGAAAAAATGTACGAAACGCTGCTGACCAACGAGGAATGTGCACACGCCATCGACATGGGACACTTCTATCGTGTTCCCTGCGACAGCCGCACGCTGAATTACGACAAATATTTCTCGAACGGCGACACCGCACGCAATCTGCTGACCGAATTCAATTCCAACAACACCGAGCTTCTGAATGTCGCACAGGTCAAGGAAAAGCTGCTTGCTCTCTCCTATATCCGCGAGGAGCTGGACGCCCTCGGCCGTTCCGAGTGAGCGCCATGAAGATTCTTATCACCGGTGCCGACGGCTTTGTCGGCCGAAATGTATCCGCGTCCTTGGAGGCGCTCCGTGACGGCAAGGACCGCACGCATCCCTCGCTTGCGATCGAAACGGTCTACCGCTACGATCTTTCCTCCGATCCCACCCTGCTGGAAGAGGCCTGCCGCGAGGCTGATTTTGTCTTTCATTTCGCCGGCGTCAACCGTCCGAAGGATCCCGCCGACTTTATGACCGGCAATTTCGGCTTTTCCTCCACCCTGCTCGACACCCTCAAGCGCCACGGCAACCGCTGTCCCGTCCTGCTTTCCTCTTCGATTCAGGCCTCGCTCATCGGACGCTATGACAGCGATTACGGCCGCAGTAAAAAGGCCGGCGAGGAGCTGTTTACCGCCTATGCGGCCGAAACCGGCGCGGAGGTGATGATCTATCGCTTCCCCAACCTTTTCGGCAAATGGTGCCGTCCCTTTTATAACAGCGCCGTCGCTACCTTCTGTCATCAGGCGGCAATCGGCTTGCCGCTAACCGTAAACGACCCTTCGGTGGAGTTAGAGCTACTGTATATCGACGATCTGATCGACGAAATGCTCCTCGCGCTGGAGGGGCATCCCCACCGCTGTGATTTTGACGGCCTGACACCGATTTTTTCGGAGAATGGCAGCTTTTGCGCCGCCCCGGTCACCCATCGTGTCACGCTCGGCGCGATTGCCTCGCTACTGCACACCTTTGCGCATCAGCCCGAAACGCTTCTTATGCCGCCGATGCCAAACGGCTCCTTTGCCAAAAAGCTCTATGCGACCTATCTTTCCTATCTGCCAAAGGAAAAGGTTGCCTTTCCGCTCCGCATGAATACCGATGTCCGCGGCAGCTTTACCGAGCTACTCCGTACCGCCGAAACCGGCCAATTCAGCGTCAACATCTCCAAGCCCGGCATCACCAAGGGACAGCATTGGCATCACACAAAATGGGAATTCTTTATTGTCGTCTCCGGTCATGCGCGCATTGAGCAACGTCGTCTCGGTGACGATGAGGTGCTTCGCTTTGAGGTTTCGGGGGAACGCATCGAAGCGGTTCATATGCTCCCCGGCTACACGCATAACATCATCAATCTTTCGGACACCGAGGATCTTGTCACTCTGATGTGGGCAAGCGAACCCTTTGATCCCCAAAAGCCCGATACTTTTTTTGAGGTTGTATAAGTATGGAACTCAAGCTCGATTATTCCGATATTCATTTTCAAAACAACGGCAAGCTCAAGCTGCTCATTCTGGTCGGCACCCGTCCCGAGATCATTCGTCTCTCGGCGGTCATCACCAAATGCCGTCGGTATTTTGACACCCTGCTTGCCCATACCGGACAGAACTATGACTACACGCTGAACGGCATCTTTTTCCGTGACCTGAAGCTGGGAGAGCCCGATGTCTATCTTAACGCCGTCGGCGATGATCTCGGTGCCACCGTCGGCAATATCATCAACGGTGCTTACAAGCTGATGGTACAGGTCAAGCCCGATGCCCTGCTCATTCTCGGAGATACCAATTCCTGCTTGTCTGCGATTGCCGCCAAGCGCCTGCATATTCCGATCTTTCACATGGAGGCAGGCAACCGCTGTAAGGACGAATGCCTGCCCGAGGAAACCAACCGCCGTATCGTGGACATCATTTCGGATGTCAATCTGGCCTATTCCGAGCACGCCAGACGCTACCTGCACGAATGCGGTCTGCCGAAGGAACGCACCTATGTCACCGGTTCACCGATGGCGGAGGTTCTGCATCAGAATCTGGACGATATTCTGGCCAGCAATATCCACGAACGCCTCGGACTGGAAAAAGGGCGCTATCTTCTGCTCTCGGCGCACCGTGAGGAAAATATCGATACCGAAAAGAACTTTCTCAGCCTCTTTACGGCCATCAATGCCCTCGCCGAAGCCTACGACATGCCTATCCTGTATTCCTGCCACCCGCGCTCGCGCAAGCGTCTGGAGGAAAGCGGCTTTGAGCTTGACCGCCGTGTCATTCGCCATGAGCCTCTCGGCTTCCACGATTACAATAGCCTGCAGATGCACGCCTTTGCCGTGATATCCGACAGCGGAACGCTGCCCGAGGAATCGAGCTTTTTCACCTCGGTCGGCCATCCCTTCCCTGCCGTCTGCATCCGTACCTCCACCGAGCGCCCCGAGTCTCTCGATCAGGCCGGCTTTGTTCTCGCCGGGATCCGCAAGGAGTCTCTCTTGCAAGCGGTAGCAACCGCAGTCGCCATGAAGGAAAACGGCGACCACGGCATCCCGGTTCCCGACTATGTCGGAGAAAACGTTTCCACCAAGGTTGTCAAAATCATTCAGTCTTACACCGGCGTAGTTAACACGATGGTCTGGCGCAAGAGCTGAGTCACTTACCCTTCCTTCAGGAGAGTATTATGTCCGAATTTCTTTCTTCCCTGCCTCCGATCGTTGTCTGCCTTTTGGTGTGCGGGGCCAAGATCGTCGAAATTTCCATTCAATCGCTCAAGACCTGCATGATGGTGCGCGGCCAGCGCCTCAAGGCGGCCGGACTCGGCTTTTTGGAATGTGCCATCTGGGGTCTTGTCATCTCAACGATCATCACAACCTTAGGCGACAATCTGTTTCTTTTGCTCTTTTACTGCGTCGGTTATGCCACCGGGCTCTTCCTCGGCTCAACGCTCGAAAGCAAAATCGCCCTCGGCACCTCCAATCTGGAGCTGATTGCCGGTGACGAAAGCACCGAGGCCATTACCGCCTATCTGACCGCCGCCAACAAGGGCTACACGGTCTTTGCCGGTCACGGCTCAACCGACAAAATGAACATGATCTTCATCGTTCTGCCCCGCAAGGAAATGCCGAAGGTGTTAAGCGACATCCGCAAGGTCTGCGACAACAAAGTGTTTGTCGTTGCCTCCGATGTCAGCAAATATGCCGGCGGCTACGGCATGATCAAGTAAGAGAAGGAGCGGGAACACCGTGACGATTTACGATATTTCGCAAGAGGTCTTTTCCTCCCGGATCTATCCCGGCGATCCATCCCCGCGCCGTGAGGTTTTATCCGCCACATCGCGCGGGGATGCCTATAATCTGAC
Organism: Oscillospiraceae bacterium; assembly: GCA_015064545.1. GTDB lineage: Bacteria > Bacillota > Clostridia > Oscillospirales > CAG-272 > Colimorpha_A. Next base: position 2,783 of record SVSA01000074.1, on the reverse strand, counting down.
CGCCTTTTCCATGTGCGCACATAACGGTACGCATATCGATGCTCCGTTTCACTTTCTGCCAAACGGAAGCACAGTTGACAAGATTCCGCTGAGTAAAACCGTAGGGCCGGCGTATGTCGCCGCTTGCGAGGGAATTCTTGACGCCGCAGCCGCCCGTGCCCTGCTTGCTGAGGCACAAAGCGCCTCTTCTGAGGCAGCTAAGCGGCTTCTCATACGGGGAAACGCGGTTCTCACCCTGGATGCCGCGCAGGTGCTTGCCGCGGCCGGTCTTGACCTGATCGGAACCGAATCCCAATCGGTCGGCCCCCAAGAGGCTCCCATGGCGGTACATCTTGCGCTCTTGTCCGCCGAGATTGTTCTTCTTGAGGGCATCCGTCTGCACGATGTCCCGACCGGCACCTATTTTCTGAGTGCCGCACCGCTCTCCCTCGGCGGAGCCGACGGTGCTCCCTGCCGTGCGCTTCTGATTTCATGGTAAGAATCAAAACATAAAAACCGTCCCTTAACCATACCGAGGGATATGATTTTTGGAATTTTTGTATTCCAAATTCAACATAACAAACCTAAGCTTTCCTTTATTTGGCGAATCTTGCCTGTGAAAGAAAAGCTTTTTTGTTTTTTTGTGATAAACATTTCCGATTTTACAAAAAAATTTCGCTTGTTTTCTCGGAAAATCTTCAAAATAGTCTTTACTTTTCTTCCTATCTGTGATAAAATGTATGGTGGCATAGGATGGAGATATTCCGAATGCCGCATAAAGCTATATCAATAATTATTCATACGGAGGTTATGAAATGGCAAGAAAAATGATTTCCATGGATGGTAACACCGCTGCCGCACACGTATCGTATGCGTTTACCGAGGTTGCTGCCATCTACCCCATTACGCCCTCCAGCGTAATGGCCGAGCTGACCGACTCCTGGTCGGCCACAGGTCTCAAGAACGTCTTCGACGATACCGTCAAGGTTGTTGAGATGCAGTCGGAGGCAGGTGCCGCCGGTGCCGTTCACGGTTCGCTGGCTGCCGGTGCTCTCACCACCACCTTCACCGCTTCGCAGGGTCTGCTTCTGATGATCCCGAACATGTATAAGATCGCAGGTGAGTTGCTCCCCTCGGTCATTCATGTTTCGGCGCGCTGCGTGGCTTCTCATGCACTGAACATCTTCGGTGACCATTCCGACGTTTATGCCTGCCGTCAGACCGGTTATGCCATGATGGCCTGCACCAACCCGCAGGAGGTTATGGACCTCGGCGCCGTTTGCCACCTGTCCACCATCAAGGGCCGCGTTCCCTTCCTCAACTTCTTCGACGGCTTCCGCACCTCGCACGAGATCCAGAAGATTGAGGCGTGGGATTATAATGATCTGAACGAGCTCGTTGATAAGGACGCCATTGCCGCCTTCCGTGCTCGCGCTCTGAATCCCGAGCATCCCGTTCTCCGCGGCTCGGCCGAAAACGGCGACATCTTCTTCCAGCACCGTGAGGCCTGCAATGCCTACTACGATGCCCTCCCCGCTATTGTTGAAGATTACATGGCCAAGATCAATGAAAAGATCGGCACCGATTACAAGCTCTTCAACTACTACGGCGCTCCCGATGCCGACCGTGTCATCGTGGCTATGGGCTCGGTTTGCGACGTTTGCGAAGAGGTTATCGACTACATGAACGCCATGGGCGAAAAGGTTGGTCTTGTCAAGGTTCGTCTGTACCGTCCCTTCGTGGCAGACAAGCTGGTCGAAGCCATCCCCGCTACCGCCAAGAAGATTGCTGTTCTTGACAGAACCAAGGAGCCCGGCTCTCTCGGCGAACCGCTCTATCTGGATGTTGTTACCGCTCTCGCTACCAAGGGTGTTTCCGCCAAGATCGTCGGCGGCCGTTACGGTCTCGGCTCGAAGGATACGCCTCCGCAGTCGATCTTCGCCGTTTACGAAAACCTCAAGGCTGATGAGCCCAAGGCAAACTTCACGATCGGTATCGTCGACGACGTGACCGGTCTGTCCCTGCCCGAGGTTCCCGCTCCCGATACCTCTGCCAAGAGCACCATCTCCTGCAAGTTCTGGGGTCTGGGCGGCGACGGTACGGTCGGTGCCAACAAGAACTCCATCAAGATCATCGGTGACCACACCGACAAGTATATCCAGGCCTACTTCCAGTATGACAGTAAGAAGACCGGCGGCGTCACCATTTCTCACCTCCGCTTCGGTGACAGCAAGATCAAGTCTCCCTACTACATCACCAAGGCCGACTTCGTTGCCTGCCACAATCCTTCTTACATGCTGAAGGGTTATAAGATCGTTCAGGATGTCAAGCCCGGCGGTACCTTCCTCTTGAACTGCCAGTGGACTCCCGCTCAGGTTGAGGAGCTTCTTCCTGCCGATGCCAAGAAGTATATGGCTGACAACAACATTAAGTTCTATATCGTAAACGCGATCGATAAGGCACGCGAAATCGGTATGGGCAAGCGCACCAACACCATTCTCCAGTCTGCCTTCTTCGCTTTGGCCAACATCATGCCGATCGCTGAGGCCGTCGACTACATGAAGTACATGGCTAAGAAGTCCTACTCCAAGAAGGGCGAAGCTGTTGTCGAAATGAACTACAAGGCTATCGACGCCGGTGTTGACGCTCTTGTTCAGGTTGAGGTTCCCGCTTCGTGGGGCAATGCCTCCGCAGAGACTGCCGCAGAGACGACCGTGGAAGGCCGTCCCGAGGTTGTTAAGTTTGTCAAGACCGTACTGGAGCCCGTTTCCAAGATGCTCGGTGATACCCTCCCCGTATCCGCC
>SVSA01000002.1 GCA_015064545.1 Oscillospiraceae bacterium | reverse complement strand
GAATCCTCAAAAACTTTTGAAATAGCAAAAAACTGCGTTTTTTGCAGGGAAATCTTAAGAAATCCCTGCCGAAAACGCAGTTTTCGGCTATATCGCTTCTTTGCTCCTTTCTTTCAAAGAAAGGAGCGGGGTTCCAAGGGGCAGCGCCCCTTGGAGGGAGATGCGGCCTCAATACGCAGGGCTCTGCCCTGCACCCGCTTAAGGGACTTTTTGAAAAAAGTCCCTTAAGAATCCCCAAAAACTTTTGAAATAGCAAAAAACTGCGTTTTTTGCAGGGAAATCTTAAGAAATCCCTGCCGAAAACGCAGTTTTCGGCTATATTGCTTCTTTGCTCCTTTCTTTCAAAGAAAGGAGCGGGGTTCCAAGGGGCAGCGCCCCTTGGGGGGAGATGCGTCCCAACACGCAGGGGCGCCGCCCCTGCCACCCCGGCGAGGGGGATTTTTGAAAAAATCCCCCTGCACCCCAAAAACTTTTGAAATAGCAAAAAACTGCGTTTTTTGCAGGGAGATCCTGAGAAATCCCTGCCGAAAACGCAGTTTTCGGCTATATCGCTTCTTTGCTCCTTTCTTTCAATGAAAGGAGCGGGGTTCCAAGGGGCGGCGCCCCTTGGGGGAAACGCGTCCCTTATCCGTTCTTGCGTCCGAGCTTGCCGAAGAAGCGGAAGGTCAGGGGCCAGGCGCCGCCGGCATAGAGGACCATCAGGAAATACCGCACGGCGTGCGCGGCGGCGTTACCGCCGAACAGGGAAAGGAGGGGCTGCTTCAGTCCGGCCTGGATGGCCAGCAACGGAATCAGGCCAAGCACGAGCTTGAGCACCTGCGCCCACCAGACGGCCTTGGTATCGAAGTGAATCCAACGCTCGTCGATTTCGTACGCCAAGAACAGCCCGACAAGACAGCCGAGAATCTTATAACCGTTTTCCACACCGTGTGCAATATTTTCGGCATCGGCATCGGCAGGAAAGGGCCAGAGCGCGGCATAGAGCACATAGACCAGCGCCAGCGCCGTCATGACGAGGAAAAAGAGCCGCGTGCCCTTCTTGCTTTCGAGCGCCCGGCCGACCAGCGGATACAGGACAAAGACAAGCGCCGCGGCCATGACAAGCGCCACACCGACATCGGCGGGCGTATGTACACCGAGATACATCCGAGACACCGCCACCAAGACCGCCGCGATGACACAGAGGATGCGGAGCACGGTATTTTTATTGGCACGGGCGATGCCGCCGAAGATACCGACCGCGTTCTGGGTATGTCCCGAAGGGAAGGAATAGCCTGTTGCCTCGGCGCGGGCGCTTTCGACGATCGTAAAGCTGCTGTCCTTGACCCACGGCCGGGGAATCCGACAGGCAATCTTCAAAAACTGATTGAGCACCGTGCCGACAAAGCCGACCGCGAGCAGGTAATAGCCCTGCTTTTTGCTGATACACCAGAAAAAGAGAAGCCCCGCGACCACAATCAGCGTCTCCTCACCGAGACGTGTGACAAGAGAAAACGCGCTGTCGAAAAAGGGGGTGCGAATCTGTTCAAACCATCGTAACAGCTCCATAATTACCTCATTGCTTCTGTTTTTGGGGAGAAATCCCCTGTTCAGTATACCATCCTCCCCTCGGTTTGTCAAGACAAAAGCCGTCGGCAAGGGCCGACGGCCCTGCCTTACATCAGCTTGCGGATACGCGCCAGCGCCCCCTTTTCGAGCCGCGACACCTGCGCCTGCGAGATGCCGATTTCGGCGGCAATCTCCATCTGTGTTTTGCCGCGGTAGAAGCGCATACCGAGAATCGTCTTTTCGCGGGGCGAAAGGGTTTTCATCGCTTCCTTCAGCGCAATGCTTTCCAGCCAGGCATCCTCGCCCGCCGATTCATCGCGCACCTGATCCATGACATATAACGAATCCCCGCCGCCGTCACCGTAGACCGGATCGTACAGCGACACGGTCGGCGCAATGGCCTCCAGCGCCGTCACAACCTCCTCTTTGCGGTGCGGCTCCCCCTGCGCCGCCATCGCCGCCACAATATCCTCCACCGTCGGCTCGCTGTTTCGTTCGGCGGCAAGCTGCTCGCGGAGGCGGAGTGCGCGGTAGGCCAGATCGCGCATCGAGCGGCTGACGCGGATGGCGTTATTGTCGCGGAGATAGCGCTTGATTTCACCAAGTATCATCGGCATGAGTGTGCGGCGGTGAAACCGTGAAGTTTGTTGGTGATATTGAAAAAACGATTGACAGAGATAACGCTATATGCTATACTGATGATACAGAGAATCCAAAAAGGAGGCGAGTCCCATGTCCTGCGAGCATTTTCCCGCGCGGCCTGTGTCTCGCCGTTTTTTCCTGACCGAACCTTTGTGAACGGATGAGTGCAACGGCCGCGCGGCGGACACCTCCTCCCTTGCCATCCATTCCATACCATCGGAAAGTGAGAACTAACATGAAACGGTTTTGCCTTTTTCTCCTGCTTCTTTTAACGCTCAGTGTGCTCGGCGCGTGTGTTAAGCCGACCACAGACAATCTCGCCAAATTCGAGGACACTGTCCTTGCCGAAGATGTAATTGCCAATGCCGTTTTCAAAATCAAGCCCGGCATGGCTTGGAACGAGGCAAACGCGCTGCTTGGCAATCACTATTTCCTCGTTTCTAGTGAATCGGGAGTCAACGTGCCAAGCGGCGAGTTTTACGGCGACATTCTGTGCTACACCTTGTCGAATTTCCAAAAGCTGTATGTCAAAATTAGCCGTCCGTCCATTCCCGAGCTAAGTTATCAGGATCCGATTGATTCTTATGTTAATCTCTTCTCGGTTGAATCCATTTCTCTTGATGACGTCGTCCTCGAAACCGACGAAAATGGTTTTTACACCATTAAGCCGGAAAATGTAACCGCCACGCCGTCGGTCATCCCGCATTCCTCGGCAACATCCTCCGATATTGCTCAATTATCCACGAGCTCTGATTTCGCTTCGATTAAAAAAATCTTTGGGGAGCAGTTCGATTCCATTACCAGCAGCGGAAAAGCAGTTACGCAAGTTGCCTATCGTCTTGCGGACAACTCTCTTTTGGAAATTGCCCTTTCGCTCACAACCTATCGGAAGCCTACCGAAGCAGGAATGACCATCGTTGTTCAGACATATTGGGCCGATAGCGTCACGCTCGACGGAGTCGCGCTCCAAACCGACGAAGCCGGCAACTTCCTTCTTCCTGACGCATAAAATCCCGCTCGAAAGGAGCCCTCATGAAACACCATATTCTCTGTCTCCTCTCCCTGCTTCTCCTGCTTTCGCTTGCGGCCTGCACAAACCCGCCCGGATCCGGTGTCGTAACAACCGATACCGAGGCTGAAACAAAGGACATCCCGCCCTCCGATTACGCCGCCTTTGCCGACATCGAACAGCTGAAATACGGCATGACGGCCGATGACGTTGTTGCCTTGCTCGGTGAGCCGAAGGAGATCTTTACCGCCTTTGCCGATTTTGCCGAGATTTCGTATGAGGTCAACGGACAACGCCTCGTTGCCGCCCTCTACGACACCGACAAGGAAAAAGGCACCGATTCGGCCGCCGCTTGGCGCACCTATGTGCTCCGCGATCTGCGCCTGAAGCCTGCTGACGACAGTAACAACGACAGTATTGAATTCCCCTGTGACAAAAACGGCTATTACGCTCTGCCGGACGCGCAGGAGCGTGAGCCGGAGCGTTTCTTCGCGCTTTCGGACTTTGATGCCATCACCGTCGGCATGAGCCGCGAGGAGGTCATCGCCCTCCTTCATTCGGACGGTCTGCCCGTAGGAAGCGGTTATATTCGCTTTTCCTATCTGCTGAAGGACGGCGGTTCGGTTGCTATCGGCTATCGGAACGAGCTCGTTGAAGAGATTGTTCGATAAGCCGCGCGTTTCCCTCATCCTCCCAAGCACCGCTTGCACAAGCGGTGCTTTTTTTGAAATCTTTTGTTTTTTTGCAAATGCTCTTGCCATCCACCGGGAATGTGTGCTATACTATTCTTGTCAAACCGATGGGAACGCCCCGTTCGGATGCGGAAGGGATCCCAGCGGCATTCGCTAAGCGGCCGTACACTTGGCGTGCGCCCCGCACCATCGCTGATGCGAGCGATCACATCCAACAGAAAGGTAGACATCTGCATGAAACGCTATCTTCTTTATCTCCTCTCCCTGCTTCTCCTGCTCTCGCTTGCAGCCTGTGGGTTACAGCCCGAAACCGTCCCCGAAACGACTGCGGATATCACCACCAAGGACATTACCGCCTCCGGAACCACCGTGGCGGACACCTCAGAGAAGGATACCATTCCTTCCGGGACCGCCGAGGATATCACCACCGAGGACACCACACCTCCCGAGACCGCCGAGGATATCACCACCGAGGATACCATTCCTCCCGAAACCACCGAGAATATCACCACCGAGGATACCACACCTCCCGAAACCACCGAACCGGCTGACACCTCGTGTCCCCACGAATATAAAACCACAACCACCGAAGCCACCTGCACCACCGCAGGAAAAACGGTAACCACCTGCTCCCGTTGCAGCTTCTCCAAAACCGAAATCATCCCTGCCAAGGGACACGATACCAAAACCACAACCACCGAGGCTACCTGTACCGCGACAGGAAAAACGGTAACCACCTGCTCCCGTTGCAGCTTCTCCCAAACCGAAACCATCCCCGCCAAGGGACACGATACCAAAACCACAACCACCGAGGCTACCTGTACCACGACAGGAAAAACGGTAACCACCTGCTCCCGTTGCAGCTTCTCCCAAACCGAAACCATCCCCGCCAAGGGACACGATACCAAAACCACAACCACCGAGGCTACCTGTACCGCGACAGGAAAAACAGTAACCACCTGCTCCCGTTGCAGCTTCTCCCAAACCGAAACCATCCCCGCCAAGGGACACGATACCAAAACCACAACCACCGAGGCTACCTGCACCACCGCAGGAAAAACGGTAACCACCTGCTCCCGTTGCAGCTTCTCCAAAACCGAAACCATCCCCGCCAAGGGACACCATTATCAAACCACCACCGTCAAGGCCACCTGCGAAACGAACGGCAGCAAAACAACCGCTTGCTCCCGTTGCTCCAGCCGTACGGTAGAGATTCTTCCCGCGACGGGACATCACTATTCCTCCTACACCGTCAAGGTGGCGCCCACGCCCACCGTGGCAGGCATCCTGACCTATACCTGTGATGTTTGTAAGGGAACCTACGACAAGAATATCGGAGTCCTCAACTTCGATCCCTCACTGTATGGCTCCCCCACCCGCATCATCACCTCCAACAATCCGAACAACTGCGTGGAATTCCGCATTACGGACGATACGCTGACCATTCAAGGCCGAATTCAGCGAGACGGCCTGACCAAGCTCTGGCTCCGATGCGAAATCCCCTCGAATCTCGAGGATGAATTCGTGTCGGTAACGAGCGGCGAGTTCTTCTACACCGAGCTCTCTCTGTCCCGGGTAACCGAAGAAACCTACGTGTCGATTTTCACGCAGGTTAACGGCGAATCCAACTTCTGGAGTTATATCTGGCATGAAATTTCGGTCATGCCCTCCGAGGACGGATACGTGTTCCGGCTGTCCCCGGTGTTGTCTCATAACCTGTCGCTCCAGCGTCAATGGGTCGATCCCTCCGAATGCCTGTCCCTTACGATTTCGGATACCATCCGTAACCTGTCCAACGAGATCGTGGGCGATGAAACCGATACCTATCGAAAGCTCTACCTGTTGAATAAGTGGGTAGCGGAAAATATCTACTACGATTATGACTATCTCTATGGCCGAAGCGATTCGCTCTCGCTCTCTGCCCTCGAGGTTTACGAAACGCGACGCTCGGTTTGCGATGGCTATGCCACACTCCTTGGCAATCTGATTCAAGCGCAGGGAATTCCCTGTATCCGCGTCAGCACCTATTCTACCGGCTCCGGCACGATTGATGAGAATAACGCGCAAACAACCGAGAGCAACCACGTTCATATTGAAGCGTATCTCGCCGAGGAGAACCGATGGGTCATCATGGATCCCACCTGGGATTCGGGCAATCGCTACGAAAACGGCGAATATCTCACAGAAAACGCGAGCGCTAAGTGGTTCGACATTTCCCCCGACCTGATGGCGTTTACCCATAAGATTATCGACCGCCCCTACCCCTTCTTCTGGTAAAAATACCGCAGCGCGCTTCGGCCATACAAAGGATCATGGGCTTCCCGTGCGCCGTCCTCACGCGCCTCGCCGCCCTATCTACCCAAGCACCGCTTGTACAAGCGGTGCTTTTTTCTTGAAATATTACAATTTCGAAACAAATTCTCTTGCCATCCGTCATGAAAGTATGCTATAATGGATTGTTGAACCGAATTTGAAAGCACCGTTGCGGTGCGGAAGGGATCCCGATCATGAAAGATACAAGAAAAACAGGAACTGTCTGTGTTCAGGGGGGCTATACGCCCGGTAACGGCGAGCCGCGCCAAATCCCAATCATCCAGAGCACAACCTTTAAATATGCCACCGGCGAGGCCATGGGCAAGCTCTTTGACCTCGAAGCCTCGGGCTATTTCTATTCCCGTCTGCAAAATCCGACCTGCGACACCGTCGCCGCCAAAATCTGCCAGCTCGAGGGCGGTACGGCCGCCATGCTGACCTCCTCCGGACAGGCCGCCTCCTTCTATAGCATCTTCAATATCGCTTCCTGCGGCGATCATGTCGTGTCCTCGGCCTCCATCTACGGCGGCACCTATAACCTGTTCGCCGTCACGATGAAACGTATGGGCATCGAGTTCACCTTCGTCTCCCCCGATTGCACCCGCGAGGAGCTGGACGCCGCCTTCCGTCCCAATACCAAGGCCGTCTTCGGCGAGACCATCGCTAACCCTGCTCTGACGGTGCTCGATATCGAAAAATTTGCCGATGCCGCCCACGCCCACGGCGTGCCGCTGATCGTCGATAATACCTTTGCTACCCCCGTCAACTGCCGTCCCTTCGAATTCGGTGCCGATATTGTCACCCATTCCACCACCAAGTATATGGACGGCCACGGCGCCGCCGTCGGCGGCTGTATCGTCGATTCGGGTAAGTTCGATTGGACCAAGTACCCCGATAAATTCCCCGGTCTCTGCACCCCCGACGACAGCTACCACGGTGTAACCTATACCGAGCGCTTCGGCCTTGCCGGTGCGTATATCACAAAGGCAACCGCCCAGCTCATGCGTGACTTCGGCTCGGTGCAGTCGCCGCAGGATGCCTTCCTGCTGAATCTCGGTCTGGAATCGCTCCATGTCCGCATGAAGCGTCATTGCGAAAACGCCGAAAAGGTCGCCGCCTTCCTTGAGAGCCACGAAAAAATCGCGTGGGTGAATTATCCCAAGCTCCCCTCCAGCCCCTATTACGCACTCGCGGAAAAGTATCTGCCGAACGGCGCCTGCGGTGTTGTCTCCTTCGGCGTGAAGGGCGGACGCGATGCCGCGCAGAAATTCATGGGCAAGCTGAAGATCGCCGCGATCGAAACCCACGTTGCGGATGCCCGTTCCTGCTGCCTCCACCCCGCCAGCACGACCCATCGCCAGATGTCGGATGCCGAGCTTGCCGCCGCCGGCGTTCCTGCCGACCTCGTCCGTTTCTCCTGCGGCATCGAGGATGCCGAGGACCTCATCGCCGATATCGAACAAGCGCTTCAGGATTAAGGTTTTTGACGCATCGAAGGGGCGCTGCCCCTTCGATGCCCGTCGCGTTCTTTCTTTGTCAAAGCCGCCGCACCGACCGAACGGTAAGCGGTACAGGCGTACCGAGGCCTTAGCAGCGGAAGTTATCACGTTCTCTCCAAGACCAAGGGGCGCTGCCCCTTCGAAGCCCGTCGCGTTCTTTCTTTGTCAAAGCCGACGCACTCACCGAACGGTAAGCGGTACTCGCCGTGCTACACCTTAGCAAAACAAGTAATATCTTACTTACCAAAACCGACGAGCCGCAGGCGAGGCGTAAAGCTTCTTCTTTTTGATTCTAAAACTTTTTCTTCGAAGAAGAAGAAAAAGTTTTAGCGTGGTTTCTTTGCTACTTTCTTTTCCCGTGAAAAGAAAGTAGAGAAAAAAACACCTACGTATTCTATCTTGTTTGTGTTGGAAGAGAAGAAGCAAGCATTTTTATGGGATAGCTAAGATTAAAATAAATCTGACTTCAGGGTTACTTTAAATAATGAATTAGCTCAGTTTTCTTTTTCGTACCTTTCTTTGGCGCCAAAGAAAGGTACCCAAAGAAGGGCGCTAAAACTTTTTCTTCTTCTTCGAAGAAAAAGTTTTAGAATCAAAAAGAAGAAGCTCTACGTCTCGCCTCCGGCTCGCCGGTTTTGGCAAAGGCGGTGTAGCCTCTTCTGCTGAGGCATCGGTAGACCTTCACCGCGTAGCGCTAAGCCGGCTCGCCGGTTTTGGCAAAACGGTAAGACTTCTTGCGCCGAGGTGCAGTACAGCGAGTACCGCTTGACGCTCGGTCGGCAAAACGGTTTTCGTAAAGAAAGCGCTGACTTCTTCTGCCGAGATGTGGCAATACGAGTGTCGCTTGCCATTCAATCGAAACAATATCACGATAAAATAAAAAAAACAAAAAGGACATCATCATGCCGATCAAAATCCCCAACAATCTCCCGGCCGCCGAGGTTCTCCATCGCGAGAATATCTTTATCATGGACGAAACCCGTGCCGCGACGCAGGATATCCGTCCGCTTCAGATTTTGCTCCTCAACCTGATGCCGAAAAAGATCGAAACCGAAACCCAGCTTTCGCGACTCCTCGGCAACACACCGCTTCAGGTCGAGCTTGAGCTGATTCATACCCAAACCTATGAATCCAAAAATGTCACCAAGGAGCATATGCTGACCTTCTACAAAACCTTTGCCGATGTCAAGCACCGCAACTTCGATGGGCTGATCATCACCGGTGCGCCGGTTGAACATATGCCGTTTGAAGAGGTCGAATACTGGGACGAGCTGTGCGAAATTATGGAATGGTCGAAAACCCATGTTCACAGCACCTTCCACATCTGCTGGGGCGCACAGGCCGGCTTGTATTATCATTTCGGCATTCAGAAGCACACCCTACCCGCCAAGCTTTCGGGCGTCTATCCGCACGTAGCAGACTACAAAAACTCGATGCTCTTACGCGGCTTTGATGATGTTTTCCCGGTGCCGCAGAGCCGACACACCACCGTCGACCGCGCCGACGTGGAGAAAATCGAGGGTTTAAAAATCCTCGCCTCCTCCGAGGAATGCGGCGTTTACGCGATGGCCACCAAAAACGGCAAGCAGATCTTTATCACCGGCCACTCGGAATACGATGCCAACACGCTCGCCGACGAATACTACCGCGATCTCGGCCAGGGGAAGAATCCTCATATTCCGGTGCATTATTTCCCGAACGACGATCCCTCGCAGCCGCCGCAGGTCACCTGGCGCTCTCACGCCAATCTGCTCTACTCGAACTGGCTGAATTATTTTGTCTACCAGACAACCCCGTACGATCTCTCGCGGCTGAATTCCTAAGAAATCGAGGAAGGACCGATGCCCTCATCCTCAACGACGCGGCCGTCCTGGCTTCCGACCGCAGAACACCGTACGCTCTGCCGCTTGGCCGTTCCAACGCTGGTAACACCCGACGGCAGACTGGTTTTTCACAATCCGGCTCTGCTCGGCTGCGGCGGTGCTCTGCTGACAGCCTCGGCCATTCCCTTTCGCCGTGCCGCCTCGGCTCCCTACTGCCAAGTGATCCCGCAGGGCGACGGAACCGCCGCCGCGCTTGGCTATGCCTCGGCCGAACGGTGCTATCTCTTTTTTCCACGCTCCTTACAAAAGCGGATGTTTCCGCCGGATGTGCTCGCGCATCCGGCGTCCTCTGCACTGTTGGCCCATCTGATCGGCGGTTATCTCGGGCACACCGGGACGAAGGGCACATCGATCCTTTCCTCCTTAGCGGCCTTTGCCACCGCCGACGGTCACACCGTCACCTGCCGTGAGCTTTCCACGATCACGGCGATGGCGCTTGACACGCTGTTTCCCGACGCGTCTCTTACGTTGCATGGCAACGACGACGCGATCGTGTTGGATCTTACGGCGGCCTTGGAGGCCTTTGCCGCGATGATCGAGCGGCAAGCGGGGCAATCCTTGCCCCCGGAGGTTCTGCTTTCCGCCACCGAGGAGGAGGCCTTCTTTATGCTTGCGGGCGAACGGTTTCCGATCGGCGCTGTGGCACAACCGATCGCCAAACGGCCGCCGCCTTATGTGTTTCGTCCGTTTTTCCGCACAGCGGCGCTGATTCTCGCGCTTACCGTCGAATTTCGTACGGCGTTCCTGCCGTAAGCATCTTTTTCAAAAAAACAAAAGAAAATTTCCTGCTATCACAAAACAGTCACAAATCTGTGATAGGGTATATACAGATCCTATCACGAAAACAATATCACCGAATGGGAGGGATATCCTTTGATCGAGGTCAAGAACCTTACCAAAATCTACGGCGACCACACGGTCGTCAATCACCTGACCTTCTCGATCGAGCAGGGGAAGATCTACGGCTTCCTCGGCCCGAACGGCGCCGGTAAATCGACAACCATGAACATGATTACCGGCTGTCTTGCCCCCACCGAGGGCGAGATCATCATCGACGGCCACAACATTTTCTCGGATCCGGTTGCCGCCAAGCGCAAAATCGGCTATTTGCCCGAAATTCCGCCCGTATACCCCGACATGACACCCGAGGAATACCTTCGCTTTGTCGCCGAGGCCAAGGGCATCCGTGCCGCCGAGATCTTTGATCAGGTTTATCGCGTCATGGAGGAAACAAACATTACCGATATGCGGAACCGTCTGATCAAGAATCTGTCCAAGGGCTACCGTCAGCGTGTCGGTATCGCGCAGGCCATGCTCGGCGATCCTCAGCTCATCATTCTGGACGAGCCGACCGTCGGTCTTGACCCCCGCCAGATCACCGAAATCCGCGATCTGATCCTGCATCTCGGCAAAACACGTACCATCATTCTCTCCAGCCACATCCTGGCGGAGGTTGCCGCCGTATGCGATCATGTTATGATCATCAACCGCGGTAATCTGGTGGCCTCGGATACGCTGGAGAACATCCGTCGGACGCACTCGCCCGACAATCTGCTCCGCATGACCGTCCGTGCCAATCCCGCCGGCATCGAGACGATTCTGCGCACCATTCCCGAGGTGCTTTCCTTCCAAACCGAGGTCAATCCCGAGGAGCCCAATCTCTATAATGTCGAGATTGAGGTCACGCCCGGCACCGACTGCCGCGAAAAGCTGTTCTTTGCCTTTGCCGATCAGCGCTATCCGGTGCGCCATCTTGCCAAGAGCACCCTCTCGCTGGAGGAAATCTTCCTGAATCTGACCGAAGGCGGTTACGAGGACGAGGAAGACGAAGAAGAGGACGACGAGGAAAAAATCACCGTCTCCGCTCCTGACGCAAACAATGACGAGGATGAGGACGACGAAGAGGACGAGGACGACACCGACGATTATGTACCGCTGTTCGGCGGAAGCCGTCACAACGACGATGAGGAGGAGGATGACTGATGGGTGCCATCTACCGTAAAGAGTTAAAAGCCTATTTTTCCAACATGACCGGCTATATCGCCATGGCCATGATCCTTCTGATGACAAGCGTTTTTGTCAAGCTCTACTGCTTTGACGCCAAGTATCCCACGATGGAATACGCCCTGCCGACCGCAACCGTTATTCTGATGCTGGCCATCCCGATCCTCGCCATGCGCTCGTTCGCGGAGGAACGCCGTCAGAAAACCGATTTGCTTCTTTATACCCTGCCGATCTCGACCACACAGATCGTCCTCGGCAAGTATTTCGCCATGCTCACCGTGCTCGCCGTACCGACTGCCGTTCTGCTCTTCTATCCGCTGCTGCTTTCCCTGTACGGCACGGTCAATCTCTTGGCCTCCTATGCCTCGATTCTGCTCTTCTACCTGCTGGCCGCGGCCATGACGGCAATCTGTATGTTCATGTCCTCGCTGACCGAATCGCAGGTGATCGCCGCTGTTCTCGGCTCGGGCACCCTGATTCTCTGCTATTTCGCACAAATCCTCTCGGCCGCCCTGCCGACCTCGTCACTGGCCTCCTACATTGCCTTTACGGTTGTGATCTGTCTGGTGGCGCTCGCCGTTTATTCCTTCACCAAGAATTATTGGGTGGCCTTCTCCACGGCGGTTGTTTTGGAAGCAATTCTTCTGATCGTATTTATGATCAACCGCTCGCTGTTTATGGGCCTGTTCCAAAAGGCCGTCGGAAAGATTGCGCTTTTTGATATCTTCAATGCCTCGGTCAGCTCACAGCTCTTCGATCTGACCACCGTGATCTATTTCCTTTCCGTTTCCGTCCTCTTCTCCTTCTTGACGATTCAAACCGTTGAGAAGAGACGCTTCAGCTGATTGCAGGAGGTATCCGACCATGAAACAACAAAAATCCATCGGCGGCATTGCCCTCCGCTACGGCAGCTACAGCCTGATTGTCACGGCGGTGGTATTGGCCGTATTGATCCTTGTGAATCTGGCGGCCGGTCTGCTCCCCGCCTCCTACACCTCCCTCTCGGTCAGCGGTCAGGACATCTATGCCATCTCAGATACCAGCCGCACCTATATGAAGGCGCTTGACGACAAGATTACCGTTTATGTCGTTGCCTCGGACAGCGCTGTCGATAACATCGTGTACGAATATGTCGACCGCTATTCCGATCTCAGCGCCAAGCTCTCGGTAAAGACCGTAGACCCCGTGCTCTTCCCCAATTTTGTCAGCGGTTATGTGGAGGAAGCCTTCGATTCGGCAACCACCAATCTGCTGGTTGTCAACGAGGAAAACGGCCGCGCCCGTCTGATCCTCAACAACGAGATCTATTATCAGCAGTATTCGAAGGAAGAGCTGAACTACTACTATATGATGTACGGCCAGATGCCCGACAACCCCACCTATTTCAACATCGAAAATGAGCTTCTCTCGGCCATCGACTATGTCTCGATGGAGCGTCTGCCTACCGTCTACTACACCGCCGGCCACGGCGAATTTACCTTAGACGATTCGGTCAAGAAGCTCTTTGACGAGGATAACATCGTGCTGAATGAGCTGAAGCTCCCCACCGTCACCGAGGTTCCCACCGACGCCTCTCTCGTTTTGATCTATGCGCCGACCATGGACTTCACCGAGGCCGAGCTGAATCTCCTTCGCACCTATGCCGATAAGGGCGGCCACATCCTCCTGATTTCCTACGATGTTCCTCAAACCACGCAGGAGAGCGACGACACGACCGCCGACACCGACGAAGCCCCCGAAACCGGTGCCGACACCGAAGCCCCCGACGACGGGGAGGCCACCGTTACTCCCGAGAAGTTCGCCAATCTCTATCGCTTTGCCGCCGAATACGGCCTGATGCATCAGAAGGCGCTGGTTCTCGAAGGCGATTCCGCCCACTATTCCAGCTACTACGGCCCGACCTATATCCACGCGACGCTGACCTCCCATCCCTATGCGGCCGCCGTTCCTTCCAACACCTATGTGCTGATGGGCTATGCTCACGGTATCACGGTTCAGGATTCGCTTTCGGGCGTTACGGTCACCAAGCTGATGACGACCACCACCAAGGCTTACGGCAAAACCTTGATCGACAAAAATACCACCGTGGAAAAGCAGGAGGGCGACATCGAAGGTCAGTTCATCCTTGCTGCCAAGAGCGACAAGATCGGCTCCAAGGGAACCTCCTCCTTCGTGTGGTTTGCCTCGCCCCTGATGCTGGATGCCGGCACGATCGGCAGCTATTCCAACGTCAGCTATCTGATG
This sequence comes from Oscillospiraceae bacterium, assembly GCA_015064545.1. GTDB lineage: Bacteria > Bacillota > Clostridia > Oscillospirales > CAG-272 > Colimorpha_A. The sequence continues at coordinate 44,497 of SVSA01000002.1, read as the reverse complement.
GCCGTTGTCACCGATCTCTGCGACAAGGAAGCCTCGATTACGGTCAATTCGCCGTCTCTGCAGGTTGCCGCGCTTTCGATCTCCGATAGTGCCGCCAACACCTGGTCGGTCATCCTGATCGGTATCATTCCGGCCGCCATGCTTCTCTGCGGCTTCTTCCTCTGGCGCCGCCGCAGCACCCGTTAAGGAGTTTTTATGAAAAAGCGTAACAGTCTGATCCTGCTGCTCGTGGTTCTGGTTCTTGCCGTTGGCTTCTTCCTTGTGGCAACCGTGATTGCCGATCGCGAAGCCGGTAACGATAGCGAAACGGGCGAGCAAGACATCGTCTATATCGACAAGGACGATACCGCCGTTGTCAGTCTGACCTATCGGGATAAGGACAAGGCCTTCGGCATTGAGGTATCGGGAAACACCTATTATCTGGCCGAGGATCACGCCTTTCCTCTGGATCAGACCCTTGCCTCCTATATGGTGTCCAATGTCGCCAAGCTCACCTTCGAGCGGCGCTTTGAGGCTCCCTCCGACCTTTCGGAGTACGGGCTGGATGCCGATACGATCGCCGTCACCGCACGCTATTCCGACGATACCTCCCTCGCGCTGACCATCGGTGACTACAATAAGTACGCCGATGCCTATTACTGCTCGGTGGGAGACGGCTTCGTCTATCTGCTTGACGGCACCTTTACCGATTATTTTGCCTATTCGATGAACGAGCTGCTGCTCGACGAAACGGTCACCGCCCCGGAAAACAAGCTGGCCGATCTGACCAAGATCGAATTGGCTTACCGCGACGGCACCGCCTTCTCCTATGTCTTTGTCCCTGCCGCAGAGGATGGCGGGGAAGACACCTGGCAGAAGGTGCTCGCCGACGGCACCGTGGTTGACGGCGACATGACCGACACCGTCGAGGACATTTACGACGAGCTGTTCGGCGTTAAGCTGGAGGATTGGTGTGATTACAACGCCGTCGGCGACCGCCTGTCCCGCTACGGCCTCGACATCCCGTATCTCACGGTTACCGTCCGTTATACCAAAACCGTCACCATCACGGGTGCCGATGGCACCTCCTCGGTCACCAAGGAACAGGAGGTTGTTGTCGGGTTCCTGATCGGCGATCTTGCGGAGGAGGAAACCGCCGACACATCGGCCGAGACATCCGCCGATACATCGGCTGACACCGATTCCGATGTTGCCGACAAGACCGAGCCTCGCCGCTACTTCCTTCTGGAGGGCGGTCAGATTGTCTACCGTCTCGGAACCGACAAGCTTGCCGCGGTGCTCGGTGCGTGAATTACCGCATCTCAAACCTCTTCTCAGACGAACGAAGGGAGCGCTTCCAAACGAGCGCTCCCTTTTTTGCGGACAATGGGTTGCTTTCTCCCAAAGAAAAAGCTCTTGACATTTGATCAGAAATCCGATATAATGATGATATCTATGCACAAAAATCCACGGAGGTCTCATGTATCTCGGTTTCAAACGCTTTTTTGATCTTCTGCTCTCGCTCTGCGGCATTCTGCTTCTGATTCCTCTTTGGATTCTGCTGTCGCTGTGGATCGTGATCGACGATCCCGGGCCTGTCTTCTTCACGCAGAAGCGCGTCGGCAAGGGCAAGAAGCTCTTCCCCATTCTGAAATTCCGCACGATGAAAATGTCCACCCCCCGCGACTGTCCCACCCATCTGCTCCCCGATCCCGACTCGTATATTACCCGTGTCGGACGGATTCTGCGCAAAACCTCGCTTGACGAGCTGCCGCAGCTGTTCAATATTTTCGTTGGCCATATGTCGCTTGTCGGGCCGCGTCCCGCGCTTTGGAATCAGGACGATCTCATCGCCGAGCGCGACAAATACGGGGCAAACGATGTCCGTCCGGGCCTGACCGGTCTTGCCCAGATTTCGGGGCGTGACGAGCTCCCCATTCCCGAAAAGGCGCGTCTTGACGGCGAATATGTCAAGACACTCGGTTTGAAAACCGACCTCGCCTGCTTCTTTGGCACCTTTTCCGCCGTGTTTACCCATCGCGGCGTTGTGGAAGGCGGCACCGGCGCCGCCGATCGTCCAAAGGATACCGCCGATCACGACAACGATCCGCCGTCCGATCACGCATAATCTGTGCCCTTAGAGGCATAGGCTTTACCATCATACCGTTACCATGGGAAGGAAATCACTTCGTGAAACACGAAAACCGCAATGCCATGCTGACACTGCTTTGTCTGTGTCTTGGTGCGATTCTTCTGGTTATCTTCGGCTTTGCCAATGAAGACAGCCTCAGCGCATCCGATACCACCGACAGAAGCAGCAGTCTCCTCTCGAGCGAGCCTACGGCCGAGCCGCCCGTCACCCCGAATACCGACGAGCGCCCCTCGGATACCACCGATACCGAGCCGCCCGACACCATCCCCGACACCACCGATCGGCCGATCGGCCCCGTCACCACCGAGCCGCCCACCACCACAAAGCCCCCGGTTACCGACACCACCAAGGATACCGAGGATACGGTCTCCGAAACCTATTGGTGGCAGCTACAGGAATCGGTAGAGGTCTCCTTTGAGGAGGAGCCCTACGATCCCTATGAGCCGCCGCTGATCTACGATCTGCTCGACACTCCCGAAAACAAGGGCTATTTCAAATCCTATACCGCCTATACGGCGCTCGGCACCAATACCCCCCAGTGGAAGCAGATCCAATGCCATGAGAACGCCTATACCGATCCGAACGGCCTGCGCAAGGTCGGAAACTATTACTGCGTTGCCATGGGCTCCTTCTACACCCGCCGTCTCGGTGATCTCTTTGAAATTACCACCCAAAGCGGTGTCTTCCGCGTTATCATCACCGACTTCAAGAGCGACCGCCACACCAACGAGACGCATCAATACGGCTCGTCCACCGGCTGTATGGTCGAATTCTATGTCGATATTCAAAAGCTCCCCAGTCTGGCACGCAAGATGGGTAATGTCTCCTATGTTTACCCCTCCTTCTACGGCTATGTGACCAGCGTCGCCTACATCGGAAACTATTTTGATCTTTACGAATAAGACGTAATAAATATCCCCCCGCATAGCGGGGGATATTTCATTTTCGGGCGTAGCCCTAATACTACTGGCTGCGCACAAGTGCGCTTTAGATTGGCCTGCCAGCCACGCATTTGTTACTTGCTACCCGTAAACGGGTTAGGGACGTTTCTTCGCCTCCCTCCGGGAGGGAGGTGGATTTTTGCGAAGCAAAAAGACGGAAGGAGCACGCGATGAAAGGAATTATAGAGCGTTGTCCTTCTCATTAAGGCGGTTCCGTAAATATCTTTTATCGAGCGTTTCCCACCCGATGGCTCCTCCACCGCCTTCGGCGGAGCCCCCTCCCGGAGGGAGCCATTTGCGCGAACTGCCCTTAAACTGCATTTTTTCTTTACATCATTTCCGTTCACCGGTAAACCTTTTTTGAACCCCGCCACTATGGCGGGGTTTTCGTTTGCAACAACCGACAGACGACAAAGGCCGTCTGTCGGCTTTTTTATTTCTTAAACGGCTTATGCGGATATTGCAGGGCAATTCGGTTTTCCGGTTGACGATCGCAAGCATACAACACCAGAAGGAACAGCCATTCCAACGGCTTCATCAAGACATAGATGATGTCGCAGATATACGGCGATTTGACCTTTTTGGCAAACGGTAAGCCGACCGTATCATAGGTGCGCCGCACGATACGATGAAAGCGCGGCAGTCGTTCGGCCAGCAGCTCCTCAAAAGCATTCGCGACCTGCAGCTGTCGATTAACCACCACGGTGTGCCCATGACGCACACCCGTCCGTAAAGGCTTGACAACGCGGCGATGTCCGGTTGCCGCCACGGTACAGAGATAATGTCCCTCATACGGAATGGGAGGAGGCGGTGTCATCTGCGAGAAGTTCCAGTCAGCCGTTTCGGTCCAGACACGGATCAAGCTGTCTGGCTGTTGTCCGAACAGCATCATAACGATCACAACAAGAAACAGAAGCGGAAGTGCCGCCAAGACCGCCACGATCGGCAGAAGCAGGCACCGCTCAAGCAGACGATTCAGGAACGGAAAGCGCGTTTTTCTTCCCTCACCCCGTCCGTATCGGATGACCGTATCGCTAAGGGCACGCACGCCAACAATCAGAACATTCGAAGCATAAATCCATATCAATCCGATTTCCGACGTCGGCTCATTTGCCGGAATGACCTGACATAAAAAGACGATCACAAGGCCCATTCCGATCATCAGCGCCGCCATCGAGCCCACGGTCACAAGCGGCGGTAACCGTTCGAGCGACGAAAAGCGAAGCAAAAGATAACCGACGACGGCAAGGCCAAGCAATACCGCCACCGTCGGCAGATGTTCTCTTGCCATTGCGGTATGATTCTCACCCTGTATTGTCGCCTCATACCATTCCTTTCCGAAATAGCCTTCCCCCAAAAGCGCGGCAAAGAAGCCTCCGAACAGCAAACCGAAGGGCTCCAGAATGCGGAGCGCACGATCACGCCGGCTACGTTCGGGACGAGTGAAGAGAAAAAAGAAATTGGCAAGCGACAGCAAGGCGGTCAGCGCCAGACAACCGAACAGAAACGTGCCAAGAAAACAGTCGTCAATGTGGTCGTTGCTTAAAGGAAGACACGTTATACCTCCGATCACACCGCCAACAAGCGAAAGCAACAGGATCGTGATAAAAGGGTGCTTTTTGAAGAATTCTAAGAAGGGTTTCATATTATCTTCCTTTCCGCCGATTGAAGAAGGCGCTTGTGCCGGGAAAGAACATACAAACGGTCGGTTACCGCACGTCCGAGAATCACAATACTGTTACCGTGGAAAAGATGTGTCACGATCGACTCCTTTCCCCATTGGAGCGAAAGCAGGACCAACAGAAAAATTCCAAGCAGTGCGGCAGCAATCGCAGCGATGTGACCGCCCCCTGTCACCGCCTCGCACGGTACAAAACGAAGTACCACATAACCGACTAAGGATAGTAGCAGCAAGCACCACACCGCCGTTAACGAAAACGGCAGCGCTATCCTTCCATCAGCAAAGGCCGCACCATAATCAAACCCGGTCAGATCATGACGCAACATCATCACCGTATGATAGCAAAAGCCACCAAGCAAAAGGCCGACAACCTCGGCAATGCGAAGGGCCGTATCGCGTTCCCCTGCGTCCGGACGCGTAAACACAAAGGTAATATTATACAACGTCAGCATCACGGTCAGCCAAAACAGCGTTGACAAGATAAATCCGGGATGGTAGATATTGTCGGGCAACAAATACCACACCCACGGTGTCACAAAACCGAGCACAAGCGAAGCCGCGCCAAGGAGGATCGGCAGGCGGTAAGTCCAGCGCTTCATTCGGCCCCTCCCGTACTGACATATTCCAAAATATCCTGCGGCTGACATTTCAGCTCACGGCAGATGGCTTCCAACGTGGAAAAGCGAATGGCTTTGGCCTTATTGGTTTTTAAAATCGACAGGTTGGCCGGTGTGATTCCGACACGATCGGCCAACTCACCAAGCGATATTTTTCGCTTGGCCATCATCACATCAAGATTTACAAGAATTGGCATAATGTCCTCTCAAGTCTTTGGAAGTATCGTTTTACAGCTTATATCGTATAATCGTTCTCGTCTTTGATGGTTGCCGCCTCTTCAAAGGTATTCTTCACGACACGCAAAATCGTCCCCATAAACACACAGGCAAAGGCAATCAGGAAAAAGACCACCGTAAACAAATCTTCATTCCACATGACACGGTCAAAATTCATAAACAATACCACGCCCTCTCCCAAAAACAGTAGGCCTTCCGCAAAGCACAACCAGGACAGACTCCGTAAACACGCAATGTTTTCGGCGACAAAAACGCGATGCCGACGAATGCGCAGCAAAAGTGCCAACAAGCACCCGGCCGCCGGAAAGGCGAAGAGCAACTCCGCATAGGTAAAAAGAACAAATGACAATGCCGGTTCAATCTCCGGCGAAGCAAACCAAAGCGCAGGATAATCGAAAACCGTGGCGGCTACGGCAATCATGATCGCAAAAATCATCCCGGTAATGACGATCGACACCGTAACAGAGTGACGTTTGTTGATTTTTAACATAATGGTGATTCCTTTCGGAAGAAATGGGGAAACAATTCCCTCTTAGGATCATCTTATCATAGATATTTTCGTTTGTCAAGATATTTTTATCGTTTTTCGATATATTTTTTGTCTTATTCAATCATTCTCTTCCGCACTTGGCTCTGCATAAAATCCAGCGTCGTCGCCATACTAAGCCTAAACAAAAAAGGAGCTGTCCTCATGTTTCCCATTTTGCTCCGCACCTTAATTCTATATTTTACGCTAGTGCTTTCCATTCGTCTGACCGGAAAACGGCAGGTCGGTGAGCTGCAGCTATCCGAGCTGACCACCGCCTTTCTGATCTCGGAGGTGGCGGCCGCGCCGCTCTCGGATCCCGATATTCCGCTGATTCACGCCATTCTTCCGATTCTGGCGCTTGTTTGTCTTGAGATTCTGGTCTCCTATCTGATCACAAAGCTTCCGTTTTTGAAGCGTCTGCTGGAGCCATCGCCTACGATTCTGATCGATCGGGGCAAGCTGAATCTGCACGCCATGCAAAAGCAACGTCTCACCGCCGATGAGCTTCTTTCTGCCTTACGGCAAAAGGATGTGGCCGATCTCTCCCAGCTGGAGTATTGCTTTTTGGAGCAGAATGGGCAGATCTCGGCTTTTGAAAAACAAGATGCCTTAACCCTTCCCGTCGTGGTTGACGGCCGGATCTATCAACATTTTCTCACCCTTCTCTCGCGCGATGAGGCCTGGCTTCGTGCCAGACTGGTCGCCGACAAGCGCCGCCTTTCCGAGCTATTTCTCGCCTTGAGCGACGGAAACACGGTAAAATATTACGAAAGGAAACAAGTATGAAAGCCGTTCTTCTTTCGCTTACCCTTTTCGGTCTTCTGTTTCTCTTGGCCACACTGAACTGCCGCTATCTTGAAACGGTAACCGAAACACTGTTACAAAAGGAAGCCCTCTTCCCTGACAAAGAGAAAGAAAAAAATGCCCCCGCCGAAGCGCTCGTTTCGGCAGGGGAGTATTGGTATAAAGCTTCACGGCGACTGTCCAACACGGTGCATACCCGTTATCTGAACGCCGTCACAACAGCATTTGACAATGTGATCTCATATTATGAGAACGGTAGTGTTTCCGACTATCTGGCGGCACGCAGGCAGCTAACCGAAGCTCTTCGTTCGCTGCAACGTGCCGATGCCTTAACGGTAGCATCGATTATCTGAACGATGTTTTACCGTCAGCCAACAGCACCCGCGTGCGAAGAATGGTGGCATCGGGTATGCCGAGCAGCTTAGCCACATATTCGGGATTCAAATAGGCAGAAGGGGAGGCGCTGAGCACACAGGTCAGCGCATTTTCTTCTTTTTGGAAGGAGAAAATCAAGGGCTTGATATCGCATTCCTTTTCGCCGCTCTTGCTCCGCTTCATCATCATGATGGAATCCTGCATCAGAGGGGCTATCGAGAAGTCCTCCTCGTCCTCGATACGATACTCCGCATAATGAATCTCGGTAAACTTCGCAGTCGGCGTATACGCCTCCAGCACCCGCATTTCGGGCGGCAGAGCGCGGTTGAGGCGCTCGATCAACTCTTCCTCCGCCATGGGACGGTCGAGCTTGAAATCCAGGAATTCGGTTACACTCTCGGCACCAACCGAAAGCGGAAGGGCAAACACCATCTTCGGATGGGGATTGAAGCCCTCCGAATACTTGATCGGAATACCGGCGCGAATCATGACAGTCTTCATCGTACGGTTCAAATCAAGATGCGAAATAAACTGCAAGCTTCCCACCTTGGTAAAACGGACTCTTACCGCTGAGGACAACATGATCTTTCACCTCCCAGTTTATTCGCTCCGCACCCCGAGCAATGCTCGCGGCAATTGGGTGTCGTTTGAGCATGATATGCCTTGTCACGCTCACGAAGGAAAAAGTCCTTGGTCACACCGCAATCGATGATATCCCACGGTAAAACCTCATCAAGACCGAAGTGACGGTTAGCGTAAAAGGCAGGATCGAGATTCGCATTGGCAAAGGCCTGCAGCCACGTGGTATATGAGAAGTGCTCATCCCATCCGTCGAACTTCTGTCCTAACCGATGTGCCTCGATCAGCGCACGGCTAAGCTTGCGATCGCCGCGAGCAAAAACGGCCTCAATGCGGCTGACCTCGGCATCATGCCAGTTATAGCGAATGTGTTTCTTCCCTTTCACACAGGCAAGAAGATGATCCTGCTTCCGCTTCAGATCCTCTAAGGAATCCTGTCCGTACCATTGAAATGCGGTAAAGGGCTTGGGCACAAAGCAGGCCACGCTGATCGTCACGGTCGGCGCTTTTCCCTTCATGCGGTTCGGATTACGGTAAAACTCCTCGTTCACCTTACCCGCAAGATCGGCAATCCCTTCGATATCCGCCATCGTCTCGGTCGGAAGGCCGTTCATGAAATACAGCTTAACCGAGGTTTTACCGGCCTCAAACGCCGTCCTGCAGGCACGCATCAGATCCTCTTCACAGACATTCTTGTTGATCGCATCACGCAGACGCTGCGTTCCTGCCTCGGGCGCAAAGGTAATACCGCCGGTGCGCACCGTTGAAATCTTATCCATCAGTTCCTTGGTAAAGCTATCGATACGAAGCGAGGGAAGAGACAAATTGATCTTGGCGTCATTCGTCCATGAAAGCAGGCGGTCTGTCAGCTCCGGGAGCTCCGAATAGTCGCTGATGCTGAGCGACGACAAGGAAATTTCATCGTATCCGGTGCTTTCATAGAGGCATTTCGCCTGGGCGTCGAGCACCTCCGGCGTTTTCTCGCGTACCGGGCGGAAAATGATACCGGCCTGACAGAAACGGCAACCGCGAATACAGCCGCGATAGACCTCCAGCATAATACGGTCATGCACCGTTTCGATATACGGCATGATCAGCTTATCGGGGAAATAAGAGGTATTCATATCCTTGATAATCCGCTTAACGATCTTAACCGGGATATCGTCATATTTCGGCGTATACGAGGCAATCGTACCATCCTCATGATAGCTCACCTCATAGAGCGAGGGCACATAAAATCCGGGAATCTTTGCCAGCTCATGAAGAAAATCTGCCTTAGTATAGCGCCCCTCCGCCTTCATACGAATATACAGGCGTGTCATTTCGGGAAGGGCCTCTTCCCCCTCACCGATCGAAAAAACATCAAAAAAATCGGCAATCGGCTCGGCATTATACGCGCAAGGGCCGCCTCCGACCACGATCGGATGGCTGTCATTACGCTCGGAGGCCAACAGCGGCAGTCCCGCCAGCTCCAGCATATTCAATACATTGGTATAGCAAAGCTCATATTGCAGCGTAAAGGCTACCATATCGAAATCAGCAATCGGATCACGGCTTTCGTGAGCAAACAAGGGAATACCGTGCTCACGCATCTGCGCCTCCATATCATCCCACGGCGCGTATACCCGCTCACACCACACATCCGGCTCGCGATTCAAAACCCCGTACAGCAAGCGAACACCAAGATTTGACATACCGATTTCATAGGTATCGGGAAAGCAAAAGGCCACACGACACGCCATATCGGCTTTATTCTTGAGGATCTGACCGTATTCTCCGCCGGTATAGCGTCCCGGCTTCAGCACCCGCTTCAGAATCGATCGCATTGACTTATCCATAACGTCATTTTCCTTTCCAAACAGATACCGACAAAAATGCAGTCTTATCGACTGCATTTTTGCGATATCACATCAGCATAAACTTAGACAGCAGATAGATCACCAGCGCCCAAAAGAGCTGGAACAGCGCCACATAAACCGAATAGACGCCGCTCACCGTTCCGATAAAGGCCACCGCCAAGGCAATCACAAGACCGGCAATCATGGTAATGCTGTTCACCATAAGATTTGTCTTTGTCACATGCTTCACCTTGTCACACAGCGTAAAGGTACGTAGCAGGGCCTTGGCCGACTTTTTCGAAACAATACCGCTATCGGTGCGGTCGTTATGGCGTCGCGTATCCGCAACATCGCTGTATTTCAGAACACGCACCGGATATTTCGACAGACGAATACGCGTCGAAAGCATTTCATCATTGATGTTGGGGTCAACCGTCTTGATACCGACGCAAATACCCGAGCGATACAGATTTTTGAGCGTAATTTCAAATTCGGGATCGATACGATACCGCACGTAAAGCTTTGCCACCACTTCGTCGTTACAGACCAAGAACATAATGCTGGTTTCGCCACCGCCCTCAATCTCCTCGTCATCCGGATCGGCAACCGGCACATAGCCGTGACGGCGGAGATAATCGGCCTTACCGATATACAGGTGCTGGTCATCAACCACCGCCTCGACACCCTCATTCTCGATTGCCAGAATGTCGGTATTCTGCGAATGGCCAAGATCTGCCGTAGCAACACGCAGAACGTCGGCAAGCGGACCGCCGAGCAAGGCATAGACGCTGGCAACGTTATACACCACCGTATCAATCCGTCCCGAGCCAAACACCTTGATCGAGCGTAGCTTTACACCGGCCGTCGGAAAAACCTCACGATCGTCAAAGGAGATCGACGCGGCCGTCGTATACTCATCCAGCGCCGCCTCTCCGACAAAGGCACTTTTTTCAGCCTGCGCCAGCTTTTCGGCACGGAAGGCAGGAAGACCAAAGGTGAAGAATACCGCGGCGGGAACCGCAAAGATAAAGGCAGTATAAGCCAGCTGAACCGCCTCCTCCCAGCTTCCGAGACGCACGAAGCCTACCAAGAGACCTGCCACCAAGGCCACCAGCGTGGCCGGCAAAAAAGCATTCAGAACCAGCTTGATACCGGGATACTGCTTTGTGCGGCGGAAATAGCCGTCAACAAAGCCGGTTTTGTTAATGTGAAAGATGGAGGGCTGTTTCGGCAAGAATTTATCAAATGCCTGAGTCTCCAGCTCAGCATCCCCCAAATCCAATTTTTCAAGCGCGAATTTCGTGCGTTTCGAGGAAATAATGTTAAAGGCCATGATTTCACGACGCAGATCCAAGCGCTCATTCAGCACCGAAAACAGAAGAGAAAGCGAAACCGGGAAGAAGAAGGTGACAAAGTCGCGGCCCGGTGTGAAATAGCAGGCAGCCGCTGAATAACCGACCGTTACCAGCAGAATCAGCGGCAAGAAGCTTTCGGGAATCGGTTTTCGATTCCAAAGACCGCGTAAGCCGGCCAAAAAACTCTTCGCCACGAGTGCAAATCCAATCAAAAGAATCTGAAGACCGACCATAATATGCACCACCGGATAGTATGCCGGATTCAGGGCATCGATCGGAGCGCCGCCAAAGATACCGAGGTTTTCATAGAAAAACAGAAGCACTACAATGGCAATCACGCCAAACAGACGCAAGACATTTTTTCCGTAGGCCGTACGATAACGGTCCATGATTCCTTTGGCTTCCGAAGGCGAAATATACTCCTTGATCGGCTCCTCCGGAATCTCACGCTTTTTCTTCGGTGTTTTTTCCTCCTCCTCGGAGATCATATGATCAATATTATCCCGAAGCTTGTCTGCCGACTCCTTACCCAAGGCGGCATCCAGCTCCTCATCCATACCGAAGGCCACCATCAGATTAGCATCGGTCTCATCAAATTCATCGTCCTCGGGCACCGTTTCGGATTCTTCCTCATCCTGCGTGTCCGATTCCTCTGTTTGCTCGGTCTCCTCGTCCTCGGAAACGGCATCCTCCTCGGAAAGCTGCGTAAAGGCAACCGTATCCGTCATAGAGGTCACGGTACTCTCCTCGACCTCCTCCGGAATCGTTTCGGTTGTTTCCTCCTCAACGGTAGGAAGAACCTGTGTATCGGCAAGCAAAATCTCGGTCGTCGGCGCATCGTCTGCCGGGCGTGTAGAGGCTTCGGTCTTTTCCGCCGACAGAATCTCACGCACCGACAAGAAGCCTTCCTCCTCATCGTCATGCAAGCCGAATGCGATCGTACGGGCCTCCTCCGACAGGGGCCGCAGGGGTGCGGGACGGGTATCCGACATCTCATCGGTTTCGGTATCGTCACCCGGCACATCGCAAACCTTACCGCCGGCGCTCAAACGATCAAACAACTCCGAATCCGGTGCCGTTAACACCGGTTGCGTAGAGGCATGACTGTTATCGACGCCTTCATCCTCAAGCGAAGCGGTTTCGCTATCGTGAATTTCCTCGGTCACCGCATCGAGATTGGTCAGCGTGCGCACGAGCTCATCCTCGTCCTCTTCCTCGGAAGTCACCGATACGGTCTTCTTTGCCGAAAGCTTTTCATAATCCTCCGGCAAATATTTTCGCATCAGCTCATCAAAATCCAGATCGGCAATATCCGAGCGCGGCACGGGGCTGACAAACAAGCGATCGTCGCCCGTTTCGGGCATCTCACGCTGAATCTCTTCTTCGGTAATCGGCGAGGAGGTTTTACCCGAACGACGGAAATGGTATTTTTTCCCTTTCATTGTGGGAGGCTGCTCTGACTTTGCCTCCTCTTCGACTGCCATATTGGCCTTGAGTTTGGCAAGCAGCTCGCTTGCCGAAATATCATCACGTTTGTTTTCCATGCTCAACCGCCTTCCTTATTCTTGTCGGGCGCGGCGCTGCTTCGCCGCCTCGCAGAGAATTACGGCACCTGCCGTAGAAACGTTCAGAGAATTGATGCTGCCGTACATCGGAATAGAAATCCGATAATCGCTCTTATCCTTGAGCAAGCGCGAAACGCCGAAGCCTTCGCTTCCGAGGATAATGGCCGCCGCACAGGTCAAATCGGTTTCATAATAGGATTCCCCACCGGCCTCCGCCGCAAAAATCCACAGTCCCTTATCCTTCAGCTCATCCACCGTCTGCGCCAAATTCGTTACCTTGGCAACCGGCACATACTCAACAGCTCCCGCCGAGGCACGTCCTACCGCCTCGGTCAAGCCGACCGCACGGCGTTTGGGAATAATGACCCCGTGAGCACCGGCACATTCGGCAACACGAAGCAAGGCTCCGAGATTCTGGGGATCCTCAATGCCGTCTGCCACAATCAGAAGCGGCTTTTCTCCGCGTGCCTCGGCCAAGCGCAGCATATCATCAACCGTGGCATATTCCTTGATTGCCGCCGAAGCGATCACCCCTTGATGCGGCTGTCCGCCTGACATGGTGTCCAGCTTCGGCCCCTCGACCTCAACCAGCGGAATCGAGCGTTTGATGGCCTCTGCCGCGATCACGGTAATCGATCCGGTGCGTTCCCCTTTTTTTATATAGATTTTATCAATGTCGCGTCCGCTTTTGAGCAATTCCGAAACCGCATTCCGACCAATGACATACGAAGCAGAGGCGGGTGTGCGTTCGGGCTTGTCCTGACGGTGGGTGGGTTTTCTATTCAATCGTTTTTCCATTTTTTCTTCTTTCGGGCTATTGCCGCCCACTTTCGATAAGAATCCAATGGTAATTATAACACAGAAAACCGATTTTGTATATAACTTTTTCAAAAAAAGAAAAGAAAAAACAGAGAAACCTCAAAGATTTCTCTGTTTTTCACTTATTCCGTCGGTTTTAACACCAATCGCGGTGCCGATCCCTTTTCTACCGTATTGGCGGTAATGATAACCTCCGCCACATCCTCACGTGTCGGAATCTGATACATAACATCAAGCAGAATCGCCTCGACAATCGAACGAAGACCGCGCGCACCGGTTTTGAGCTCAATCGCACGATCGGCAATCTTTTCGAGTGCGCCGTCGGTAAAGCGAAGCGTAACGCCATCCATACCGAACAGCTTTTGATACTGCTTGGTAATGGCATTTTTCGGCTTTTTCAAAATGCTGACCAGTGCCTCGCGGTCCAGGTCCTGTAAACCGACGATCACGGGAATTCGGCCAACCAGCTCCGGAATCAAGCCATATTTGACAATGTCGTGCGGTGTCACATCGCGGAACAACGCGGTATCGCTCTTTTTCCGATCCAGAAGGGAGGAATTAAAACCGATCGCCTGTTTATCCTTGTTGAGTCGCTTCCCGATAATTTCGTCCAGCTTATCAAAGGCGCCGCCGCAGATAAAGAGAATGTTCTCGGTATTGATCTGAATGAACTCCTGATTGGGGTGCTTGCGGCCGCCCTGCGGAGGCACATTCGACACCGTACCCTCAAGAATTTTCAGTAACGCCTGCTGAACACCTTCGCCCGAAACATCGCGCGTAATCGAACGGTTTTCGCTCTTGCGCGAAATCTTATCGATTTCATCAATATAAATGATGCCATGCTCGGCCAGCTCGACATCAAAGTCAGCCGCCTGAATCAAGCGAAGAAGAATATTCTCCACATCCTCGCCCACATAACCCGCCTCGGTCAGCGTCGTTGCATCGGCGATGGCAAAGGGAACGCGCAGTGTTTTTGCCAACGTTTGTGCCAAAAAGGTCTTACCCACACCGGTCGGGCCGATCAAAAGCACGTTGCTCTTCTGAATTTCGACACCATCCTCGTCATCCTTCGTTTGCAGAATGCGCTTATAGTGATTGTAAACCGCCACGGACAGTGTTTTCTTGGCATCCTCCTGCCCGACAACATATTCGTCAAGCACAGCCTTCAGCTCCGAGGGCTTCGGAAGCGTGGAAAGCGACAGATCGCCGATATTTTTTGCTCCCGGCTTACGTCCGAAATGCTCGGCAACAAGACGGTTGCATCCCTCAAGGCATTTATCGCAGATATAAAGTCCGGTCGGCGAAGGAATCAGATAGGAAACCTTGTTCTCCTCGCGACCGCAAAAATCACAGTAAAGATGTCTGTTGTTATGATCGGTCGTATTTGCCATAATATCCTTTTACTACCTGTTTTAATCTCTCTTGGTAATGACGCGGTCGATCAGACCGTATTCCAGTGCCTCTTGTGCCGAAAGGAAGTTATCACGATCGGTATCGCGCTCAATCGTCTCCAGAGGCTTGCCGGTGTTTTCCGCCAAAATGCGATTGAGTGTATCGCGCATTTTCAGAATATGCTCGGCATGAATCTTAATATCCGAGGCCTGACCGCGTGCGCCGCCAAGCGGCTGGTGAATCATAATCTCACTGTTCGGCAAGGCCAAACGCTTTCCCTTCGCGCCTGCCGACAGCAGAAAGGCGCCCATCGAGGCGGCCATACCGACACAAATGGTCGAAACATCGCACTTAATGAAGTTCATCGTATCATAAATCGCGAGGCCGGCCGACACCGATCCGCCGGGACTGTTGATATACAAGCAGATATCCTTATCGGGATCCTGTGCTTCCAAGAACAACAGCTGAGCAACAACAAGCTGCGCCGTCACATCGTTAATTTCGTCGGCCAAAAAGACAATACGGTCATTCAGAAGACGGGAATAAATGTCGTAAGCGCGTTCTCCGCGACCGGTCTGTTCAATTACGGTTGGTACAAGCGGCATGGTTAGCCCTCCTTTGGCAAATAGAATGAGAGAAAGAGACGCGGAAACGCTACGGCACGTCAGCCG
Source organism: Oscillospiraceae bacterium (assembly GCA_015064545.1). GTDB lineage: Bacteria > Bacillota > Clostridia > Oscillospirales > CAG-272 > Colimorpha_A. Next base: position 28,963 of record SVSA01000002.1, on the reverse strand, counting down.
CACCGTTTCCGCGCACGGTTTAATAGGCGAGTAGGAAATTGCCGATCCGCTCCGCAAGCTTGCGGTGTCCGGCATCGTTCGGATGGAGACCGTCGGGCATATAGCGAACACGGTGCTCCTCGATCTTGGGCTGAATACCGGCCCGAGCAAAAAAATCGACAACAGGGAGTGAATAAAGCTCAGCCACCTCGCGGATGATATCCACATACCGCTTCAGGTTACCGGGATGATTGGTTTTGACATCCCCGTGCGTGCTGTCTTCGCTCAAGCGGTGAAGCGGCGTGCAAATCACAATAACCGCTTCGGGATAGCGCTCCATCAAGGCACGGAAAAGATAGTGGCAGGCACCGTAAAAGGTATCGGGATTGCGATCATCCGGCCCGCCGATCGGCGCAGCGCCATGACCGAAATCGTTCGTGCCGCCAAAAACCACCACCACGTCGGCATCGGGATCCATTTCGGGAACGCGCATACAAAAATCACGGTCAAAGCGATCCTCTGTCACAACCGGCTGTCTGGCAAAGCGAGTGCCGCTGATTCCGTAATTGCGAGCCTCAGCGAGACCGTATTCACGCTTCATTACCTGATGGTAAATATTTTCTTGGCAAGAGGTACCGACACCCTCGGTAATACTGTCGCCGAGAAAATTGATCTTTTTTCCCTTGAGTTCCATGCTGTCCTCCGAATTATTCGGCGTCGGTCTCCTCAGGAGCCTTATCGGTAATCACGGCAGCGGCGCGAACCAGCTCAACAGCCTTGCCAACCTTGATGTCGCCCTCGATCATATCGGGGGTGATCGAAGCCTTGACCTGCTCCAGATCAACGCGATAGGCTTCGGCGATCTTCTTCATCTCGTCCTCGATTTCCTCGGCAGAAACGGTAATGGCTTCCAGCTCGGCAATCTTTTCGAGAGCAAGACGGGTCTTAACCTGACGCTCAGCGCGCGGACGAAGCTGTGCGCGAACACCGTCAAGATTCATTCCGGTATACTTCAGATAGGTAGCAAGATCGAGTCCCTGCATTCTCAAACGGTTATCGTAGTCACGAACCTGGTTCTCGGTTTCGGTTTCAAACATAGCTTCGGGAATATCGGCTTCGAGATTCTCGATCAAAGCATCGATGAGTTTTTCATCAACCTCGGCATCGGCGGCCTTGGCATGTCTCTCGGAGATTTTTGCCGTAACATCGGCCTTATATTCAGCAAAGGTATCGAATTCCGAAACATCCTTCGCAAAATCATCGTCCAGCTCGGGAAGCTCATTGAATTTAATCTCGTGCAGAACGGTCTTGAATACCGCTTCCTTACCGGCCAGATCGGCAGCATGATAGTCGGCAGGGAAAGTAACAACAACGTCAAAGGCATCGCCGGGATTATGACCGACAATCTGATCCTCGAATCCGGGGATAAACTGACCGGAGCCAAGCGTCAGATTGTGCTTTTCGCCCTTGCCGCCCTCAAACGGAACACCGTCAATCGAGCCCTCATAATCAATCACGCAAATATCGCCGTTTGCAGCGGGACGGTCGGTAATATCCAGCGTACGCGAATTACGGGCACGAACCTGTGCAATTTCGGCATCCACTTCGGCATCGGTCGTCGGAGCCACCGTGCGATCTACCGCATAGCCCTTGTAGGACTTGACCGTTACCTCGGGCTTAACCGGGAAGACTGCCTTCAGCACAACGCCTTCCTCATCGATCGACACAATGTCGAAGGTAGGCTGACCTACCGGCGTTTCACCCGATTCCTTCAGCGCTTCCTCGTAAGCGTCGGGCAGAAGCGCATTGATTGCGTCATCATAGAAAACAGCTTTGCCGTACATTTTCTCAACGACCGCACGGGGAGCCTTGCCCTTGCGGAAGCCGGGAACATTCATCTTGGCAACATTCTTGCGGTAGGCCGCCTGGGTTGCCTTGTCAAAGCTTTCCTTATCAATGGCGATTTCAAGCTCGACCTGATTGCCGGTCGGCTTCGTCTTATTCTTTAAACTCATGTCTTTTCTCCTCTATATTGAAGTAAAATAATATGCATACCTTATCATTGTACCAAATTCTGCGATAATGTCAAGTAAAAAACGAAAAATTCATCATTTTTTTACCGAATCCGAAGAGGCACAAAATGCAAATAATCGGCGGAAACAATCGTCATCTCAATATCCTCAAAGAAAAAGCGCGCCGGGATATCATAGGCATTATGCAAATGTCCGTAAAAGCAACGCTTGACGCCATACCGCTTCATCAGATCGATCAGATCGCGAGAAACAAAATCGCGATAAACCGGCGGAAAATGGAAGAAGAGAAGAATCTCTCTGCCCTGCCCTTCATCGAGAGCAAGCCCCGCCTTAAGACTAAGCTCGGTGCGAATCACTTCTCTTGCCGCAATCTTGACGGGATCGGCACCCTCGGGCGATTGCTTCGGATCATAAAACCAACCGCGCGATCCGCAAAGAATCATATCCTCGACCAAATGCGCATTGTTGTGAAGCAGTGAAATCGTGGTAATCCCTTGTGCCTCAAAAAAGTCGCTAAGCTTTTTTTCGGATTGCCACCACAGATCGTGATTGCCTTTGCCGATAATTTTTTTGCCCGGCAAAGCATCGATGAAGCGCAAATCGACCTCGGTTTCGGCCAAATTCAGCCCCCACGAAAGATCCCCCGGCAAAATCACGGTATCCTCCGGTGTCACCACCGCTTCCCAGCCGCGCTTCAACTTATCGACATAATCGATCCAACGTTTTCCGAAGACATCCATGGGCTTGGGAACCGCCCCTGAAAGATGGGTATCTGCTATGGTGTACAGTGCCATCGGAAAACTCCTTTCGTCGGTAATACCGTATAATCGCACCTTCTTTCGTCCATACTGTCGGCACAAGCAGAGAGCTCTACGCTCGATTGCCATACCGTTAGGAAAAGGAAGGAAACATTCATGGGACTTTTTGACAATTACGAGGATGTAAGAGAAAACCGTCCGCGTCCGCCGCATCACATCAAGGGCATCGTGTGCGATGTTCGCAATTGCGTGCATCACGACGGTGACAATTACTGCACCGCCGACAAAATTGCGGTCGGCCCCAGCTATGCCACCTCGTGCACGGACACGGTTTGTGCTTCATTCAAGCCGCGCGGACAGGGGCTTTGATCAGAAACGATCGTAAGCCAACACCGTCTCGGACATGCCGTCTGCTTTGATCGCGTCATCGGGATCAAAGCGGATGGCCTTCGCGGCAATACCGGCAAGCGGCGCGGGGACCATCACACCGGTCAGCTCGGTCAGACGCGCCATCGCATCCAGCTCATTGACAGGAACCTCACCGGTCAGCGCCTTCAGCACCGCCGGAGAGAACTTATAGGGTGATGCCGTCGAAACCGCCAGCATTTTGCGTTTTCCGTCCACAGTTGCCATATACCGCTCAGCACAAGCAAGACCGACTGCGGTATGGGTATCGCAGAGATAGCCATAGGTTTGATGAATTTTGCGAATTTCCTCAGCCGTTCCGTCCTCGTCGCAGGATCCGCCAACAAACTCGCGATCCAGGATTCGCTTCACGCGATCGGTGACAGTATAGCGCCCGGTTGTTTTCAGGGCCTCCATATACGAGGCCGTCTCGGTCTCACCGCACGTCAAGAACAACAGACGCTCCAAATTGCTGGAAATGAGAATATCCATCGACGGGGAGGTTGTGGTATGGAAAGCACGGTTGCGATCATACACACCCGTTTCAAAGAAATCGGTGAGGACATTGTTCCGATTGGACGCACAGACAAAACTATGAATCGGCAAGCCCATATTCTTGGCAATATAGGCCGCAAGAATGTTACCGAAGTTTCCGGTCGGGACGGTAACATTGATCTCCTCACCCATAGCAATGTCGCCGCACTTCACAAGATCACAGTAGGCCGACACATAATACACCACCTGCGGCACCAAGCGACCCCAGTTGATCGAATTCGCCGACGAGAGGAAGATTCCGCGCTCGTTCAGCTTTTCGGCCGTTTCGGGATCCGAGAAGATCTTCTTGACACCGTTTTGGGCATCATCGAAGTTGCCGATAACCGAGTGAACCTCAACATTCCTTCCCTCTTGGGTTGCCATCTGCAGCTTCTGCACACGGCTGACGCCGTTGACCGGATAGAAGACCGAAATACCAACGCCCTCGACATCGCGATAGCCCTCAAGCGCCGCTTTTCCGGTATCACCGGAGGTAGCCACCAAAATAAGCGCACGGCGCGAATCGCCCGTCTTTTTAACCGCACGAACGAACAAGCGGGGCATAATCTGCAACGCCATATCCTTAAAGGCCGCCGTCGGACCGTGCCACAGCTCAAGTACACGCAGCGTATCGCCAAGCGAAGCAATGGGGGCGGGTCCGCCGGGGAAGCTCTCCTCGCGATAGGCCTCACGGCACTCGTCTAAAAGCTCCTCGTAGGAATAGGCATCCGCTAAGAACTTATGCATAATCGTAGCGGCACGTACGGCATAGTCTGCCTCACAAAGCGCCGTCAGCTCCTCGGCGGACAAAAGCGGCATTTCATCGGGAAAATAGAGACCGCCATCCGCGGCAAGCCCCTTCTTGATCGCTTCTGCCGAGGTGCAAGGCTCGGAGGCTCCTCTGGTACTGATATACTTCATAATTTGAACAATCCTTTGCTTGGAATAGTATCTTACTTATTATTATAGCGATTTTTTTGCGCTTGTCATCAAAAAAGATGTGCTTTTGCAAAAGTTTGTGCATTTGAATAAAAAACCTTTTCGGCAAAGCCGTCGGGGTAGGAATTATGACTTAGGATCGTCCACAGTTTCGGAAGATCTTCGATGCCGCGAATCCCCTCCGGCAGTGCGGTTGTCCCATCGAGATCGCAACCGAGGCACACCGCTCCCTCTCCAGCAACCGAAGCAAGATGAGAAAGATGCGCACAAACAGCCTCAAGCGAAGACGATCCGAGATGATCAGGCACCAGGTTCACCCCGATCACACCGCCCAATTCAGCCACGCGCTTAGCCATCTCATCGGTCAGATTCCGCGGGTGTGAATGCAGGAAACGCGCGCAGGAGTGACTGACAAGAATGGGCTTTCCATACCGTTCCGCAATCGCTGCGGTCTGCCAAAACATCTGATCGGAGGCATGGGAAAGATCGGGCACGATACCAAGCGAAAAGCAACGCTCCACCACTTGCCGGCCAAATGCGGTCAAACCCTCCCGGGTATTGTAAGCACCCCCGATGGCACAGGTATCCTTCCAGACAAGCGTTAACACTTTCACCCCACAAGACGCCAGATGATCGAGCCTCGTCAGATCCTCGCCGAGCAGCTTTCCGCCCTCGACTGCCAGAATCGGATGAAAGCGCTCTGCCGTCAGCATCGGAAGCGCATAGCGGAGCGTTTCGTCGAAGCGACGGTAGTTTTCCTCGCCGTCAAGCTCGTTCTCGCTCCAGATCGCCATCACCTGCGTATATGTCTCAAACGCCGCAAGCGCACGGTCCAAGGCTACCTGGCCGCTGTTGTTGGAAAGCCGTTCTTTTTTTCGTCGGATCTCGGTCAGGGTATCGCAATGCAAATCAAAAAGCTTCATAAAAACGCCTCTCAAATCCAGATTTTTCCGCCGGCGCCGAACACACCCTTCATATGATTGATTTCATAATAGCCCTCTCCTGTTACCGGCTTATGACAGAGAAGCACCTCGATGACATCAAAGCGATAGAATTTGTCGGTGCGCCGCGTTCGGATATAGGCCTGTGCCGCACGCGCCAAGCACGCCCGTTTCTTGGCTGTCACAGCAGATGCCGGACGACCGTAGGCGCTTTTCGTTTTGGCCGTTCGGGTTTTGACCTCAACGAATACAATATATGTCTCGCTTTCGGCAATGATGTCGATCTCATCGTGTGCCGCACGGAAATTTCGGCAAAGCACCGTATATCCGTTCTGTATCAAATAGTCACAGGCTGCGGCTTCTCCGGCCGTTCCGGTAATGTGCGAAGGCTCCATGAGAGGCTCCTTTCAAGAGAATGACAAAGGGGCATTCTGCCCCCTTGTCTATCAGCATCCGCAATCGTCCGGATGCTTTTCGTTACAATACACCATACCGCGCTTGCCATCCACGGTAACCGTGATTCCCGATTTGAGAATCTTGGTTGCATTTTCGGCTCCGACAATCACGGGAATATTGAGTGTTTTTCCTACGATAGCCGCATACGAATCGTCGCCGCCGCGCTCACAAATAATAGCCGAGGCATGGCGAAGCACGCTGATAATCTTATCCGAGGCCGAGGGAACCACCAAAATATCGCCGCTGCGGAAACACTTCAGGGCGGCTTCGTCACAGTCACAAACACACAGCTGACCGCAGACAGAAAGATCGCCGACACCGTGACCGGCCAACAGCACATCACCCACCATCTGAACCTTCAGCATATTGGTTGTACCCGAAACCCCAAGCGGCAATCCGGCTGTAATCACAACAAGATCACCATAAGCAACATGTCCTGCCTCAAAGACCTCATCCACCGCCATATCCAAAAGCTCCTCCGAGCTTTCGGCAACCTTATCCACCAAAAGCGGGATAACACCCCAGGAAAGATTCATGTGGCGGCAAGCCTCCGGCGAGGGCGAGCAACCGATAATATCGGTTTGCGGACGGAAGCGGCTGAGAAGACGCGCCGTAAAGCCTGAGGTCGTCACCGTAATAATCGCCTTAGCGCCCAAATCGTGAGCAGTCGTACAGGTCGCATGCGAAATGGCATCGGTCACGTTGGTAAAGCCACCGTAGCGACTCTCAAAGAAACGCTTCTTATAATCAATGTCCCCTTCGGTACGCAAAGCAATCGTTGCCATACGGCGAACCGCTTCGATCGGGTATTTACCCATTGCCGTTTCTCCTGACAGCATCGTGGCACTGGTACCGTCATAAATCGCATTCGCAACGTCGGTAATTTCGGCACGGGTAGGACGAGGATTCTTGGTCATGCTTTCGAGCATTTGCGTCGCCGTAATAACCTGCTTACCGGCATTATAGCATTTCGAAATCAACTGCTTTTGCAGAATCGGGATATTCTCCATCGGCACCTCGGCGCCCAGATCGCCGCGAGCGATCATGATGCCGTCTGCCTCATTCAGAATCTCGTCGATATTCTCAACACCTGCCGCATTTTCAATCTTGGCAATAATGCGAATGGTGCGACACCCATGGCGATCCAGCTCGCCGCGAATCGAGCGGATATCCTCGGCACTCTGCGTGAAGGAAGCGGCAATAAAATCAAAGCCCTGCTCCACGCCGAATGCAATATCCTGCTTATCACGCTCACTCAAAAACGGAATGGAAAGACGGACACCGGGCACATTGATGCCCTTGCGGTCGGAGAGAGCGCCCCCATTCTTGACACGGCAGGTAATGGCCTTTTCGCAAACCGATTCCACCACCAGCTCAATCAGACCGTCATCCACCAAAATACGTCCGCCGACCGAAACGTCGCGCCACAGGCCGGCGTAGGTGATCGAAACACCGTTCTCATCCCCCGTTCGCTCGTCCATATATAAGGTAAAGCTGTTTCCGGTTTTGAGCGTCACCTTACCCTCTGCAAACTTTTTCAGTCGGATTTCAGGGCCCTTGGTATCCAAAAGCAATGCCGTATGTACGCCGAGCTCTGCGCGAACCTTTTTAACAATATCGACCTTAGCCTTATGCTCATGGTATTCGCCGTGCGAAAAATTGATGCGTGCCACATCCATACCGGTCAGAATCAGCTCGCGAATGATCTCCTCGCTACTGCTGGCAGGACCGAGGGTACAGATAATTTTTGTTTTTCTCATTGTTTTTTCTCCTTAAAGTATTCGGATTCGATTACATTCAAAAACCGTGCAGACAATCGTACTGTCCAAGCGGCATACACGATCAGCCAAGGCGGCCAGTACCGGTTGCTCGGTGTAATAATGTCCTGCCACAAAGACATTCACCCCTCGTCCGAGAAGATCGGATAAGGTATTATAGTTCAAAGCACCGACAAGATACGTATCCGCGCCCGAGGCAAGCACCTCCGGCACAAAATCCTTACCGTCGCCGCCGACCACCGCCACACGGTGACACGGCGTATCGGTCATAATGGTCTCCATCATCGGGACACCCAGCGTCTTTTTGATCTGCTCGGCAAACACGGATGGTGCCAGCGGACCGGGAAGCGTTCCGATCACACCAATCCCCTCAGCGGTAAAGCGCGCCGTATCTCGCAGCGCAAAGCGTGCCGCGAGCACATCGTTGACGCCTCCCTCCACAAGATCCAAACGAGTATGAAAGGACATGACAGCAATGCCGTTCAGAATCAGCTTGATATGTTTTGGCTCGGTAATTCCTTTCAGCTTGCGAAAAATCATCGGGTGATGCGACACAATCGTATCGTAACCGCCCGCAACAGCATAGTCAACCGCGTCATCGGTTACATCAAGCGTCAGCAAAACACGCTTGACCTCGGCTCCATAATCGGGACAGCACATCAAGCCGTCATTATCCCAATCACAGGATAAGTGATCCGGAATCTCAGCCGATAAACGGGTATACAGTTCAGCTACTCTCATAGAATTTTTCCTTTCGCTTCGGATGATAGGAGCCGTGCGGCAAGCGTGTCAAGTGTCTCAAGCAGAGCAAGCAAGGCGGGATCGGTTTCTCCCCCCTGCCGCTGTCCATCTGCCTTGCGACGCAGCACTTCCCTCTTTCGCGACAGCAAGGCGACAAAAGCATCGTCCTCGCAACGCATGCAATAACGGCCGAGAAGTGCCTCCTCCTCGCTCAAGGGATAGGGGATGCCATCATAGTGACAAACCATGATTTCATAGAGTTTTCCCTCCTCAACCACCTTCTCCCGTTCAACGGCAAAGCCGTGAGCGGCAAGATAGCGGCGAAGGTTCTCGGGCTTTGTCATCGGCTGAAGAATCAAGCGTACTCCTTCTGCCCGAACCTGAGGCGCCGCCTCAAGAATCGAGGCAATCAGCTCACCGCCCATACCGGCCATTGTGATATCGCAGGGGCGGGTAAGAGCGATACCCTGTAAGCCGTCGGCCAAATGCAGGGTGATCTGCTCCGTCATACCGGCACGCTTGACGGTTTCGGCGGCACGTGCCAGCGGCCCCGGCACAACATCCGAGGCAACCGCGCAAGAAATCCGCCCGATACCAAGTAAGAACACCGGCAGATAAGCATGATCGGTGCCGACATCATAAAGAACAACGCCCTCTCTGACCTCGGCGGCGATGGCACCCAGGCGCCGTCCGAGTGATATCCTCTTCTGTTTCATAGAAAAAACAAGAGCTGCGCCGACGGCAATCCCCGACGGTCGCAGCCCTTCGTTCATTTCGTGCTCAGATAGTCGTTGATCTTGGTCACGAGTGCGTCGGCATCGGTACCGTGAACCATGCAGGCGGCTTCAATGCTTTCCCCTCTCGAAGCGGGGCAACCAAGACAGTGCATTCCGATCTCGAAGAAGAACTGAGCCGTACCGGCATCATGATCGAGAATGTCACCGATAATTGTATCTTTCGTTACTACCATTGACAGAAGTCCTCCGTTTTGTTATAATACAGTTAGTATTTCCATTATATCGCACTTACAAGCGTTTGTCAATATTTTTACGGCAAGCGAAATGAAAAAAACGTGAAAGGAACCAAAAATTATGTGTTTGTTTTGCAAAATCGCCGCAGGAGAGATTCCTTCAAACAAGGTTTATGAGGATGAGACGATCTTGGCCTTCCGTGATATCAATCCCCAAGCGCCCGTTCATGTGCTGGTCATTCCGAAAATTCACATTCCCTCTCTTGACGGTATTACCCCCGAAAACAGCGCCGTTGTCACGCACCTTTTTGAATGCATCCCTTCGATTGCCAAAGAGGCCGGACTTGTCAACGGCTATCGCCTCGTTTCCAACTGCGGTCCCGATGCCTGCCAATCGGTTCCGCATCTCCATTTCCACCTTCTCGGGGGCAAACAGCTCTCGGAAACCATGAACTGATTATGCAACACGCGACATCGGAAAAACAGGATGTCGCGTGTTCTGTTTTCCATTCTTTTTCATTCCCTGACAGCTCTTTTTTCATTGCATGAATAAAAGAGGAATTCACGGCAAGAATATTCTCGAAAGCCAAATCATTTCATGCTGAAAGGAAGATTCTCCGTATGAATTACAGTCAGAAACGAACCCTGATCGGACGGATTGTTTACATTGCTCTCACACTGATGGCAGTTACCATCCTGTGCGTGACGATGTACACCTTTTTTGGCGGCTCCCGCGAAGCCGCAACACCCCCTGTCCTGACCGACACCCCCGACACCAAGCTTCCGCAAAACACCGACAAGCCGTCCCCCAAGCCCTCCGACACCGAGAACAAGCCCTCCGATGCCGAAACCAACAAGCCGGTCGATGTCACCCCCTCGGATCCCTCCGACACCGAGGATGCCAAGCCTACCGACACCCCGCCCGCCAAGGACTGGACAACCTTAAAGGTGATGATGCCGCTGAACGGCACTGTTACCAAGCGTCATGATCTGGTAAACGCGGTTTTCTCGGTAACGATGAACGATTACCGTGTCCATTACGGAGTCGACCTCTCCGGAAACATGGGGGATGATGTTCTGGCTTGCGCTTACGGGACGGTAACGCTGATCGGAAAAGATCCCTTCATGGGATATTCGATCACCATCGACCACGGCGACGGCCTTGTCTCACGGTATTACAACCTGGCCGAGGAACCGGCCGACGGCATTCGCGAAGGCGCTACCGTCTATGCGGGACAGGCCATCGGCTCGATCGGTGAAAGCGCAATTGTTGAAATTGCGGAGGAGCCGCACCTGCATTTTGAACTGGAGCTAAACGGTAAGCCGATTGATCCGCTTACACTCTTGGATTATCGGGAACCAACACCCGAACCCGAGCAGTAACCGCGTTTTTCCTTTTTTCCAATTTCTTCCGTGATAGCAAAGAGAGCCGATGCTTCGTCGGCTCTCTTTTCGTTTTCTTCGTCTTTTACTCCGAGGGTACCCGATAGACAAAGCGGTCAAACTGCTGATATCCCATCGCGCGAAGCATCTGCTCACTCGCGCATCGCTTGGCTTCGTCATGAAAGCCGGGAATTAAGGGTAAGCGCACGGTTACGCGATCGGTCGCTATGGTTTCGGCAAGACGTCTCAGATTATTCAACACCGGTGCATTATCCCGACCGGTATAGGCAAGATAGACGGCGGGGTCGCAGTCCTTGATGTCAATATAAAAATGATCCACCGTATCGGCAACCATCGCTACGGCCTCCCACGAGGCGTGTAGCGAGGTTTCAAGACAAAGGCGTATTTCCGGTCCGCACAGCTGCCGATACGCGCGTATGAACTTGGCATATAAAAGCGGCTCTCCGCCGCCGAAGGTCACACCGCCTCCCGTCGCCAGATGGTACAGCCTGTCGACCTTGACCATATCGTGAAAGGCCTCAACGGTTAATACTCTCGGCTTGGTTGTTTCGGAAAAGGCCTGCGGATTCAGGCAATAGCGACAGCGAAGAGGACAGCCGTAAAAGCCGGCCAAGGTCACAATGCCCTTTCCATCAAGACCCATCCGATGACGAATAATCCCGATAAACGGAGCCGACAGCGTCTTCACGAGGTAACCGCAGAATCGTCCGCTTCTGCAACGGCAAGCCCGGCCGAGACACAAAAGCCATCATCATCGTACGCAATCACCAAAGTGTCCCCCTCATCGTTCCAGCGATAGACATCGTAATCTTCATGCCATGCGATCACCTCGTTCCGATAGGCCGTGCGGATATCGTCGCGATAACAGTGAAGAAGCGACTCGTTCAACCGATCGGCAAGCACGGTTTTGAGCTCTTCGATCGTAGGCGGCGGCAGATAGGCAATATCGCCCATCAAAATCTCGCCGAGCTCCGCGACCTCACTCGAAAGCGGCGCAGTCGTATCCGTGAAAGACGGCGAATTCCCGGGGCCAATCATATCGCCCTGCGTTTCGGTGATACCGCTTTTGACACAGCCGCTCGATACCGCGGTCACAGCAATCGCAAGACCGGCTACCGTTACGGTTTTACCAAGTAAGCGACGCTTCTCCAGCTCACGCTCCAAATAGCGCACCTCGCTTTCACAACGGGGACAGGTACCGAGACAATCGCCCTTGTGCGTACATTCTGCCGTGATATCGGCAATCTCGTTTTCTTTCGCAATCTGTTTACGGATATCCTTTAAAATGCGACAGCGTTCTTTTCCGGTCATAGCAAGTACTCCTTGGAATGGGATTTACCGATATGACGAGGTCCTGCGGAAAAAGTTCCCGCAGGACCGAAAAAAAGTAACAACATTTTATGCTCCTCGGCACCGATCGGCCGCAAGGTATGCCATCAGCTCGTCAAAGCTTCCCTGCGGGTAGCGATCGATCGGCTTATGCTGACGGTTAAGAAGGCAATCGCTCAGAAGAAAAACCTTCATGCCGACGGTTTCGGCCACCATATCGTCATCCACATCATTACCGACCATCAAGCACCGCTCGGGCGACACCGCCAGCGTCTCGGCAATTTCCAGATAGTAGCCCGGATGGGGCTTGCTGAAATGCGAATTTTCGTAGGTGGTATAGAGGAAGAACTCCTCGGGATGCATACCCGCCCACTGAATCCGCTGCTCGGTGGCAACCGCAGGAAAGACCGGATTGGTAGCCAGATGCACGCGATATCCCTTAGCCTTCAGCGCCCGTACCGTTTCGGCGGCGGCAGGATTAAAGCCGCAAACCGACTTGGCTTCGAGAAACTTACCGCGGTAAAACGCGTCAAACAGCGGCATATACGGCGTGATGTCCTGTCCATACACCGCCGTAAAGGTGCGCCAGAACACCGTTTCGTTGGTCACCTCGCCGTTATTGCGCAACATCGCCTCCACACCCGCCATCATGGCCTTCATAAAAAGCGGCGGGTGGCACACCGGTGCCATAAATTCGGTCAAGCAAGAGAAATATGTTTTCACAAAAGCATCCTGATCGAGCGGCAACAGCGTGCCGTCCAGATCAAAAAGAACGGTATCGATCATAACCCAGCGCTTCCTTTTTGATAATGTCACTATCTTAACACAAAAAAACATTGCTGTCAAGGCAAAGGCATTGCCAACGCGCGGGAAATCTGCTATAATTTTTTTGAAACCGTAAGGATTTTTGCCTTCTCAGTTGTATGATAGGTGAAGAATTCTTCTGACATCTGCGAAAGGAGCCGATATGGGACCGGGGGAAGACAGCTATCGCCGTTATCTTGACGGTGACGAAACAGCCTTTGACGGCGTAATTGCCGCCTATTACGACTCATTGACCTTTTTTCTTTGCCGCTATGTGAAGGATCGATCAACAGCCGAGGATCTGACCATGGATACGTTGCTCGAGCTTTTGATTCATCCCAAGCGGTATCACTTCAAAACCAAGCTCAAAACCTATCTCTTCGCCATCGGGCGCAACAAGGCGCTGAACGCGCTCAAGCGTTCCCGCCGTTTGGCACCCGATGAGCTGAGCGAGGCGGAGCGAGCAGCACAAACCTCCTCGCCGGACGAGGAGCTTCTCCGCCGCGAGGAAACCCGTGAGCTGCATCGGGCGCTGAACGATCTGCCGAGCGATATGCGTGCCGCCGTACATCTGATCTATTTTGAAGAGATGTCCTATGAGGAGGCGGCACACGCCCTACATAAGAGCCGCAAGCAAATCGACAATCTGTTATACCGCGCCAAAACCATTCTGAAACGTGAACTATCGAAGGAGGATTTTCGATGAAACAATCGGTTTCTGCGATCCGCGAGGAGCTTTTTGCCCGTCGCAATCGCTATCGCGAACGAAAAAACAAAATTCATTCCCTCTTTTCGGGCGGCGCTATGGCCATTGCGATTGGAACGTTCTTACTTGCCATGATCGTGGCCCCCGCCCTGTTGCCGAGGCAACCCTTACCGGGCGATACCGGCGTACCCGAAACCACAACACCCTCAGAAGAATCGGGCTTTTTCTTCATTACGAATGAGGATTTTGACAAAGTAAAAACAGGCATGACCAAGGAAGAGGTCGCCGAGGTCATCGGAAGCCAAGGGTATGAGTTTGACAATGGTAATCGGTGGCTGTATCACGGCAATAACGGAAATCATTATTGCATCATATTCTGCCCCAAGAACACAACCTATGCCGGAACGGTCTGCGAAAAGAACTTGATCACCAAAGAGACACAACCCCCGGTGGTTACACCGCCCAACGAAGATGGCATCGTCACGACTGCCCCATTCGATCCGGATGCCCCGATCATTCAACTCAGTGAGCCTTTTGCCATTCAGTTTGTCGATCATCGTTTGTTCGAGATGCTCGAGGAAAACATGACCATGAAACAAATGCTCACCATTCTCGGAGGTGGCGGATACTCTTTGTTAAGCGGTCGTTATGTGCCGATATTTTGGGGTGATGACGGAAGCACCGTCATACTCGATGGTTATTCAGGTATTAACGAGCCTTGCACCATTTCGCGCGAGAAGCCGGCACCGGCTGTCGATCCCTCGGTTATTGAACAGATTTCCATCGACATGCTTTGGGGTGAGGTTATTGATCTTCTCGGTTCAAAGGGTCTGAGCTTCTCCCGGGGAGTCATAACCGAACCTGACATCTATGTTTACCCCACGACTGACGGTCGAATCCTGACCATTCAAATCCTGTATATTCCCGGCATAACGTCCGACTCCTCCCATAAAGAATCCCTTTCCCTCGTAGCCTATGTGATGCTCAACAATGAACCGTTGGAAATCGACACCAAAGGCTATTACGTTGTGCCCGAAACCAGCCCGGATATTACGGAATCGAAGGACGACTTAACCTATTTAGAAAAGCTTCGTTACGGCATGTCTTGGTCTGAGGCAAAGACATATCTGAAGCATGAATATTCCTTCACCCTTCAGAAGCTACCTGCATTTGATGCCTCCACTCAATCCACTGTCGACACTTACGTTGGTTCTTCAAAATGCCTTATTGGGAAAACCACGGTTAACATTGTCTTCGGCCCTACGCGCGAGCCAACCGAGAACCCTGTCATAACCCACATTTATCTGACCACAACGAATACGACAAAGATGCAGTATCTTGCGATAGACAGCCACGGATATTTTGCACTTCCCGGACGAGAACTGACCGATCCCGAGCGTTTTTTTGACCCTCAACTGTTCGATCAAATCAAGCCCGGCATGACAATGTCGGAGGTCTTTGATATTTTACAAGCGCCGGGGCCAATCGCAAATCCTTCCGCCAGCACTTCATCGTCTTATCTGTATTACTGCAATGATGGCAGTACCGTCATCATCGCTTACAGAATGGACTTCGATGTATCAGGCTATGTCGTCGACGGTATTTATATTCATTAATACTTAGCATGATCCCCCCTCTACCTTTTATACCCACAAACAAAAACCGCCTGCCGTTTTGGCAGGCGGTTTTTGCATATCAACACATTATTCTTAAAGAATAACAACCGGCTTGATCAAATCGCGGGGCTTATTCTTCATCAGCATCAGCGCCTCTTCGATGTACTCGAAGCCGTGGAAGGTATGGGTGATCATCTTGGAGGGGTCAAGACGGCCCGAGGTGATCAGCGAAGCGAGCTTCTCCATACGGAGACGGCCGCCGTACATCAGACCGCCGGCAATGGTCTTGTGGCCCATGCCACAGCCCCATTCCACACGGGGAATGATCACGTCGCCGCTACCGAGGTAGTTGACGTTACCGATGCGGCCACCGGCCTTCACCATCTTAACGGCCTGCGCAAAGGTTTCCTCCGAGGTGCCGCCGGCGATGACAACCTTGTCAACACCCTTACCGCCGGTCAAAGCAAGCACCTGCTCGGCAATGTCACCGTTGTGATAGTCAATGATCTCGGTGGCACCGTACTCTCTTGCCACATCGGCACAGATCTTACGCGAACCGACGGCATACAGATCCGAAGCACCGCGCAGGGCAGCGCCGGCTACGGCCATCAGACCGACAGGGCCGATACCGATGACGCAAACCTTATCACCGAACTGAACGTCAGCCAGCTCAACACCGTGGAAGCCGGTAGGAATCATGTCGGCCAGCATAACGGCCGAGGCCAGGTCCATGCCCTCGGGAAGCAGAGCCAGGTTAGCATCGGCTTCGTTTACATGGAAAAATTCACCGAATACGCCGTCCTTGAAGTTGGAGAACTTCCAACCGGCCAGCATACCGCCCGAGTGAACCGAGTAGCCTGCCTGCGATTCGACAGCACCCCAGTCGGGCGTAATCGCGGGAACGAGAACACGGTCGCCGGGCTTGAAATCCTTGACGAGGCTACCAACCTCAACCACTTCACCAACACCCTCATGGCCGAGGATCATATTGAAGCGGTCGCCGAGTGCGCCTTCGTAAACGGTGTGAATATCTGAGGTGCAGGGGGCAACTGCAAGGGGACGGACAATCGCGTCCAACGGTCCGCAGGTGGGTCTTTCTTTTTCGATCCAACCGACCTGGTTGGGGGCAATCATGGCAAAGCCTTTCATGGGTATCCTCCGTTTTTATGCTTTTCATTTATTGATATTTTCGGCACAAGGCCGCAAATAATTTATCATAAAACCAAATGTCTGTCAATGACAAATTATGTCCTGAAAATGATGAGATCTGTCCTGACAGGAAGGGGCTACATTATGTTGTGTCAGAGATACCATTTTTGATGATTTCGACAATTCTCGATCGTCAATCATCCGGATAATCTATAATCAGAAATCAACCTCGGTGTCGTAGTAGCAGCACTTGAGAAGCTTTTCCATTTCCTCGACAGAAATCTTTCTGGGGTTGGAGCCGGTGCAAGCATCGCCAACTGCGTTCTTGGCGATCTCAGGAAGTCTCTCAAGGAACACGCTCTCGGGAACAAAGCCCTGCTCGCAGGGGAGAGCATCAGCGCCGTAGTTCTTGATGCACTGAGGAATGTTAAGAGCGTCATTCATGCCACGGAGATAAGCAATGAGCTTTGCAACCTTCTCGTCATCGTTGGCACCGCCCAGACCCATGTAGTCAGCAATGACACCGTAACGCTTCTTGGCGGTCTCATCCTTTGCGTTGAAGGCGATAACCTTGGGAAGGTACATCGCGTTAGCGGCACCGTGAATGATATGGGCGCCGAGATCCTCAAACACGGCACCGGTCTTATGTGCCATCGAGTGAACGATACCGAGAAGGGCGTTGGAGAATGCCATACCGGCAAGGCACTGCGCGTTGTGCATCGAGGCACGCTTGGTCATATCGCCGTTGTACGAGTCAACGAGATCGTTCTGAATCATCTTGATAGCGAAGATGGCGAGAGGATCGGTGAACTCGCAGTTTGCGGTGGAAACATAAGCCTCAATGGCATGAGTCATAGCATCCATACCGGTGTGAGCGGTGAGCTTCTTAGGCATGGTTTCTGCAAGCTCAGGATCAACGATGGCAACGTCGGGAGTGATCTCGAAGTCGGCAAGAGGATACTTAATACCCTTTTCGTAGTCGGTAATCACAGAGAATGCAGTCACCTCAGTAGCCGTACCGGAGGTGGAGGGAATGGCGCAGAAGCGAGCCTTCTTACGAAGCTCGGGAATACCGAATACGACGCACATCTGCTCGAAGGTGATCTCGGGATGCTCGTACTTGATCCACATGGCCTTTGCCGCGTCGATAGGCGAACCGCCGCCGATGGCAACGATCCAGTCGGGCTGGAACGCGAGCATCGCCTCAGCGCCCTTCATAACGGTGGTAACCGAAGGATCGGGCTCGATGCCTTCAAAGAGCTCAACCTCCATGCCTGCTTCCTTCAGGTAGGAAACAACCTTGTCCAGAAAACCAAAGCGCTTCATAGAGCCGCCGCCAACGCAAACCATTGCGCGAGTTCCCTTAAGATTCTTCAGCGCTTCAAGAGAACCCTTGCCATGATAAAGATCGCGAGGTAAAGTAAAACGTGCCATATGTAAATCTCCTTGGGAATTATTTGTCTATTTGTCAATATTTTGGAAAGCTTATATCCGCTAATCAAAATAATTCCGCTCCCATAGGCTTGGGGAGCCGGCAATATCCGGAAAAATGTGCCAGGATTCATCGACAGTCAATCAAACTGCCTTGCCCACGCGAAAATAACGATTCAACGGTCCAGTTGTCCGGCTGTGCCGCTTTCGCATCTTCGAAAGCCATATCGAGGGAACACAGGGATCCGCGTGAGTTATCGCAAGAACCCGATCGCAACATTGCTCGCAGTATACCACAACCGCTTCGGTACTGTCAAGAATTTTTTCACATTTTGTGGTATACTAATTTATTTTTGGATATTACCTATTTTTATATCTTATCGAAGCTTCGATGATACACTGTCTTTACCACATACGCCTCCAGATTGTGGGTCGCACTCTGAATAAAGCTAATCGTTTTTTCACAAGCAAGGTTATGATACAGCGCGGTAATACCGCAGGGAACGGCAATCGGATCGGCCAACCCTGCCGTAATGCCTGTCTTGCAGGTGATATACTTAGCAAAGCTCGTACTGTCAAAATACAGAAGATTGTCCGAATAGGCCGGGAGCCATCCGGCAATACGTCCTTCGGTACGGCCGCCGACATCGCACATCCAAACGATGGCAAGATTCAACAGCGTACATCCCGGCTCAAGAGCCGCCACCGCAATCGACTGGAAGGCTCCCATACTGCCTCCCGCGATCAGAACATCCTCGCCGTTCCATTCCGGAAGCGTTTTGGCAAAGCGGAAGGCTTGGACATCACGTAGGATCATGTCACGGAAGTAAGCCTTGGCAGGATCCACATAATCGCCATCCGCAAAGCCGAAGTTCTTCAGGATAGTTTGCTGCAGCTGCTGGTAATAAGCATCCTCGCGCCCGTTTTCAATGCTGTGCGAATTGACGCTGACGGTGATATATCCGTCATTGTACTGTACAATCGGTGTATAATTGCCATAGCCGTGATAGAACATTTTGAGCTTCAGCGATCCGCGCTCGGCATTCTTCGGATAGGTCATAACTGCCGAAACCGGTGCCGCCGCATCGTGACTCTTCACACGGATATCGTAGCAATAGAAGTCGGCGTTATCGCTCTTGACCTCCACCTTGGAGATCAGTATCGGAGCAACACCGTTGAGGGCCGCCAGCTGAGTCTGCCAGAAGGCACAAAAGTCATCCGGCTTTTCCTTGACCGCTTGGATCTGTTCAAAGCCGACACAGGCGCCGCCGACAAAGCCGGTCACCGAAGCGATATTCGCTCCCTTGTCGTCCTGTGCATTGACCGAAACATAGAGATATCCCGGTTTTGTAAGGGTAAAGCGAAGGGCTGCCACCCCTTCCTCACCCGAGACCACACCCGACCAGGTTTGTCCGTCATCGGCCTTCGCGCTCCAGGAAAAGGTCGGGCAGGCATATACCGAGGACAGCTGCTTGCTGTCGGTCAGGCGGAAGGTAAAGAGCATCTCCTCTCCTACCTGATAACTAAGGGCATCCTTATCCGGGGTTCCCTCGACAAAGAGCCGACCCTGGGGCTTTGCCTCGGTATAGAACGGGCATGCGGGTTTTGCTGAAGCCTTCTTCAAGTCGTTTAATAAGTTTGACACGTCATGATCCTCCTTGGCATTCCTTCTCTCTGACGATTCATTCTGCCGCCGGAGCACTTCGTGTATACTCCGGCGTCAAAACCGAAAGGGCGGTACTGTGTGTGGCCTTCTGCAGGAAGGTGAGCGTCTTCTCGCCGCGAATCGCAAGATAGCACGCGGTGATGCCGCAGGGCATTGAGGTAGGATCAGCAAGACCCGCCGTCAGATTCGTTTTCGCCGTAACACGCGACGCAAAATATACGGTATCAAAATAGAGAAGCGCATCGGTGTATGGCGGTAGCCAGCCCGCAATCCGTCCATCCGTTCTGCCGCCAACATCACACATCCAGGTAATATGCGTATTCAAATTCGTGCATCCCGGCTCAAGCGCCGCCACAGCGATCGACTGAAATCCTCCCATGCTGATGCCGCTGATCACCGCTGTCTCTCCGTCCCATTCGGGCAGTGTCTTGGCAAAGCGGAAGGCTTGCACATCACGAAGGAGCATATTGCGGAAATAGGCGCGGGAAGGATCGGTATACTCGGAAAGATGAAAGCCAAAATTGTTGGGAACTACTTGACTGTAATAAGCATTATCGCGTCCGTTCTCGACGCTGTGCGAGTTCACGCTGACCGTAATGTAGCCGGGATTGAACTCCAGAATCGGGTCGTTTTGTCCATACCCCTGATAGATCATTTTGAGCTTCAGCATACCGGGCTCGGCATTTTTCGGAATGGTAAGCCAGGCTGAAGCCGGCGTATCGTTGGTTTGAATCCGAATATCGTAACAGTAGAAGGAGGGATTCTTTCCTTTTACCTCGGTTTTGGCAATTAGCGTCGGCGCCACATCCTCCAGCTCCTTCAGCTGCTTCTGCCAGAATTCCCAAAAGTCATCCGGCTCCTCTTTGACGGTCGTAATCTCCTCAAAGCCGGCACAGGCACCGCCGTTCAGTCCGATGATCGAAGGGATTTCGTTACCGTTCGCATCACATGCCTTAACAAACACCTGAATATGCCCGGGCTTCTTCAAGGTAAAGCGAAGCGTTATCTCGCCGCCCTCGCCGCCAAGACGTCCCGACCATGTCTGGCCATCATCGGCTCTGGCCGTATAGGTAAAGAGAGGGCACGCATACTGTGCTGTTGTTTTTCCGCTGTCGGTCACACGGAAACGGAACAGGATTTCCTCGCCAACCGCATAGCTGAGCGCATCCTTATGCGTCAGACCCTCGACAAACAAACGGTCGACTACCGTAGCCTCGGTATAGGAGGGCGGCACCGCAGACATGCTTTCGGTTACGGAGTCTTCGGCGGTCAGCGCCGTTTTTTGTGTCAGCAACGTAAGGAAGGCATCGACTGCCGCCTCCAGCGCCTGTGCGCTCGATGCCTCAAGGCAAACGGTATTCGCCGTAATCGTAATACCATACTGCTGTACCCATGTCTCATGAAGCCTCAGCGAAAGACGCGCTCCGGCGGCATCGATTTCCGATACCTTTGCCAAATCCAGACCGTATTGGCGGAATAACGTATCCACCAATGTCGTTTCGGCCTTCTCGCTGACACCCTGTCCAACAGACAAAACAAACTGCGACAACGGTACACTCTCCACCGTTATGGCATCATTATCATGACGATGGCAGTACTGCCATCCTCCCGGAATGACCTGATCATTCTCTGTGCAATACCGCGATAGAAAATCGTGCACCGCGTTGAGAAGCGCTTCCTCCGAACCGCCCAGAATGGCAATACGGGTAGAGGAATAGTCAATCACATAATCCAAACGTGCCAGCGACATCGAGGCTAATGCCTGCGATTCATCGCGGTTGGTCATACCGATTAAAATCTCCGTATCGATCCGCGTGGTATCGATCGCACCGGCCTTGAACTCATAGTCGGTCGAAAACGCAATCGAAGAAACGCCTAAATGAGAAGCCAAGCCGCTTCGCAGAGCCTGAGCTGCCTCCATGACAGCATCCGAAGCCCCCTCGGCCACGACCACACGGTACGACTCCAACGAGGAAACCGGAAGATCCGGTATCGCGGGCTCGGTATCACTCACCGCCGGTGTCTCTGTGGTCTCATTTTCAATCGCATCGTCATGGCATCCGCCGCAAACGAGGGCAAGACATATCGCTATGATCAGAAGCCCATAATGTTTCATTACGATTTCTCCTATAAATGTTTTGTGATACGCTCTCACACCGGTATTGTACCATAAAAGTAAGAGACTCTCCTATGGAACATCCGACAAAATCCATGTCATATTGTGATGATACCCCAAAACCAGAAAACCGCCATTTTCACAATAGCAGTTCTCCGTTTGTTTACTCATTCTGTTGTTTTTGAAGCTCGCGCCGCGTCTCCTCCGAGGTATTCACCGTTTCGGGATCGATAAAGGTGGGGACTACCTGCTTGAGCGCGGTAACAACCGCATCCTGACACAGCGTATCCGCCGATTCGGCCATGGCCTCTGCCAAAATTTTCAGCTTTTTGGCCACCTCGTCCCGACTGAGAGGCTTGTCCTTCTCAATAAAAATACGGTCATTGGAGGTTTTCGTCATTTCCTCGTTACGAATCAGAAGCTCCTCATAAAGCTTCTCACCCGGACGCAGGCCAACCTCCTTGATATCGATCTCCTCATACGGCTTATAGCCCGAGAGAAGGATCAGGTTCTCGGCCAAGTCAAGAATCTTGACCGGATTTCCCATATTCAGCACAAAGAGCTCGCCGCTCTGCGCCATCGCACCGGTCTGCATAACCAACTGCGAAGCCTCGGGAATCGTCATGAAATAACGGATAATCCGCTTATCGGTTATCGTAACGGGGCCGCCCGCCGCAATTTGCGAGCGGAACAGCGGAATCACCGAGCCGTTCGATCCCAGAACATTACCAAACCGCACGGCAGCAAAGGTTGTTTTACTGTCATAGCGACTCTGGACAATCATTTCGCAAAGACGCTTGGTAGCGCCCATCACATTGGTCGGGTTGACAGCCTTGTCGGTAGAAATCAGAATAAACTTATGAACATGATATTTTTCTGCCAGCTCTACGGTATTCAGCGTACCGTAGACATTATTCTTGATCGCCTCACAACAGCTATGCTCCATAAGAGGAACATGCTTATGCGCAGCGGCATGGAACACAATCTCGGGACGGTAAGCGGCAAAAATTGCCTCCATACGTACGCGATCGCGCACCGATGCAATTTCAACGGCAAGATTCAGCGACGTTCCATACAATCGGATCAGCTCTTGCTGAATGTCATACGCATTATTCTCATAAATATCAACCAAAATCAGCTGCATGGGATCGCAAGCCGCGATCTGTCGGCAAAGCTCGCTACCAATGGAACCGCATCCCGTCACCATAACGGTGCGACCGGCATAAAAGGCCCTCGTCTTATCATCGGCCACCGCCACGCTTTCGCGGAAAAGAAGATCCTCAATGCGGATTTCACGGATAACCTTTTTCGCGTTTTTTACCGATTCGTTCATATCATTCATCGGAAAATCGTAAAGCTTGATTTTGCAGCCCGATGCCGAATAGAAATCGTGAAGCCGTCTCGCTTCCGCCGCACTGACGTGCGAAAGTGCAATGAAAATCTCCTGCACCGGTAACACCTTCAGCTTTTGGCGAATTTCTTCCTCGCTGTATACCCGCAAGCCGAGAATACGGTTTCCGATTTTATCGTTATCCACATCGACAAAGCAAATGGGACGGTAATGACTGTGCGCTCCCGACAGAAGCTCCTGTGCCAAAAACACGCCGGTCTGTCCGGCGCCGACAATCGCAACGCCAATCTTGTTATTTTCGGTATTCAGCGGATGCTTTTCGCCAAAAAAGGTCTGATAAACAAACCGCGCCACCAAAGTCAGAATGTCACAGGAGGCTGCCACGCCAAAGGCCTGGCAAAGGCTGAACCAAAAGCTGGGATTCACGCCAAAAAGCTGTAAAATGCCAACAGCCGTCAGTCCGGCAACCGCATCGGCGGCGACCATCGTTAAGTAGGTACGGGAATTGGCATAGCGCCACACATGATCATAAACGCGTGTCACAAAGCGCAGGCCAAAAATCAGCACGAAAAAGACCGCAGCACAAATCAGATAGTGCGACAGCGAAAACGGAATTTTAAAGATATAAGCAATAAACTCTGCCACCGTAAAGCAAACAAAAAAGCAAAGGATATCCACCAAAAGCAAGAGTGCGCGGCGTTTGTTGTGTAACCCGGCCATCAGATCAATCTCCTGTCGGAATCTTCAATAATCGTTTTATTATACCATATCCACGGATAAATTGCAAGTGTTTATACCAAAGCAGGCCGAATAATCCCGTATTTATAAGATTTAAGAAAAAAGCGCCGCTTCAATAAGCGGCGCTTAAGAAAACACTTCGGTAGGGGCGATCATAGATCGCCCGCTACTCACATTATTTTTTGTAGGAGGTAACCTGAATGTCAATAATGGTGCACCAGGAATAAGGACGCTTATAGGGATCCGACAGGTCGGGAGCCTCGCTGTGCAGCAGATCGTCAATCGATGTCGATTCCAGCGATTCCATATCAACAACGGCGTTTTCGAGAATAAAGGAATATTTGTTTCCGTCAGAGCCGTAATAGTGGACGGGTGAACCGGAGCCTGACGAATAGCAAAGACCCATATCAAGGCCGAGAGCCATGGCATCGCCGTAGGTCATCCCCACCTTGACTTGCTTGAGTAGTTCGGCATCGGTAATGGGATAGGGAAAGTCGGAGTCTTCTGTCATTTTCTCAACCGCTTCATCGGTTGTTTCGGTTGTGCCGGATCCGGGCGGGTTTGTGCAGGCCGCAAGCGAAAGCAGGAGAAGCAGGGAGAGGAGACAGAGAATATGGTGTTTCATGAGGGCTCCTTTCGCGCGGGATTTTATGCGTCAGGAAGAAGGAAGTTGCCGGCTTCGTCGGTTTGGAGCGCTTTTCCGTTAAGATATAGTGCACGAATACACTGCTCTTCAAGTGAAACAAGAGGGGGGATTTGCTGCCAATAGGGAGTAGTATATTGGGGGTGGCCGCGCAAGACAACGAACAGATACGACTCGTCAAAAAGAGCGTAGGTCAAGACGCTTTCCGTTTTTCCATCGCATAGAAGCTCATAATCTTCCCCGAGAAGCTCGATCACATCGCTTCCACGCATGGAGGCGTTGAGCATTTTAATTTTGTCAAAAATGTTTTTGTCTGTTTCGGAAGAGGTGTCGGGGATATCATTGGCGGTAGTCGTAGCGGGAGATTCTACTCCGAGAGAAGAGTGACAACCGGTTAACAGGGCAGATAATAGCAGCAGAAGGATGAGAAATCGAACATAGTGTTTCATGATAGGGCTCCTTTCAAAACTTGAGAAACTATCAATTCGCTGTTTCGGTTATTACGATTTTTCAAAGGAGGGTGGCGCAAGAGGGAGATTTATGGGGAGGAATCACGATAAAACGGTGGAGGGCAGTTTTTATTGATCTGCTCTCATAAACGAGAAGTACCCATCCGCGCTTACGGATAAGGGCCAAGTTACGCTTTCGTCTCCGTTCTTCCAAGATAGCTCAATGCTTTCGATGGTATTGCTTCCCGAATGAAGCGAGACGGAAGCCGCCCAATTGTCCGTGTCCATACGATTCGACCGAAACAGTAGTGATGTCCCCGGTGAATTTTCAACCGTATAGGCTTGGCCGCTAAGGTTGTTAAGTATCTCCAAAGCCTCTTCCCAAGTCATTCCTTTTTGAATGGAGCGCAGTTCCATGAACGGTACAATTTCATAGTCTCTGAGTTCAAGATAATGCCCCTCAGTGTTGAGGCGATAACTAAAGACAATTCTTGTGTAGTCACTTAACCGATAGTAATACCCGTAAATACCGCTGGTAAAACAGTAGCCTTCTGAGCCGAGAATTTCACTGACGCGATCAATGGGCATCCCTTCAGAAATTTTTTCCAAATCCGATAGCGAAATTTCGTAGTCCTTCAGTAAGACAACGTATTCATCTGTGACAGGAACACGATCGGTTGTGTCTGCTTCGGTGTCGGTGGTTTCGGCCGACGATGTTTCATCCATAGTATCATCGGATCCGGCAGGGGTGCTCGCATGGGGGATGGTGCAGGCGTTAAATATAAATAGCAATAAAAGAACAAAAGTAATCCACTTCATCTTAATTCTCCTTAATGTAAATATCGCTAAGCTCGAGACATTTTCTACTGGAATTGTAACGATACTGTATTAACACAACTGTTCCATCTGCCAATTTATAATCATATGCGTATATACCGCTACCAGCAGAAAATCCTTCTGAGTCAAGGATTTTACAAACCTGCTCTTTTGTCATTCCAATAGAGATATTATTCAAAGAGAAAGCAGAGATTGTATTACTTTGGATGCTTTCTGTCGCAGCTAATAAAGAGGTAGATTGTATCGAACTAGGATTTGTGATGTTGTCGCAGACATAGTTCCATGGGAAAACGGCAAAGTATGCAATAAAAGTACTGTAATCTGTGGTTCCGGGTGGAACAGAATCCGTGCTGTTCCTGTCGGCAAGCAGAGGGTCAATAATGAGCCTTTCGGAACAATCGAGATTCGTGACACTATTGCGTCCAGGTTTGTGGGACCACAGTCCGTTACTATTTTGGCGATACCAGTGGTAGTCTGGGCGATTTGCGTCAATGACAAGTGCAACTTTATAGGCGCCGACGGGACAGGGCGTGTACCGTCCAATTTCAAAAAACTTCCCCGCAACACCAAAATAAGTCTCAAAATCCTCGGAAACTGATGCGGTTAAACAGGTTTCTGTGGTTTCTTCATAAATGTTTCCCGAATAGTCTCCCGGTTGTTGCGGGTAATACACCAATTGGGAAAAACAGCTATCTCCACAAAGTCTACAGTTAATTGCATATGAGTAACAGTTGTTATAGTTTTTATACGATTCCCAATCATCCGTCCCATACTCCAATTCATACCCACTTAACGGTAACATTCGCGTCAAAGCCCACTCGTCGTTCAGCGATGTATTATTTGAATATACGAATTGTGTCAGGTTGACACCGTCTCCCGATGTTGTTGAGGGGGTGGCTAAGGCTTTAAGGGTGCTTTCAGAACTTTTGGCGATAAGCACATAGCTTCCGCGTGCGGTTTTCATGAAGCTCCATTTTGCGTTGTTCGTGATCGAGGAATATTGCTTGATTGCTGTGGTACTGTCGGTAGCAATTGCCATGTATTTGAGGGACATATACGATTTTATTGCGTAATACC
The DNA here is from genome assembly GCA_015064545.1 of Oscillospiraceae bacterium. Lineage (GTDB taxonomy): Bacteria > Bacillota > Clostridia > Oscillospirales > CAG-272 > Colimorpha_A. The sequence goes on along the minus strand of SVSA01000002.1, from coordinate 2,113 downwards.
CATCGTTTTGCAAAACCAGATTCCATTTTCTCGAATTTCCTCCGCTCAACGACCATTGCTGAATGATGGCGCCGTTGGCAATCGAAGGGCCTTCAATGTCAATATATTTCCCGGTTGCCATATTTTCAATGAAGTAGGTGCCGTTTTCAAAAATCGGTGTAGATCCTACCGTAACGGTGCAGGTATCGCTGGTAAGTCCTTCCTCGGTGACAAAGTCGCTGATCACGACCGTGATGGTGGCGGTGCCGGCGGAATGTCCGACCACATAGCCGTTATTGACCGTGGCAACCGCTGTGTTACTGGATGTCCAACTGATATTGTAATCGCTGGTAGCGACAAGCAAGGCACCTTCGCCGATGCTTAACGAGAGGGACGATTTGTTTAAGCTGACCAAAGAAGCCGCAGGGGGCGCAAGCGGGATAAGGGGTTCTTCGGGTGGAAGCGCCGGGGAAACCGGAAGCGAGAAGCCGGTAGAGCTGAGAAGCAGACACAGGGTGAGAACGAAGAGAAGGCATTGTTTGAATTTCATAATAACCTCCCAAAGTGAATCGGTTTCAAAAACAAAAGTGCAACGTACCGCCGCGCGGCCGCTGCACTCATCCGTTCACAAAGGTTCGGTCAGGAAAAAACGGCGAGATACAGGGCCGCGCGGGAAAAATGCTCGCAGGACATGGGACTCGCCTCCTTTTGGGATTCTCTGTATCATCAGTATAGCATATATCGTTATCTCTGTCAATAGTTTTTTCAATATCACCAATCCATTTCACTATCCTGTCATTGCGAATCCATATGCACATTATTCTGAACAAAAATCCCCCGTGACAAATCACGGGGGATTTCGTTATAACATTACAGACCCTTCTTGGCTCTTTCGACCTTTTCAAGATCAGAATAGTCGTGGGTAGGAACGTGACCGTTCAGAGGAATGAGCTTCTCGTGGATGCAATCGATGATGGCATCGGGATACGGGAAGAAGAACTGCTCCAGCTCGTGAGCCGGCGTGATCCAGTTGCGGGAACCGAGTGCCACAGGCGGTGCATCGAGGTAATCGAAGCAGAACTCGGTGATATTGGCAGCCATATCCTTCATGACCGAGCCACGCTCGCAAGCGTCACCGACGATGAGAATGCGGCCGGTCTTCTTGACCGATTCGATAACCTTCTCATAGTTGAAGGGAACGATCGAACGGGCATCGATGATTTCAGCCGAAACACCGTACTTTTCTTCCAGAACCTTAGCAGCATCGAGTGCACGGTACAGCGTAGCACCGATGGTCAGGATCGTAACATCCTTACCCACCTTCTTAACATCGGGCTCGCCAAGCGGAATCGCAAACTTGCCTTCCGGCACGCCGCCCTCAACAAACTGCTCGCCAAAGCCGTAAACTCTCTGCGATTCAAAGAAGATAACAGGGTCAGTGCCGTCGAGAGCCGAGGTCATCAGACCCTTGGCATCGGTAGGCGTTACCGGGAATACGACCTTCAGGCCGGGGATATGAGCAGTCAGAGCCGTCCAATCCTGCGAATGCTGTGCGCCGTACTTCGAACCGACCGAAACGCGGAGGATGATCGGCATCTTGAGGATACCGGCCGACATCGACTGCCACTTGGCCATCTGGTTGAAGATTTCGTCACCGGCGCAGCCGATAAAGTCAGCGTACATCAGCTCCACGATGGCACGGCCGCCGCACATGGCGTAACCGACAGCCGAGCTGACGATAGCCGCTTCCGAAATGGGAGAGTTGAAGAAACGGTGATAAGGAACCGCCTCGGTCATCTTCTTGTAAACACCAAAGGCGCCGCCCCAGTCACGGTTATCCTCACCGTAAGCGATGAGGGTAGGATCGTCATAGAACTTATCAATGATCGGCTCGAAGAGACCGTCACAGACGTTGTACATCTTCATCTTGGAGACGGGCTTACCGTTCTTATCGGTAGCGGTACGCACCTTACCCTTGATCTCCTTGACACGAGCGCATTCTTCCTTAGGCATGAGCATCTCGGCCTCGCGGCTGGGATCCATGCTGACCACCTGCTGGTTGGAGAACATGATGGAGGAAATGGCATCCGGCTCCTTGTTAAGATCCATACGGGGCGAGATCTCGTCGTTGATC
>SVSA01000073.1 GCA_015064545.1 Oscillospiraceae bacterium | reverse complement strand
CGATCTGTATCCCTGCCATCAGTTTGTCGGGGAAGAAAAATTCTGTCTCGGCAATGTGTGGGAGGGTGTCAAAAACACGACGGTTCAGGACGAATTCCGTTCTTGCAACGCCTATGCACGCCCCGAGTGCAACGACTGCTGGGCCAAGTTGTATTGCTCGGGCGGTTGCGCCGCCAACGCCTATCACGCCACCGGCAGCGTTAACGGCATTTACCGCTACGGTTGCGAGCTCTTCAAAAAACGCATCGAATGTGCCGTTATGATGCAGGTCGCCGAGGCGCTCGAAGAATGAAGATCACGACTCCGATCGTCGATTTTGTCAAGCAGTACACCACGAGCAATCCCTCGCGCTTTCATATGCCGGGACATAAAGGCACCCCCCTGCTCGGCCCCGAGCCGTTTGATATCACCGAAATTGCGGGTGCGGATGTTTTATCCGCCCCCAACGGCATCATTGCACAGAGCGAGGCACAGGCCACGTCACTGTTCGGAACCGCTCATACTTACTATGTTACCGAGGGTTCCACGCAGGCCATTAAGGCAATGCTGGCGCTTGTGGCACAAAATGTCCCCCGACACCGTAAAGCCAGAATTTTGGCAGCACGTAACGCACACAAAGCCTTTGTGTATGCCGCTGCACTGCTGGATCTTGAGGTCATTTGGCTCTTTCCTGCCGCGCATGAGCATCTTTGCTCTTGCCGTCTGTCCGCCGATGACATCGCTAAGGCCATCGATGCGATGCCCGATCCCCCCGACGCCGTTTACCTGACCTCCCCCGACTATCTCGGTCAGCTTGCCGACATCAAGAGCATTGCCGCCATTTGCCGTGCACGCAAGGTGCCCCTGCTTGTCGACAATGCCCACGGCGCCTATCTTCGTTTTTTGACGCCGTCGCGTCACCCCATCACGCTCGGCGCGACGATGTGTTGCGATTCGGCGCACAAAACCTTGCCCGCTTTGACCGGCGCCGCCTATTTGCATCTGGCACCGACGGCCACCGCCTATTTGCCGAATGTCCGTGCCGCCCTCGCCCTTTTCGGATCAACCAGCCCCTCCTACCTGGTTCTCCAATCGCTGGATCTCGTCAACCGCGAACTGGCTGCATATGCCGAACCACTTACGGCTTGCGTCAAAACGGTCACTACGGTAAAGAATGCGCTTATGGCAAAAGGAATTCCGCTTCTTGATACCGAGCCACTCAAAATTGTCATCGACGCCAACCGTCTCGGATACACCGGTGAGGCCGTGGCCGATCATCTGAGAAGCCATCATATCGAACCGGAATTCGCCGACCGCGAGGTCGTTGTCCTGATGGTTACACTTATGACAAACGATAATGACTACCGTCGTCTCCTCGCAGCGATGGACGCTCTGCCCCCCAAGACACCGCTCACCACGCCGTCGATATCACCGCTGACCGCTGTTTCTGCCGCTTGCTCAATCCGTGACGCTCTTTTGGCCAAGCAGACCGTTCTCCCCATCGCGCAAGCCCTCGGACGCATCTGCGCCGCGCCCACCGTGTCCTGTCCGCCCGCTGTCCCGATCGTGATCAGCGGCGAAGTCATTACCGAGGAAGCGATTCGGTTATTTGCGCACTACGGCATTGACACCATTGCCGTTATGGAGGACATGATTGCGCGATAAGACAAATTATGAATCAAATATTCTTTTCACCAAAGGACAAAAGGTTATAACCAGAAAGGGACATTACTATGTTCAAAACCGAAAGTGAACAACGCGCCAGAATCGAAAACATCAACAATGCCGAGGCAGGAAACCGCACCTACCTGCGACGCGTCCGAATTCAGGACTATCTGTCCGGTCAGGCAATCTACGGTTTGGGCGACTATCCGGCCAAGGTCAGCGCCAAGCCGACCGACTACGACCGTGCGCTGATCAAAAAGCTTGCAGAGTGTGGTGTCGATCTGATTCAGGTACATGAAGAATGGAACGACGCCTGCCGGCTGTACGGCGGTGACAAATATAACGCCGTCGACAAGGAAGGAATGAAGGAATTCGTTCAGCTCTGCCATGAACACGGCATCAAGATTATCGCATATGTTTCCTCCGGTTATTTTCATAAGCCGGATCCCGACTTCCGTGAAGAATTCGCCTCACCCGATGATTCTCGCCTGTCGATGAATTACATGGACTATCATCATAACAATCAGGATTCGCCCGAATGGCGCGCTTACGTAATCCCGCGCACGCTGAACGTCATGGACGAATATGGCTTTGACGGTATCTTCAATGACAGCTACTTCTGTCAGCGTGAAAATCCGGTCGATGAAACGCTCCCCGATGGACAAAGATATCTTCCCGCCGCAGAGGATTTGCTCTGCCAGATCTACAGCGAAGTAAAAAAGCGCGGCGGCATCTACAAGCTGCACGCCGGCGGAAACTGGGCACCGCCCTGTAAGGATCGTGTCTATGACTATCTCTGGATCGGCGAAGGACTCAGAGAACTGCAAACGGGCGCAGGCAAGCACTATGCGCCGTACATCGTACCCTGCTATGACCGTCACTATTATTGGGACCGTAGCTCGGAGGACTATTTTGCTCATACGATCCCTTATCTGCAGTTCCCACTTCTGAAAATCGGCCGACCGATCATGGGCAACAACGTCGATCTGCCTAACGTCACCTACTATGGCGGCGACGAGCAGGACTTTTACCGTGCCGTCGGCGAATACATGAAGGATCACCCCGATGGCCCGTACGTTTATAGCCTTTGGTCATCGATTCCTGACGATCCGACCGAGTTGGACGTCTGGACGAAGTACATGAAGCTTTACAAGCCGATGGTTACCGAAAACAGCATCGCCTATATCGAGCTCAAAGAATGTGACGCTATCCGGTCGCCGTTGCCTGAAACGACGATCGCATCGATGTTTGTTAACGAAAACACCTATCTTGTCGTTTCGAACGTTGCTAACGAGCCCTACGCCCTTCAGCTGAACGGAACCTGGCGCGACCGCGAAACCGGCGAGGTCGGCAATACGTTTATCGTCGCTAAAGAACGCCTTCGTTTCCTCGTCAAAGAATAAGAGCACAACAAAATAAACGCCAAATATTCCTTGCCCTTGCACTCATCACAACGCAGGGGCAAGGAATGATATTTTGTTGCCAATTCGCAAGAATCCCTCTTTTCCCCGAAAAAGAAGAGCCGCTGTTTTCACAGCAGCTCTTTTCTTGCTTTTCTTACTTGATCAGGGAAGCGATCTCTTCTGCGAAGTTCTCTTCTCTCTTCTGGAGGCCTTCGCCCTTCTCGTAACGGTAGAAGTTCACGAGAGTGATGGGAGCGCCGACTTCCTTGGCAACCGACTCCACATACTTAGCAACATTCATCGAGTCGTCCTTAACATAAGCCTGATCGGCAAGGCAGACCTGCTCGAAGAACTTGCCGAGCTTACCGACAGCCATCTTTTCGATGATAGCATCGGGCTTGGAAGCATTCTTGGGATCGTTCTTGATCTGGCTGGCAATGATGCCCTTCTCTTCCTCAAGACGGGCGGCAGGCACAGCGTCACGGTTGACAAATTCGCAGTTCATAGCGGCAACCTGAAGAGCCACGTTCTTCGACATTTCGGCAAAAGCAGCGCCTTCGGCGGTAGCATCGTCGGTCGCGAAGGTCACGATAACACCGGTGGTGCCATGACCGTGAATATAGGTATTCATCTTGCCCTCAGCAACGAGGAAACGACGAATGGTGATGTTCTCCTTGATCGTAGCGATCTTCTCAACAAGAGCATCGGCAACCGTTACATCGGTACCATCGAACTTGCAAGCCTTGAGCGCCTCAACATCAGCAGGACGGCAAGCCAAAATGGTGCGCAGACAGCCCTTCACGAATTCAAGGAACAAATCGTTCTTGGCAACAAAGTCGGTTTCGGCATTAACCTCAATCATTGCGGCAACATCGCCCTCACGAAGAATATCAACAATACCCTCGGCAGCAATACGGTCGGCCTTCTTAGCGGCGGTAGCCAAACCTCTCTCACGGAGAACCTTGATTGCCTCCTCAACATTGCCGTCGGTTTCGGTAAGTGCCTTCTTGCATTCCATCATGCCGCAGCCGGTCTTGGCGCGGAGCTCAGCTACTTGCTTAGCGGTAATAGCCATTTTCTGTAATTCCTTTCAATTGTAAATTCTGATATATCGGACAAATCCGGAATCTGCAAAGACTCCGGACGTCCGTAACTATCGTAAATTAAGCGTTCTCTTCAACAGGAGCAACGTCGGTTGCGGGAGCGGCCTCAAGCTGCTCACCCTGCTTACCCTCGATGACAGCATCAGCAATCACAGAGGAGAAAAGCTTGATGGCGCGGATTGCGTCATCGTTACCGGGGATGACGTAGTCAGCATCATCGGGGTCACAGTTGGTATCGATAATAGCGACAACCGGAATACCGAGCTTCTTGGCTTCGGCAACGGCGTTCTTTTCTTTTCTGGGGTCAACAATGAACACGGCAGAGGGCAGACCTTCCATCGTCTTGATACCGCCGTAGCTCTTTTCGAGGTCGTGCATTTCCTTCAGAAGCGAGGCAACCTCCTTCTTGGGGAGCAGATCAAAGGTGCCGTCCTCCTGCATCTTCGTCAGGGCATTCAGACGAGCGATCGACTTCTTGATCGTCTTGAAATTGGTAAGCATGCCGCCGGGCCAACGAACGTTGACATAATACTGACCGCAACGGAGAGCCTCCTCGCGGATGGCATCGGCTGCCTGCTTCTTGGTGCCGACGAAGAGGATGTTTCCGCCCTCGGTAGCCATGTCGCGAACGAACATATAGGCCTCGTCGAACTTCTTAACGGTCTTCTGGAGGTCGATGATATAAATACCGTTTCTCTCCGTGAAGATGTACTCTGCCATTTTGGGGCACCAACGTCTGGTCTGGTGGCCAAAATGAACGCCTGCTTCGAGCAGTTGTTTAATGGTTACTACTGACATTTTTCTGTCTTCCTTTCTTCGGTTTTCCCACCACGGCGCGACAAGGCTTTCACCGAAGACAGTGCCGTGTGTGTATTTTTACCACACGATAGTTTATCACACCTTTTCACGGATTGCAAGAGCTTTTGGAGGATTCACAAAATATTTACATTTTAAGTGTTTCATACTCCTCATACCGCCCCTCTTTTGGCGCATTTTTCGTCAGAAACGGTTGATTTCTAACGGCGAATGTGTTACAATATTTAGGTATCATACCGAAAGGATTATCACCATGAATATCAATACCGGGCTTCTTTCCTTCATCGCCTCCTCTCCCTCGGCCTTTCACACCGTCAAAACTGTTACCGATACACTGACCGCTCACGGCTACACCGAGCTTCTTGAGGCCGACGCCTGGGAGCTTGTTCCCGGCGGTAAGTATTATGTCACCCGCAATTTATCCTCTGTCATTGCGTTTACAATTCCCCAAAGCCAATCGGTAAACGGCTTTATGATCGGCGCCGCCCATACCGATTCCCCCTCCTTTAAGATCAAGGAGTATGCCGAAAGCGAGAGCGCCGGCTATACCCGTATCAATGTAGAGCGTTACGGCGGTATGCTTTGCGCCAGCTGGTTCGATCGTCCTCTTTCGGCCGCCGGTAAGGTCACCGTTCTCGAAGACAACCGCGTTTGCTCGCGCTTGGTCGACCTCGACCGCGATCTTTTCCTGATTCCTTCGGTTGCCATTCATATGAATCGCAAGGCTAACGACGGTGCTACCTACAATCCCGCCTCGGATATGCAACCGATTCTTGGATCTTCTGCCGTCAAGGGCAATTTCCGCAAGCTCTTGGCCGAAGTCGTCAACACCTCCGAAGATGCCATTCTGGGCAGCGACCTCTTTCTGTATCCCCGCGATCACGGCACCGTCTGGGGCATCGAAAACGAATTTGTATCGGCCCCCCGTCTTGATGACCTCCAGTGTGCCTTTTCGCTCCTGCAAGGATTCCTTGCCGCCAACAACGATACCGCCCTTCCCGTTCTCTTCTTAGCGGATAACGAGGAGGTTGGCAGCACCACCAAGCAGGGAGCCGCCTCGACCTTCTTATCCGATGTTCTCACGCGCCTTTCCGATACACTCGGTCTCTCTGCCTCGGATTACCGCCGCGCCATCGCTCGCAGCTTTATGGTTTCGGCCGACAACGCGCACGCCGTTCATCCCAATCATGCCGAATTGGCCGATCCTCAGCATCGCCCGCGTATGAACGGCGGCATCGTCATTAAGCATAACGCCGCTCAGCGCTACACCACCGATGCGGTTTCCTCCGCCGTTTTCACCGCACTTTGCCGCAAAGCCGAGATTCCGGTCCAGCACTACACCAATCGCGCCGACATGGCAGGCGGTTCCACGCTCGGCAACATTGCCAACACGCAGGTTTCGCTCAACACGGTCGATATCGGCCTGCCACAGCTTGCCATGCATTCCTGCTATGAAACCGCCGGCGTGAAGGATACCGCCTATTTGATCGATGCCATGAAAGCCTTTTTCTCATCCTCGTTAAACGAGAGGGAGGCCGGCACCTACGAGCTCAAGCTCTGAGTCCGGTTAAAAGCCAATCACAAAAAGAGGTTCGCGCCATATCCCGGCGCAAGCCTCTTTTTCATCACTCAATTTTTCAATACATTCAGGGCTCAAACTCGATAATCGCCTTCAAACGCTCCGGCATGGCGGTCGGCTCGGATAAATCAATTTCACCGTACGGCGTTTCCAAAACCGTACCCTCGGTACGGAACAGAAAAAACGCCACGCGCGAGGGCGCCGTCTGGTCCTCGGGTTCATCCCATGCTTCGCAAAGCTTGTCGGTCCCCTCTGGGGTCAGATACTGCTCCATATAAGGAGTCTGCCGATCAAATTCCGAAAGACCCTCTTCGCGAACCGAAAAGCCGAACCAGTCAATATCGTCGGGGGTCATGTCCAATGTTATCTCGACCAAAAGATATTGTCGGTTAAACCGATAACAGCCGTGAACCTGCATCTTCATCCTCCATAGCAAAGCGCCCCGGCAATATTGTCGCCGGGGCGCGACATGATTAACGCTTCAGCGCCTGCTTTTTCTTTTTGACATTGTATTCCGAACGGGGATTGACAATTTCACGCCAATCCAAGTCTCCGCGATCAAGCGCGCGAACCAGAATTTCCGCTGTTGCGATATTGGTTGCCACCGGAATATTATGAATATCACAAAGCTTCAACAAATCAAGATCGTTCTTTTCTGCCATCGATTCCGAGGTATAGGTATCGCGGAAAAAGAGAACCAAATCGATCTCGTCGTACGAAACACGCGATGAAATTTGCTGTACGCCGCCGTGAGCGCCCGAAAGAAGCTTCTCGATATGAAGGCCGGTAGCCTCCGTTATATATTTACACGTTGTACCTGTGGCACAAAGATTGTGATTGGCCAAAATTCCGCAGTATGCAATGCAAAACTGCGTCATCAATTCCTTTTTTCTGTCACCTGCGATGATGGCTATTTCCATAATATTTCAAATTCCTTTCAGAATAGTATCGTTCAACGGTCAAAAAGAATCCGTTTGAGAAGAGACGCTCGCTTAATTTTGCGAAAGCCCGAAAACAGAGGAACACTGCGTCCGGTCACGCGCTTGGCAATATTGGCAAAGGCCGCAGCGGAATTGGCACGATGGAGGGTAAAAACATCCTGCCCAAGCGCTTGCTTTTCCGCAAGCTCGGCATCGTAAGGGATAATACCGATCAGCTGAATACAGGTCTTATCAATCACCTCAAGCAGACTCGGCTGAATACCGAATTCAATCGAATCGGCATCAAAGCAGTTGATAATCAGCTTACGCGCCGCAACACCCTCCTCCGAAAGCAGGATGCCTGTCCGCTCGGCCGCACGGATGGAGGCCGGCTGATAGGTTGAGACCACAAGTGCGGTGTCGGCCGCGGCGGCAGCCAAACGGAAGGGACTGCCGGTATCGCCGGGTGTATCGATAATCACATAATCAAACCGCATTTCCTTGGCGATTTTCCGAACCGTCTCACGAAAGGCCTGCGGCTCAAGCTCATTATTATAGGTATACGGGGCTGCGCAAAAGTACAGGTTTTCCGAGCGATTGTCGCGAATCAGCGCTTTTTCTGCGGGAATACCACGCAAAATGATATCGGTAATATCAAAAATGACCTCGTTTTCCAGCCCCATGATCAAATCCAGCGAACGAACGCCGAAATCACAATCGAGGATCAACGTACGGAAGCCATCCAAAGCAAGGCGTATACCAAGATTGGCAGAAACCGTAGACTTTCCTACGCCGCCTTTGCAAGAGGTAACCATAATAATCTTCGAGCTGTTCATAACCTTCCCCGATATCCGCAGGTATATGGAGATATATCGATTCCCAATATATATCTTACCACACAAACCTTATAATGTCAATACTTTTTTTGGCGAATATATCCAAACATTATAAAAAAGCGACAAGATCGTTCGGATTTTCACACTATTGTGTTATTTTATCACAAAAAAAATGTTCTGTCAATATCCGTTCGCACTCCGAAACCGAAAAAAATGAACGGTTTTTCGGCGAATTCGTAAGCTCATGCCTTTACGCTATCCTTGAAAAATCAAAACCACCGGTTCAACCGGTGGTTTGCACAGCCCCTATAAGGGGCAAATACAGGCTTAACCCCTGAAAGGGGCACAGAAAGTTTGACATCGCATTACAATCTCAGGCAGCCGCTCAC
>SVSA01000072.1 GCA_015064545.1 Oscillospiraceae bacterium | reverse complement strand
TTTATTTTCTGAACGGCACCATTCAAGAGGAGGAAGAGGAGGAAACCGATGACTGACACCGTTACCATAACCGATCCACGGCTCGGCGAGCAATACACTCGCTTCCAACACAAAAGCGGTCTTACCGTCTATGTCTTCCCCAAAGCCCTCTCCACCGCCTATGCGCTGATCGGCACACGATTCGGATCGGTTGATAACAACTTCCGCCTTGCCGGTGAGGCCGAATTTACTCGCGTTCCCGACGGTGTGGCACACTTCTTAGAGCACAAGCTGTTTGAAAATGCCGACGGTGAGGATACCTTTGAAAAATTTGCCCGTACCGGAGCCAATGCCAACGCTTACACCGATTTTTGCAGCACCGCATATCTGTTTTCCTGTACCGAGGAGCTGTATCCCTCGCTTGAAATCCTGCTTCGTTCGGTCTTTTCGCCCTACTTCACCCCCGAAAATGTCCAAAAGGAACAGGGCATTATCGCACAGGAGATCCGCATGGGCGAGGACGAACCGTATAATGTCCTGCAATACGGCATGCTGCGAGGACTCTACAAGGAGCACAGCGTCCGTATTGATATTGCCGGCACCGTGCCGTCCATCCTGACGATTACGCCCGAAATTCTTTACCGTTGCCACGCCGCGTTCTACAATCCGGCCAACATGGTGCTCTGTGTTTGCGGCAAGGCAACAACCGAGCGTGTTTGTGACGTCGTGGATTCGGTTCTGTCCGAGGCAACGCCGCTGACCGTCGAAAGCATCTATGCCAAGGAAACGCCCGAAGCCTATCGCGCCCGTGTCACCCGACACATGGAGGTTTCCAAGCCGCTTTTTTGCATCGGTGTCAAGGATACGGACATCGCAAGCGATCCGGACGAACGTCAGCAAAAAGACTTAGCTATGCAGCTGATCGCCGCCATCGGCTTCGGACGATCGAGTGAATTTTATCATGAGCTGATCGACGAAGGACTGATTTCTCCCAATTTCGAAACATGGGTATGCCATAACGCCGCGTTTTCCTTCTTCTCGTTGCTTGGCGATACCGAGGATCCCGAGGCCGTCTTCCGGCGCTTCTCCCACTATGTGGCAACAGGACTTCACGACGCACTTTGCGAAGAGAATCTCGACCGTTGCCGCCGCGCCATGTATGCCTCATTCATCAAAACCTTTGACAGCACCGAGGAGATTGCAAACACGCTGGCTGTCGACTTTGCGCTGGAGGGCTACGATCTCTTTTCCTATGGGGACCGTATTCTGCAAATAAGCGTCGAAGAACTCCGCGCGGTCGCAGCTTCCCTCTTCCGTCCTGAGGCATTCACACTCTCGACGGTGCTTCCCCGAACCGAATAGAAAGGAAGGTTTTAACGAAGTATGCATTATATTTCTTTTCCCGGCCTGAATATTGAGGAATTTCCCCTCAACCGTGTTGCCTTTTCGCTTTTTGGACGCGACATCATGTGGTACGGCGTTATCATTACCTGCGGTATCATTCTGGCCGGCCTCTACGCCCATTATCGCGGCAAAAACGTAGAAGGCATTACAACCGATAATATTCTGGATTATGTCATCTATCTTGTCATTTTCGGTGTTATCGGTGCCCGTCTCTACTATGTGTTCACCAAGTTCGAGAGCTTCAAAGCCGATTCCTTTTGGGATACGCTTTACAACGTAATAGCGGTTTGGGAGGGCGGTCTTGCCATCTACGGCGGCATCATTGCCGGAGCGATAGCGCTGATTGTGGTGTCTCTGATCAAAAAGATCAATGTTTTTCGTGCCTTTGACATGGCGGCTCCTGCGGTAATGATCGGTCAGATTCTCGGCCGTTGGGGTAATTTCTTCAACGCCGAGGCCTACGGTAGCGAGACCACCCTGCCCTGGCGAATGGGAATCCGTCCCGCTGGCTCGAATTCCACCATCTATGTACATCCCACCTTTCTGTATGAATCGCTGTGGAATCTGATCGGATTCCTCATCATTCACTTGCTTTACAAGCACAAAAAGTTTAATGGTCAGATCTTCTTAATGTACCTCTCCTGGTACGGCTTCGGACGGATGTTCATCGAAGGACTCCGCACCGATTCGCTCTATGTCGGCGAATACCGCATCTCGCAGGTTGTCGGCTTTCTTTGCTTCTTCTTCGGTTCGGCCATTCTTGTCGGTATGCTTATCGTTTCTCACCTAAGAAAGCTGGATATCGTCAAGGAAAGCGTAACCTCCGATACGACGGATGACTGTCCCTCCGGAGCATCCGAGACTTCGGATACCATTGAGGCACCGGCCAACCCGCCCGAGAGCAGCACCACTCCCCGGGAAGACGCTCTTACCACCACCGATTCCTTCGACATCTCAGCAACCTATGTTGACGAGGATGACGAAGAATAACTTCTGCAAAGAAAAGGATTCTCTCATGACAAAACTGATTAACGGTAAAGAAATTTCCGCCGCCATTCGCGCCGAAATTCGCCAAGAGGTTGCCTCCCTGCCCCTCCGTCCCGGACTAGCGGTCGTGCTGGTTGGCAGCGACCCTGCCTCGCAGGTTTATGTACGCAATAAAAACCGTGCGTGTGAGGAGGTTGGTATCTACTCCGAAATGTACACGCTTCCCGAAGAAACCACGCAAGAACAGCTGCTTTCCCTCATCGATCAGCTGAACGAAAGCCCACTGGTTCACGGCATCCTCGTTCAGCTTCCGCTTCCCAAGCATCTGAATGAGGAGGAGGTTATCCTGCGAATCAATCCCTCAAAGGATGTCGATGCCTTCCATCCTGCCAATGTGGGAAAAATCATGATCGGTAACTACGATTTTCTTCCCTGCACGCCTGCCGGTGTTATGGAGCTTCTCGCCTATAGCGGTATCGATCCCGCCGGTAAGGAATGTGTCGTTCTCGGCCGCAGTAACATCGTAGGCAAGCCGCAAGCGATGCTTCTGCTCCACGCTAACGCAACCGTTACCATCTGTCATTCCCGCACCGCCAATCTCGCCGAGGTTTGCCGCCGCGCCGACATCCTGGTTTCGGCTGTCGGCCGCGCCGGATTTGTCACCGCCGACATGGTGAAGGACGGCGCTATCGTGATTGACGTCGGCATCAATCGCGATGAAAACGGAAAGCTTTGCGGTGATGTGGCCTTTGATGAGGTGGCTCCCAAAACCTCCTATATCACGCCCGTTCCGGGCGGCGTCGGTCCCATGACCATTACCATGCTGCTCAAAAACACCATCACCGCGGCCAAGCGAGCAGCCGGTCTTGAGGTTCATAAATAATTTACATTTACCCTTTTGAAACCGTGGGACAAACCTTGACAAAACCGTATGGACGGTGGTATAATATCTCTTGCCGCGTGATTTACGGGTTTTAAAAGCATGCCTTGCCCGTATCAGCGAGTCTGCGGTTCTAATACCGCTTTATGAAAGTGAGGTGCTTTTCGTGTTTGCAGTTATCGAAACAGGCGGAAAGCAGTACAAAGTCTCCGAAGGCGACGTTGTCTTTGTGGAAAAGCTCGACGTAAGCGAAGGTGAGACGGTAACCTTTGATAAGGTTCTTGCCGTTTCCCTGAACGACTCTTTCACCTGCGGCGCTCCCTATGTTGAGGGCGCTACCGTTACCGCCAATGTCGTCAAGAACGGCAAGGGCAAGAAGATCCATGTTCTTCGCTACAAGGCGAAGAAGGGCGAGAAGAAGAAGATCGGTCACAGACAGCCTTACACCAAGGTTCAGATCGTTGCGATCAACGGCTAATCGTTTCAAACGATGGTCAAGATCACTTTCTTCAAAAGAGATGGCGTTTATTTCGGCTTTCGCGAAACCGGTCATGCCGGCTTCGATGATGCCGGAAAGGACATTGTTTGTGCGGCAATCTCCGCAATGACAATGCTCGTAATCAATGCCATTGAGGTCTCTTACGCATCGGACGTAGAATATTCAATCGACGAGGATACTGCCGATATCGAGGTCAGAGCCTATGGAGCCCTGCCCGAAAACAGCGAGGATCCTGCCAAGCAATATGCGATTGCCGGTATTATGCAGGCCTATTTCCTGCAGCTTGTCGATATGATCGAGGATTACGATGAATATCTCGACGTCACCGAGGTTGAGGACTGATTCCTCGCCTCACACAATTTGATTAACGGAGGTAAGAAACGATGTTAAAGCTCAGTTTGCAGTTTTTTGCACATAAGAAGGGCGTTGGTTCCACCAAGAACGGCCGTGACAGTGAGTCTAAGCGCCTTGGTGTGAAGAAGGCCGACGGTCAGAATGTTCTGGCCGGCAATATCCTTGTCAGACAGCGCGGCACTCATATCCATCCCGGAAAGAATGTCGGTCGCGGCAAGGACGACACGCTGTTCGCTCTTACGAACGGTACCGTCCGCTTCGAGCACATGACCCGCGATAAGAAGCGCGTCAGTGTTTACGAGAACTGATTCAACTTTTCAAAAAAAGAACGCCTATGGGCGTTCTTTTTTGTTTTGTTCCGTTAAGGGTACATGGCTGACCTTTCACTGTCATTTTTTGTCTTTTTGTTAAAAAAAGGTTGACAAGCGCTGTCGGATGTGGTACTATATAAAAAATAATCTAAAACTGATATTTTGTAGCAAATTGTTGCGCATTTTTTGAGCATAATCGACAAGTGATACCCAAACACGCAAGGAGGAGTGACCGTGCAAGTTCTTTTTATCGGTAATAGCTTTACGTATTTTAATGATATGCCGTATACGTTTCTGAGTATGATTCGTACCGTCGATCCCTCCGCACGCGTCGATTCTCTCGCTTACGGAGGGTATTCGCTCGCCCAGTACGCCGACGAAGAAACCGAGGTTGGTAAAAACGCGCTCAGCAAGATCGTCTCCTACGACTGGGACTATGTGGTTCTGCAGGAGCAAAGCCTTTTGCCATGCACCGATCCTGATGGCTTTGCTGCGGCGGTCAAAAAGCTTTGCACCGTTGTCCATCGAATGACCTCGGCCAAGGTCATTCTCTATCAAACCTGGGCCTATAAAAACGGATCCGAAAAACTGACCGCCACCGGTATGTCCTATGAGGAGATGAATAGCCGTCTGCGCAACGCCTACCGTACCGCCTCACAGGATAACGGGGCGATTCTTGCCCCTGTCGGCGACCTGTTTGCCTATGTCTACGCCTCCGATCACATCACGCATCTGATCAATCGTAACGACAATTACCATCCCTCTGCTTCGGGAAGCTACTTAGCAGCCTGCGTCATCTTTAAGGTTATCACCGGAAAAACCACCATTGGGCTTCCCTGCCCCGCCAGTGTGTCACTCTACAACCTTTCGGTTATACAAAAAGTCAGCGACACGATGATCACCCCCTCTTGATGCTTATCAAAAAGGTGCGCCTTCGTTTTGAAAGGCGCACCTTTTGATTTTCGCTTATTTATAATTCTTTAAATATTCAACCTGCGTTCGCGACAACCGTTTCCAGGTGCCGCTTTTCAAATTGCCGAGTGTAATCGATCCCATGGCAATCCGCTTCAAGCTGAGAACCGTTAGCGACAGCTGCTCACACATTTTCCGGATCTGACGGTTACGCCCTTCGAAAAGTGTCATTCCGATAGCCGTTTCTTCCTCTTTCATCGACAGAATTTTGGCCACGGCAGGCTGTGTTTCGTAGCCGTCGATGATCATCGGCCGATTCAGCTTCTGCAGCTGTTGCTCGGTCACCTTTCCCTTCACCTTTACCGTGTAGAGCTTCGGAATATGATGACTTGGATGCATCAGCTTATTGGCCAAGGCGCCGTCATTGGTCAGGATCAACAGCCCCTCCGAATCCAAATCCAGCCGCCCGCAGGGATACACCCGGCAACCGACATCCTCGACAAGCGAAGCCACACATTTCCGCCCCAGCTCATCGTTCATGGTCGTCACATAGCCGCGGGGCTTGTTCAACATGATGTAAACAAACCGATTCCCGTTCGGCTGCTCCACCGGTCGCCCCAGATATTCCACGCGATCCACACCGGGCACAATCTTCCGGCCCTGCTCAACGCGCTCACCATTCACCTTGATGCGTCCGGCCAGGATCTCTTCCTCGGCCTTCCGCCGCGACATTAAGCCGCAATCGGCCACATATTTCTGTACTCTGACTTCGTTACGTCCCTGTTCCATAGGTGTTCCTATCTCTATCCCATTCCCAAGAGCGACAGAAGCCACTCCCAAAAGGTTTGTTTTTCCTTCCGTGCCTCACGCGAGGACACGGCATAAATATCCTGTCGTGCAATCTCGGTATCGCCGTCATAAAAGACCAGCTCACCGATCACCTGCCCTTCGGCAATCGGTGCAAAATAAAAGCGACGCATTTCGATAACCGTGCGGATCTCGTGATCCTTGCCGCTCAGCGTAACGGCAAGCGGCCCATCGGCACAGCAATGAAGGAATTCTGCTTCTCCACCTACCAACGGCACCGTAGCTTCCCACCCCCATTCAGGGAGCAGCGACACGCGCGTCAGCGTGGAAAAACCATAATCCAGCATCGCTTTGTGGTCGTTCCAGTCATCCGAAGCTTGCAGCGTTACCGCAATCAGCAGAACACCGTCGCGCACGGCCGCCGAAACCAAACAGCGGCCGCTTCGCTTGGTGAAGCCGGTTTTAACGCCAATACAACCCTTGTAAGATCGTAACAGCCGATTATGATTGGTTAACCAACGTCCTTGCGGTGTACCGTTCATCGGAATCGTTGTCTTGACGGTTGATACAATCGTGCGAAAGGCTTCGTTTTTCATAGCATAGGCCGTGAGTAGTGCTAATTCCTTCGCCGTTGTATAATGATTCTCATGATCGAGCCCGTGTGGGTTGGCAAACGCCGTATCGGTTAGACCGAGAGCCGCCGCCTTTTCGTTCATGCGCAAGGCAAAAGCCTCGATACTTCCCGAGACATACAGTGCCAACGCGGTGGCGGCATCATTGGCGCTGGCCAGCATAAGCGCATACAATAATTGCTCTACGGTGAGCGTTTCATTGGCCACAAGATAAACCGAGGAACCCTCGACACCGACCGCTTCCTTGGGAATGATGACACGTTCGCTGAGCGAACAGTTCTCAATCACAACCAGGGCTGTCATGATTTTCGTGGTGCTGGCCATTGGCCGACGGGTATTGGCATCCTTTTCATAAAGAATCCTTCCCTCTCCGTCCATCAGCACGGCAGAAGCCGCCGAAACGCCAACGGCAGTTCCTTTAACCGGACACAGTTCCCCCATAGCCAGGAGAACACACAGCATCCCTGCCATCACACGCACAAATCCTTTACACATACTGCAC
The DNA here is from genome assembly GCA_015064545.1 of Oscillospiraceae bacterium. Lineage (GTDB taxonomy): Bacteria > Bacillota > Clostridia > Oscillospirales > CAG-272 > Colimorpha_A. The sequence goes on along the minus strand of SVSA01000072.1, from coordinate 1,487 downwards.
CTCACAACCTTTTGTCGGCACAGTATATGCAACACGATAAAACTTTATTTCTTGTCTTCCTTCTCAGCCGCTTCGCTTTCGAGCGTCTCCTCGAGATCGTTCAGTTCCTCGTTCAGTGTTTCGTCATCAACACCGTCCTCGGGCTTCTTTTTGGCAAAAAGGCCCTTGATCTTCGCAAAAATATCGGGAACCTTTTCCGCAAAGGAGGTAATCGAATCCAACGTACCGACCGCCGGCGGAACCGCAGCCGGATTGCTGATATTCATCATAGAAACCGTACCGTTTGCCGCAACGACCAAAAAACACAAGGGCGTAACCGCGATACCGGTGCCACCGCCGCCGCCAAAGCAAGGCTTATTCGGATTCACCGGCTTCTTATTACCGTCCTTATCGGAAGTCTTGGCCATATAATCGACACCGCCCGAAGCAAAGCCGACCGTAACCTTGGAAACCGGAATGATTACCGTACCGTTGTTGGTAGTCAGCGGTTCGCCAATCACCGTACCGGAATCGGCAATACTGCGAATACCTTCCAATGAATTGCGAATAACGTCGCTCAAGTTGTTGTCTGCCATCTTATGATACCTCCTGGCCCGATGTTACGGGCGATTGACTCGTATTCGTATTGTTTTTTTGTTCGGGAACTTTTCCCAAATCGGATGAATCGGAAGAAGAAGGACCATCCTTCTTTTTTGCCTTTGGTTCATGCTTCGGCATTTTGAGATACCCAAACAGCGCCGCCAAAGCAACAGCCACCACCTGCCACAGACGAATGCTCAGGGCAAGGTGCAAATGAACCACCGTCTTTTCCGCCAAAAAATCGGCCGTTACCGCAAGAACCGTCTTTTCCTTGTTGGGATACCTGACATTCAAGTGCTGATCAAGAAGTGCCTGCAAATAGGATACGGACTGACACACCGCGCCGTATGCAACGGCAACCTTATCGGGCTCTCCGCCGCCGACTGCCACCTCAATACGGTATACGTCGATCCGCAGATAGCGCCCGAAGCGTGACAAGGCTCGCCCAATCACATAGCGGACAAGGTCTACGCCATACGCCACATTTTCCTTCAGCGAACGCTTTGGCTTGTCCTCTGCTGCGGTTTCCTTTTTTTTCTGTTCCTTCTTTTTTTGCGCAGCTTGTTCGGACAAACGCCGTTTCAGATACTTTTTTTGCTCCTTCCTTCGCCAACGGCGAAAACGGCGGATACGAAATCGGCGCAGCGAGGGAGGAGCTTCGCGCTTCGGCAGCACAAGGATCGGGATCCCACAAAGCCGCACCGTCATGCCGAAGGCATCCTCCAAGCGCAGGATTACCGTTATACGAAGCATAGCAACGAAAAAGAAAAACGCCGCTATGCCCAAAAGGATATACCATGCTGTCACGGCGCCACCCCTTTCTTGCTATCGCTATTCGTTAGACCGACTCTTCGCTTGTGTCGGTTTCTTGCCCGGACTCAGCCGAACCGACGGCCGCGACACCTCAT
>SVSA01000071.1 GCA_015064545.1 Oscillospiraceae bacterium | reverse complement strand
GATCCGCCGGAAACCGATCCCCCGGAAACCGATCCGCCGGAAACCGATCCGCCGGAGACCGATCCGCCGGAAACCGATCCCCCGGAAACCGATCCCCCGGAAACCGATCCGCCGGAGACCGATCCGCCGGAGACCGATCCGCCGGAAACCGATCCGCCGGAGACCGATCCGCCGGAGACCGATCCGCCGGAGACCGATCCCCCGGAAACCGATCCCCCGGAAACCGATCCCTTGGAGACCTCTCAGGATTTTGAGAATACCACCGCGTTTGAGACAACACATACATAAGAAACACGGCAGAAGCTCCACTTCTGCCGTGTTTTTGTGTTTTAATTGGCTAACGATTTTAGAATACAGTCTGCCGTTGCACGATTATTGGCAATCGGAATATTATAGACCTGGGCAATGCGAAGCAATGCCTTAACATCGGGATCGTGAGGCATTGCCGTCAGTGGATCGGAAAAGAAAATGATGATATCAATTTCTCCGATGGCGACACGGGCGCCGATTTGCTGATCGCCGCCGAGCGGACCGCTCAGATAGGCCTTGACCGGAAGGCCGGTAGCCTCGTTGATTTTTGTCGCGGTGGTACCGGTGCCGCACAGAAAATGATGGGAGAGAATCTCGCGGTGTTGGGTGCACCATTCGATCATCGTTGGTTTCATATTGTCGTGAGCAATCAGGGCTATGCGTTTTGTCATTGTCGGTCTCCTTATTCAGAACGGATTAGCTTATGAAGCATCATCTGCTTGCAGTCCCACAGCTTGGGGGATAGGTCGACGTAATAATGGTGGGGATTCTCAAAGCGCTTGATTTCGTCCCACTGCATCTCGATCTGAGCGGCACAATAGCGACGGATTTCCTCGGTTGTAGGACAGGAATATACGCAAACTCCGTTTTTAAAAATCGGTTGCAAAAGCTCAACCGCATAAAAATCGGTCAGCGTTTTCGATTTCCAGGTGTAGTTGGGATCGAAAATGGTTAACGGCTTGCTTTCGTCAACGGTCTCATCGTAAACCGTGAGATAATCGGCAATCGCTTTTCCGTTTTCCTTTTCAATCAGACGATAGAGCTTTTTGAAGTGCGGAGTCGTTACCTTTTCAGGGTTTTCGCTCAGCTTGATCTTGGGGATGATGTTGCCCTTGTTGTCCTCAATGGCGGCCAATTTGTAGACCCCGCCAAAGACAGGTGTGCTTTTCGAGGTGATGAGCCGTTCACCGACGCCAAAGGCATCGATCGCGGCGCCCTGCTTGAGCAAATCGCGGATGATGTACTCATCCAGCGCGTTGGAGGCAACAATTTTGCAATCGGTTAAACCGGCCTCGTCCAGCATTTTGCGCGCCTTTTGTGATAGATAGGCAAGGTCGCCCGAATCGATGCGGATGGCACAACGGGTGATGTTGTTCTCCTTGAAGGCGCGGATCGCGTTAGGGACACCGCTGGTTAATACGTTGTAGGTGTCCACCAGAAGCGTGGCCGCGTTGGGGTAGAGCTTACAATAGGTGTCGAAGGCCTCGTATTCCGAATCAAACATTAGAACCCACGAATGGGCCATGGTGCCGGTTGCCGGAACCTGATAACGTTCCTCGGCCATCGCACAGGCCGTTCCCGAGCATCCGGCGATATAGGCGGCTCTGGCTCCCAGAATCGCACCGGAGGGGCCCTGCGCACGGCGGGATCCGAATTCACTGATTGCCCGGCCTTCGGCGGCACGCACGATACGGTTCGCCTTGGTGGCAATCAGCGATTGATGGTTTAGTGTCAGAAGCAGGAAGGTTTCGATAAACTGCGCTTCGATAGCAGGCGCACGCACGGTAAGGATCGGTTCTCCGGGAAAAACGACCGTGCCCTCAGGAACGGCATACAGATCGCCGGTAAAACGAAAGGTGCGTAAATACGCCAAAAAGGTCTCGTCAAAGCATCCCTTGCTACGCAGAAACGCGATATCCTCCTCGGAAAACGAGAGATTGTTAATGTAATCGATGATTTGCTCCAGACCGCAGGCAATGGCAAAGCCGCCGCCGTCGGGATTGCGCCGATAAAAGAGGTCAAAATACGAAATCTTGTCCTGATAACCGGCAAGGAAATAGCCGTTGCCCATCGTTAACTCATAAAAGTCGAAGAGCATTGTGTAGTTTTCGCGTATTATGTTTGTCATAGTGGTATCGATCATAGTCTGTATCTTAGGATTCGGTTCGGATATAATCACGGACGCGCAGGGGGATGTCACAGGAGGCGGCAACGATACGGCAGGTGTCAATTTCGGCGTCGGGAATACTGTCCTTGACAACCGAAAAGATGACCTGCGGTACATACTTCTTGGCTTCCTTGGCAAAGGAGAGAATGGCGGGAAATGCCTCAAGGCCAAAGCGGGAATGGCAGAGCGCCTCATAGGACTCGGCGGTTGCAGCGTTCAAGCTGATCGAAAGGATGTCGATGCGTCCGGATAGGTCAGGGGCGGTATGGCGTCCGGCAATGAGGTCCGATTGGCCGTTTGTGTTCAGACGAATCACAAAGGGGCCAAGGGCCTTGAGCTGTTCACAGACGGTGAGCATCGTCTCAAGACGCTCGGTCGGCTCGCCATAGCCGCAGAATACGATAGCCTCATAGGTCTGCGGCTCATGGTCAAGAATGTCCTTGAGAATTTCCTCGGCGGATGGCTCGCGCGTCAGCCACAGATCGTTGGCATAGTAGCCGTCGGCTTGGGTTCGAACGCAGAATTCACAACGATTGGGACAGCGGTTGGTGATATTGACGTACAAGGATCGCTCGTAGGGATAGGCGATGGTCATGATATCACCTCAATGCCGGTTTTCGGGAAGAGACGGACGGTGTTTTGCCGTGTGAGGGCGGCGATAGCTTCGGGCGTGGTGCCGCGCAGCTCGGCCACCTTTTCACAGGTGAGGTGAAGATAGCCCGAGTCATTGCGCTTCCCGCGGAAGGGATGCGGTGTCAGATAGGGGCAATCGGTTTCGATCAGAAGCTTGTCATCGGGGATTGTCGGTACAATTTCCGCCATGTGGGTGGCGTTCTTGAAAGTAACGACTCCGGAAAACGAGATGCACCAGCCGTGCTTTACCAATTCCGCCGCGGTCTCGGCGCTGCCGCTGAAGCTGTGGAAGACGCCGTGAGCTTGGGGGTGGCGCAGAACGACATCGAGAGAATCGCCGTGAGCGTCCCGATCATGGACAATGACGGGAAGCGACAGCTCCTCGGCTAAGGCAAGCTGGCGTTCAAACCATTCGATCTGAAATTCCTTGCGCTCGCTGTGCCAATGGTAATCCAGCCCAATCTCGCCGATGGCCACGGCCTTGGGATGGGCGGCCAGGGCACGAATGTCGGCAAAGGCGGCCTCGGGATCCTCAAGCCGATACAGGTCCGAAGGATGTATGCCAACCGAGGCATACATGCCTTCGATGGCTTCGGCTAAGGCAATCCCTTCCCGCGAGGAGACATGGTTGGTGCCGGCGTTCAGAATATAGCGAACGCCGCTATCCATGATTTCCTTCAGCCTGGCATGGCGCTCGGCCTCGGTGCCGAAGGCTTTGTCGTTATAATGGGCGTGAGAGTCAAACAGTATCATCGTATACGTTCACCAAGCGGTGTTTTGTCGTCCAAGAAGACGACACGGATCGAATCGCCTTCGCCGGAGGCGAGGATCATGCCGTTACTTTCCACGCCGCAAAGAACAGCAGGCTTCAGATTGGCGACCAGAATTACCTTTTTGCCGATCAGATCCTCGGGCTTGTAGCATTTGGCGATGCCGGAGGCAACCTGGCGCTTCTCATAGCCGAGATCGAGCTGAAGCTTTAAGAGCTTCTTCGCCTTCGGAATGGGCTCGCAGGCAATAACCTGCGCGGACCGAAGCTCGACACCCATGAAGTGATCGAAGGCAATTTCCGCTTCGCAGTCGGCGGGCTTGGGAATGACAGGCTCCTTGGGCGCATTCATGGCCGTCAGCTTCTCCATGGCGTCCTTTTCATCCAGACGCGAGAAGAGAACCTCCGCTTTTCCGATCGGCTGACCGGCTGCCAGACCGCCAAAGGCATAGGCATCGCAGGTCGTACCGAGCTGAGCCAGAATGCTCTTGGAGGTTGCAGGCATGAAGGGCTCTAAAAGAACCGTGCCGACGCGGATGGTTTCGAGCAGATGATAGAGAACCGTGCCGAGACGCTCGGTCTCGCCGTTTTTGGCTAACGTCCACGGAGTTGTTTCATCGATATACTTATTGGCACGGCGGAAGAGACCAAACACCGTTTCGACGGCATCTGCCAAGCGGTAAGCATCCATTTCGGATACGTAGGCGGCATAGGTTTTTTCCACCGTTGCGAGCAGATCGTTATCGATCTCTTGGCTTTGTGTCGGGGAGGGAACGATACCGCCGAAATATTTTGTCGTCATGGCTAACGTGCGGTTGACGAGATTTCCGAGATTGTTTGCGAGGTCCATATTATAACGGGCGATAATGTTCTCAAAGGTGATGCTGCCATCGTTGAGGTAAGGCATTTCCGCGAGAACATACTCACGCACGGCATCCACGCCGATCACATCGGCCAGATCGTCGGCATAGATCGAGTTACCGCGGGATTTTGACATCTTATCGGCACCGACATTGAGCCACGGATGACCGAAAACCTTCTTCGGTAGCGGCAGGTCAAGCGCCATCAGGATAATCGGCCAGTAAATGGTGTGGAAGCGCATAATATCCTTACCGATAATATGCACATCGGCGGGCCAATTCTTGGCGAAGGCCTCGCTTGCGGGCAATTCGGGATTGTAGCCGAGGGCAGTAATATAGTTTGAGAGGGCATCGATCCAGACATAAATGACGTGCTTGTCATCGAAGGAGACCGGAACACCCCACTTAAAGGAGCTGCGCGAGACGCAGAGATCCTGCAGACCGGGCTTTAAGAAATTGTTGACCATTTCCTTCTTACGTGCTTCGGGCTCAATAAATTCGGGATGATCTTCAATATATTGCATTAAGCGCTCCTGATAAGCACTCATACGGAAGAAATAGGATTCCTCCTTCATGCGCTTAACCTCGCGTCCGCAGTCGGGACACTTACCGTCGACGGCTTGTGTGTCGGTCAGAAAAGCCTCGCAGGGCTCACAGTACCAGCCCTCGTATTCGCTCTTATAAATATCGCCCTTATCATAAAGCTTGCGGAAAATGGCCTGTACGGCAGCTTCATGATAATCGTCGGTGGTGCGGATGAAGTGATCGTAGGAGGCTCCCATCAGATCCCAGATATCCTTGATCTGTCCGGCGACACCGTCCACATATTCCTTCGGCGTAATGCCGGCTTCCTTCGCGCAGTTCTCGATCTTCTGACCATGCTCGTCGGTACCGGTAAGAAAGAAGACGTCGTAGCCCTGCTTTCTCTTGTAGCGGGCAATGGCGTCAGTCATAATGACTTCATACGTATTGCCGATATGAGGCTTTCGTGAGCTGTAGGCGATGGCTGTTGTGATATAAAACTTTTCCTTCATATATAAGTCCTCCTTGCCGCAAATGAGCGGCGTTTGAATCAAATGTAAAGCTCCTCAATGAGCTCGATCATGTCCGCAATCGCGCCCTCGTCGTGGTCGCAGAGAACATGATCACAAATGGCCTTGACCGCGGGAATGGCGTTTGACGGACAGAACGCTTTGTCTGCCATTTGCAGCATATCCATGTCGTTTTCGTAATCACCGATCGCGAAAACCCTGAGAGAGGGAATGCCGCTTAAGGCATAGTATTCCTTCATGTATGAGATGCGTTTGCCCTTCGACACGTTCTTGTCAACCAATTCAGCAAAAGCATTCCCCGAACGGAAGCAAAGGTAACGGTCGCCGTAGGTTTGGTTAATATAGGTACGGCAAGCGATGGCAGACTCGGACGACGAAAAGGTCATATTGGTTTTACGCCATTTATCCCCGATAATATCGTAAGGGGAGTCGACTGACTGCAAGATGCCATCATCGGTATAGCAACCCAAGCGAATCTCCGGAAAATGCTTCATGATTTCGCTTATATCTTTTCTGGCCTGAACACCGTCGTAAAAGCATTCTTCGATCGCGGCGTCCTCCTGCGCGTCGAAAAGGATAGCACCGTTACACATAATCAGGGGTGCGTTTACTACCGAAGGGAAGTCGGGATAATAACGCTTCATCATCGAGGGAAGTCTTCCGGTGCCAAAGGTGAATTTTCCACCCAAGGCCTGAAAATGCACGATCGCGCGGAGGTTTCGCTCGATGATGCGGGTACCCTTTCCTGCAAAGGTGCCGTCAAAATCCGACAGGATAAGAATGTCATCAAATCGTTTCTTCAAGAGATGTTCCTCCGAGGAGCCTGAGAAGCTCGGCAAAGTAGTCCGGAAGGGGAGAATCAAAGCGCATGATGTCACCCGTTTGAGGATGAGCAAAGGAAATGGTCTTGGCGTGGAGACATTGGCCGCAAAGGAGTGACTCATGGGATTGTTCAAATTTGGTGCGTCCGCCGCCGTAAACGGTGTCGCCGAGAAGCGGGTGGCCGAGTGAGGAGAGATGGACACGGATTTGGTGAGTACGTCCGGTTTCAAGCTGTAGGGCAAGATAATCGGCGTGCTCGAGCGAAGCAAGCACATGGTAGTTGGTGGCAGCAGGGCGACCGTCTTTGACAATCGCCATCTTTTTTCGGTCAACCGGATGGCGTCCGATCGGACGATCAATCCGCCCGCTGTCCTCTTTCAGGTGTCCGTTTACAAGCGCGCGGTATTGCCGTTCAAAGCGGTGGGAGGCAATCTGTTCGGCAAGCGAAAGATGTGCCTCGTCGGTCTTGGCAACAACCAGCAGACCGGAGGTGTCCTTGTCAATTCGGTGTACAATACCGGGACGGATGACACCGTTAATCCCCGACAAGCTCTCCCCGCAATGATAGAGCAGAGCATTGACGAGCGTGCCCGAGGGGTTGCCGGCAGCAGGATGCACCACCATCCCCTTCGGCTTATTGACAACGAGCAGGTGTTTGTCCTCGTAGACAATATCCAGCGGCATGGCTTCCGGCAGGGCTTTGTCGGGAATTGGGGCGGGAATCACGGTTTCGACCGTGTCTCCCTCGCGCAGACGGTAATTCTTGGACACGGTATTGCCGTTTACCGTTACCTGACCGTTTTCGGTCAATTTGGCAGCGGCGGAACGCGTGATTCCTTCGCGTTCCGCCACATAGACGTCGAGCCGTTTGCCGACGTCGGTAAGGTCAATCATGGCTTACCGCGTCGGAATCGGTTTCCTTGGCGGTTGCAGACGTGGATTTTTTTGGTGTCGTTTTCGTGTCCAAGAAAAGTTGGCGTTCAAGGAACAACATATCAAAGATGAGAAGACAAGCACCCACCGTGACAAAGCAGTCGGCTACATTGAAAACAGCAAAGTCCACGAAGAGAAACTCTATAAAATCGACAACATAACCGTTGGCAATGCGGTCGATTTGATTACCGATTCCTCCGCCGGCAATCATGGCAAGCGCGATGCCGAACAAGGGCGGAATCGATCTGCGGCATTTGACCAAATAGATCATAATTCCGACAATCGCTATGGTAGAAAGAATGATGAAGAACCATCGCTGTCCCTTCAACATACCGAAGGCCGCTCCGGTATTTTCGACATAGCGGAAGCGGAGAACCCCCTCCCAGACCATGTGAGTGGAAATCGGCATTAAATCGCGAACGACAAGAAACTTGGTTACCTGGTCAAGAATGACCGATCCGACAATGATGGCAGACCACAAAATTAACGACATAGCCGTTCCTCTTACAGACCGAGAATATCCCGGCAACGCAGGCAGAGGAAGCCGCCCTCGTCGTCAAGACCCTGCGTGGCAAACTTCCAGCAGCGAACACACTTGCAGCCATCTGCCGGTGCTACAACAACCTTGCTTTCCGCAGCCTTTTCGACCGAAACACCCGAAACCATGAAAACGGTTTCCAGCTCGGCGGCAAAGCCGGTAAGCAGCTCATAATTCGCGTCATCGGCCGTATAGATGGTAAGCTTGGCATCCAACGATTTGCCGATCATTTTTGCTGCTCTTGCCTCTTCCAATGCCTTCATGACATCGTCGCGCAGGGCAAACAGGCGGTTCCAGTGCTCCTCAATGCCGTCAAAATGATAATCTTCGCGGTATTCCGGCATATCGTTGAGCATGACATTCCGCTTGTCGTCGGAGGCAAGATGCGACATGGCAAGCCAGGCTTCGTCGGCCGTAAAGGCCAGAATCGGAGCCAAAAGACGAACCAGCGACGAAAGGATGATATACATTGTGGTTTGTGCCGAGCGGCGTCCCAGACTATCCTTGGCCTCGGTATACACACGATCCTTGGTGATGTCGATATAAAGCTTCGACAGATCGACGGTGCAGAAGTTGTTAACCTCATGATAGACCAGATGGAAGGCATATTGATCGTACGCTTCGCGCACTGCCTTTACCAGACGGTTCAGGCGCGAAAGTGCCCACTTGTCAATTTCATACAGCGCTTCAACCGCTACCATATCGGTGTCGGGATTGAAATCCTCTTCGGCTGTGCCGAGATTGGCCATCAGAATACGAATGGTGTTACGAATCTTGCGGTAAGCCTCCGAAAGCTGCTTGAAGATTTCTTTTGAGCAGCGTACGTCGGCATGATAGTCAGAGGAGGCGGCCCAAAGACGAACGATGTCGGCGCCGAAATCCTTAATCAAATCGGCAGGATCGACACCGTTGCCGAGGCTCTTGTGCATCGCACGTCCTTGACCATCAACAACCCAGCCGTGCGTCAAAACCTGACGGAAGGGGGCGCCCTGATCCAGCGCACCAACCGAGGTCAGAAGGGAGGACTGGAACCAGCCGCGATACTGGTCAGCACCCTCAAGATAAACATCCGCCGGCCAAAGCTCGGGCGTATCCTTCATGAGGGAAGCGAAATGCGTGGATCCGGAGTCGAACCAACAGTCGAGTGTGTCGGTTTCCTTTTCAAAGTCCTTACCACCACAGTGCGGGCAGACAAAATTCTCGGGAACAAGCGTCATAGCGTCGCTTTCAAACCAAATATTCGAGCCATGCTCATCAAAGAGACGCGAAATTTTCTCAATTGAGGCCGGCGTTGACACGGGCTTGCCGCAGTCCTTGCAGTAGAAGACGGGAATGGGCAGACCCCAGCGGCGCTGACGGCTGATGCACCAATCGGCGCGCTCGCGGATCATACTGATCATGCGTTCCTCGCCCCATGCCGGATACCATTTGACATTTTCAATGGCGCGGATGGCCTGATCCTTGAAGGATTCCACCGAGCAGAACCACTGCGGGGTAGCACGGAAGATTACAGGCTTTTTGCAACGGTCGTGATGAGGATAGGAGTGCACAATATTCTCCGAGGCAAAGAGAGAGCCGCTTTCCTTCATATCGGCCAGAATGATGGGGTTACTCTCCTCGGTCTTCAGACCGGCATAT
>SVSA01000001.1 GCA_015064545.1 Oscillospiraceae bacterium | reverse complement strand
CATACCGATATCGCCGCACGACAGCGAATCGACCTCAGTAATTTTCTTACCCTTTACCTCATAAATATGGCCGAATTTTTCGACCGCGCCCGAACGAAGGTTCTTCAGCGACATGGCATTGGTCAGCGTACCGCTCATAACCTTGAAGAAGGTCTGCTTGCCAAAGGAATCGGCAACCGTCTTGAAAACAAATACCGCAGGCTCGGCCGCTTCCTTATCAATGGCAACCTCTTCGCCGTCGACATTCGTTTCAACCTTCTTGGCTGTATGACGCGGATAGGATTCCTGAATGATATCAAGAAGCGCCTCAACACCCCACATCTTACCGGCAGAGCCGCAAACAACAGGACAGATCGAACCGTTGATAATACCCTGATGAATCGCCTCAACCGCTTCCTCACGCGTGATTTCTATGCCGGCAAAGTATTTTTCCATCAGATCGTCGCTGGTTTCAGCAATCGATTCTAACAGCATATCGCGATACTTTGCGGCAACCTCGGTAAATTCAGCGGGGATAGCACCCTCTTCGTGGGTACCCTGCTTATTGTACACATAGGTCTTGAGATCAATCAGGTTAAGGAAGCCGACAACCGCACCGTTCTCAATCATCGGAATAAGAAGCGGACATACGTCCTTACCAAAGTGCTCACGGAGCTGGTCAAACACCTTATAGAAACGGCATTCGGGATCATCAAACTTATTGACAAAGATGGAACGAGGAAGTCCGGCTTCACCGGCATATTCCCACGCCAGCTCGGCGCCGACCTCTACGCCGGCCTTACCGTCGATCACAATCAGTGCGGCATCGGCAACACGGATTGACTGCTTCACTTCACCGACAAAGTCAAGGTAGCCGGGGGTGTCGAGCAGGTTGATCTTAACATCCTTCCAAAAAACGGGAGCAAGCGAGGACTGTATTGAAAAGCCACGTTTGATTTCTTCGGGATCGAAATCGCATACGGTATTTCCCTCCGGGGTCTTACCGAGACGGTCGGTACCCTTAGACAAATAGAGCATTGCCTCAGCAAGCGAGGTTTTGCCCGAGCCACCGTGGCCAAGCAAACATACATTACGGATCTGCGCGGTTACATACTTGTTCATACTATGAATCTCCTTGGAATATTTTCACGGCGATTGCCGCAAACCTTTTCGATTAAATGTCTTCTGACATCACATTATATTTATTATATCGCATTTTTTGGTAATTTTCAATAGTCTTGATAAAATTATTGCTTTCAGAAGGTAAAAATACCTTGACATTTTTTGTCTATTTTCAACAAATTTCTTGATAATTCCCACCGCTCATATCCTTTCCATATGGCCATTTTGTCTTTTTCCTCAACAACAAAGCCGCCGTTCGCTCTATGAGCGAACGGCGGCGCAACTGAATTACAAATAGAAGGTAATGACGGCATGATCATAGTCGACCGTATAGGAGAAGCGCTTGATGTCGGCAAAAGCGTTGAGCTCACGATACTGACTGTTGTCAAACAGCGCATTGACCGCTCGTTCGAGCTCTTGCTTCGTCGAAAACGCCACGGCGGCAATATCCTGTCCTTTCTGCGCGGTCAGGACCGCATCGACACCGGCAAGCGAAAAGGTTTCCAAAAACAGCCCTTCCTTGCGGAAATAATGGTAGTCGGTTGCTTCGCAATAGGGATATTGGAATTGGTCTGATAAGGTGTGTGTCAAGCTCAATCCCTCGGTTGTCAATCCAAAATAGGTGTAGACAACACCATGCGGATAGCGGTACGAACCGTCCTCGTTGGTGAGACCGGGATCATCCCATGCCAAATCGAAAAAGTAATACGATTCGGCAAGTGACACGCAATTCCAAGCATGGTGCCCACCCTCGGTCATACCTCTGGCATACAGGCAGTCGATGCCGAGCTCGATCATGACCAGCTGAAAGCCTTTGGAATATCCGCCGCAAATGGCGTTGTCATCGACAAGACAGCCATAAGCCGAATAGGCTTGCTCGCTGGTTGCCTTTCTGACCGTACTGGTTGTCTCATCGGCCGCGACATAATTATAATCAACGCGGCTGACGATATAGTCGTGAACATAGCGAGCTCGCTCATACTCACTCTCAAACTGTCTGGCTTCGGAGGCAATGCGCTCGACAGCACGGTCCAGACGATCGATGTATTCCTGCGGGGTTGCGGTATAGGACCAGTAATCATAGCACATCAGCTCAACGCGAAAATCCGATACGAGCTCCTTTTTTACGCTCTCCCAATATCGGTAACTGCCGCTGATCCAGAAAAATTCGGGATGCTCGTAGGTAATCGCCGCAATCGCATGCGACATAGAATCCGGAAAGGTAGTGCTCTTGACCGAAGAAAACGAAAATGTTAGTACCCCCTGCGGTAACCCTTCCACCAAGGCATTATAAACAGTTCTGCCATCGGCATCCAGCTGCTGATAAAACCAACCGCGATTGGCGATGGTCATACCGGAAAAATCAATCTCTTTTTCCTTGACAATCGTTACACCGTCCGAGAAATCGGGAGACCCCAGCAAATAGCCGATGTAGAAGCAAGACAAGAACACAATCGCGATGAGAAGTAAACGTGAAAAACCGTCGCTGCGCTTCTTACTCATTGCCGGACACCCCCTCGTTTGCCTGAACCTCTGCTGCCGTTTCATAGTCCGGATACTTTTTCTTGAGCAAAGCAACCACCGAACGGTTTGTGGCAACATCGGCATCTGACATCCGATTGATGAAATAGAAGCAGAGCAAATACAGAATCGTGGTCACAAGATAAAAGCCGAGGGTAATCGATGATGACGAAAAATAGCCGACGAAGCAGTAGCCGCCATGCAGCAGAATCGGAACAATGAAAGCCGCCGCCAACCAGCCACCGGAAGAAAACGGCTTTTTCACGGTTAAAAGCCCGGCCCCGGCGAATCGACGTTCTTCACACTTAGCAGCATAACGGGTATGCCAAATGGAATAAAAGCACCCCATCATAATGCCGAAAAACAGGTGACCGGGCACCGAGGACAACGAACGAAGCAGGAGCGTATCCCAGCCGTTCAGCCAAGCATACCAGACGTTCTCTACCGCAGAAAAGCCCATCGAAAGAAAAACAGCATAGACAATACCATCGAACAAGTAGTTGAAGTGTACCGATTTTCTGGTAATCAAAAACAGAAGAATCCACTTGATCGATTCCTCCACCAAGCCGACACCGACAAAATAACAGAGTGCACGATGACAATAATAGGCTGCCTCCGAAAGAACCGTCATGCCACCTTCGGTGGTAAACTCAAAAAAATCGGCAAATGCGGTATCGAAGAGTGATATCAGTGCATTTTCGGCATAATGCGCCGGAAAGAAGGCAACCGCTCCCAAACCAAATAAAAGCAGTAACAGCGGTAACGGCTCCTTCTCGGTCTTGTCCTTTAAAAACACAAACACCGCTAAGAGAATTGCCGGAATCACCGCGGCAAGCGAGATATCAAGTGACGCGTAATTCATTATCCTATCCTTTCCGATTTCCAATCAAGTTGTCTTTAGGATCTTCATTATAGCACAGAAACAGAGGAATTGCAAGGGGGATTTCCATTCCATTCGCTTGATCATATTTCTTTCCCCTGCGATTGCGATTCCTTTTCCCGTTTGGCAAAGAAAAGACCCCCGGGCGTTTGAGCGCGTCGGAGGTCTGTTTATCATCCGGCAGCAGACTGCCGCTTGGTTCGATACGTTTTCCAATAGCCGCCACAGGCAATGATTTCGGCAAGCAGGCACACCGGCAACGCTGCCAGAAAATCGAGGAACGAGTGTTGCTTGATGAACATTGTGGAAAGGCAAACCAACACCGTAAAGACAATCACGCCTGTTTTTACCCACCAGCCAACCTGCTTTTCCTTCAAAAAAATCGAGGTAATGCCAATGGAATAAGCGCAATGTAGCGAGGGACAGACACCGGTATTGGTGTCAAACGAATACAAAAACGCTACACCCTGCGTCAGAAAGTTATCTCGCGGAAGATCAAGGGGGCGAAGATCCTGCCGATTCGGAAAGATGACATAAATCGCCATAGCCACAACCTGTGTCACGATAATAAAAATCTGAAGACGCTTGAAATTCTCCACATGATACAGGAAGAAATACAAAAGCGATCCTATGACAAAAAGATACCACCCCACATAGGGAATCAGAAAGATTTCACAAAAGGGGATCTTGTCATCAAGCGCACAATGAACCGGTGTACAGCGCTCGGCCGGTATCAGATTTTCGGTCAGTATATACATGACAAAATACCCTACCCAGCCAAGCAAGAGCTTAACATGGGAAAAGGTCGGATCGTTCCATTTGGAAAGACGGAACTGACGGTAATCAACGACCGGTTTTCTCACAGCGATTCCTCCTCGCTACGATTTGTAGGATACTTTCGTTTGGGTATATTGGGATACGGGATCACCGTATGCTCCGGTAAGCTTTTCGCTATCGCGGTAATCTCTTGCATCAGATAGTGACAAATGCGGCGGCGCTCCTCTTCGATCGGCGCCTCCGGTGAAAACATAATCGGTTTCCCCAGATAAATTGCCTTTAAACGGGGAGCGATATACATCGGCACAAAAGGCAGAGCCTCACCGGTTCGCTTATAATACCGCTTTCCCAGCTCGATGAATTTATCCTGAAACTCATATACAATCGTATTGTATTTGACATTATGCTCCGGAAAAATTACGATCTGCGCCCCTTCCTGCAGCTTGACAAGTGTTTCCCGAAAGGTACCGAGAATCCGTGCATCACGATAGACCGCAATGGTATTGGCACAGTTAAATAAGTAGGCCGACGGCACCGCAATCAAATACGAGAGCAGCTTGTAAAAGGGACGAAGCAGTACCGGCTTTTGCGACCAGAAATCGGCATAAGCATAAGCCGGAACATCCTTGCACGCCATCATCTGCCCGGCACACCAGGTATAGCGGTTATCGGGCAGGTACAGCTCGCACGCAATCGGGCCGTTCATCTTCGCGTGATTACCAACAATCACAGCCGGTCCGTCAGGCAGATTCTCTCGCCCAAACACCTTCATTTTCGGATAGAACAGCCACACCAGCCACTTGATACAGCGATAGAGGAGCGGCGCTTTTTTCTTGCTTCGATTCGACATCGAATAATCTCCTTTCGCTTCCTATATGGTTATTGCCCGAATTGGAGAGATAACGTAGCGGCGTGTTCTAAGTCAAAGGGAGCGTCTTTGCGTTATCCTTTCAAAACCAAAAATGATTTCTTTTGATAACCCGAAAGCATCAAAAGCTTGTATTACCCACATTATACTACGAAAATATGAATGTTTCAAGTACAGAAAATGAATTATAGTTGTAAGAATTTTTTCGAAAACCGCAAGCGGCCCCGACGGTACAAGTCGTACCGTCGGGGCCGCTTGCGCATCAGGAGATGCTCTCTTAATCCAATTCAAACACCTTACGGAGGGAAATCTCAACCGGGCTGTTATCCGGATTGGTATCCATGATATCCGCCATATAGTCCCACCATTTACGGCAAATCTCGGTATCGGCGCTTTTTGCCCAAAGTGCTTCATCTTCCAGCTCGATGTAGCCAAAGAGCGTGCCGGTTGCAGGATCCAGATGAATGGAATAGTTATGGCCGCCGTACTGATGGATCATATCCTTCATTTCGGGCCACAGCTCGTTATGACGCTTTTCATATTCTTCTGCCATGCCATCGTACAGATGCATGGTAAAGGCCTTACGAATCATGCTATCAACTCCTTAACCGTTAGCATTAACCTTGGAACGGTAGCTTTCAACTTCCCAGTTCACAATAAAATCCACCAGATCATCGCTCATGCCGGAGTAGCCGCCGAAGCTGCGAGAGGTGTGGAAAACCTTAACCTGATCGAGGAAAACGTCCTTGACCGTATTCAGTTGCTTTTCATCGGTACCAAGGATGATGGCACTATCGCCCTTGACAATTACAACGCGTGGAGGATAGTTGTTAGCGGCCTTAAAGTCCGCCACCTGCTGCGCAAGCTCTTCCTTGGACGCATTGAAATCGATCGTCAGATAGTTGGCCTTACAATAGACAATATGGTCAGGCGTGGGGCTATTGAAGGAAGGATCGAAGGAGGCAACCTCATGACCGACAAGAACCGTTGTGAAAGAGGCACCGGTCAGCTCGCCCAGTACATCGCAAAGCGCGGCACGACGCTCGGCAGTAGCCTTCTCGGCATAGGAGGACAGCGACGTCATCATCGACTGCACCAAAGCGTCGATCTCCTCCACCGTATCGCCGGCAAAAAAGACACCGTGGTTCTGTAAAAACAGCAATGTGGCGTCCTTGCCGTGAGCGGCACGGTAAGCCGACAATTCGTCGCGGCAAATCGCAGCGAGAATATACCCGGGACGGCAAGCATCAACCCACACCGATTCCGGAAACAGCTTAGCGGCAATCGTCTTACCGTTCTTGCCGCAGGTCATTCCATTGACAAGTGCGGGATGAACGTGAAGGACATAGGTTTGAGGAAAGAGGTTGTGTAACAGCGTCTCAACGCTCGGACGGCGGGTTTCGCCTTCACAGCGAGCGGCCATCATATCAGCCAGAACCTCGCTCTCGCGCTTAGCTTCGTCGGCCGAATAGGTGTTTTCCCACATGGCATTCAGCTTTGCGCGCTCCAAACGCACAAAATCCTCTGCCTTGATGGTAGCGAGTGAGGTGCCGGAGCCCTTGACATAGAGGGTATCGGCGTTCTTATACGAGGTATTGCCGCCGCCTGCCAGCACGTAGTTCGGATTCGAACCGTAGGCATTCGACATCGTTTGCAACTTCAAAAGACAAGAATTCATACTATTCTCCTTTTCAAACACGGATCAATTCGCGGGCCGCTTGATAGTCGGTGTCCGCCAGATTTTCATAGCGAATCAGCGTATAGGCCGCCTCGACAAGATGAGCGAATTTCGGATTCTCATAAGCGGGGCAGACAAAGTTCTGACGAGGTGAGTTAATATCCTCGCCGCTGATCTGGAAGAAATGACGGGTACGGCAAAGCTCCATCACACGATCCAGCTGAGCCTCGGTATTACGCGTCGGCATAAAGGTAACGGCATCGAAACCATATTCCTCCAGCACATCGAATACCTCGTCGAGATAATCGTCCTCAAATTTCTGCGTCTTCTTATCGCCTGTCACCGAATTACCGACATCGCCCAGATACGCATACGCCGCGATGCCACCGTAACGGCGCACCATATCGGTATACTCCATCACCGAGGGGAGCTCGGCGGTGGCGGGAATATAAATCTTTTCCACCAGATTGCTCTTCAGCACACCGAGAATATCGTATTCATAGAAGGCGGGAGTTTCTTCTCCGGCGAGAATATTGGCCTCATTCTTACCGCTGACGGGAAGTCCCATAACATCCTTCATGTAGGAAACAACATCGGCTGGCTTGGTATACTTGGCCGTAATCTTCTTAGCCAACGCATACAGAAGGTGGCGCTCGGTCACTGCCGTCGTGGAAAGCGGAAGCACATCGCGCTCAAAATCCACGACAATCCCAAAATCTGCTGTCAGGCGATTGATATTCTCAATCATTCCGCGATTGCGCACATTGCGGTGGGCACGGTACGGTGCCAAAAAGGCATCCACCTTTTCAATATTGGAATGGGGAATCCCATGCATAACGACATAGGCAACCGATTTCTGATCGGGATTATTGAGACGGCGTCCGTTCAGACGGGTAGCCGACATATCGATACGGCATTCGGCACCAACCGTAACCGGCATGCCGATCAGCTCGCCGGCCGCCAAGAACTCTCTGGCACCGGCCGTCGTATCGTGGTCAACGATACCGGCGGTAGCCAGTCCGCTCTTATGGGCCATATAGACGGCCGCTGTCGGTGTATATGGCGAAAAGCTATGCGCGGTATGAATATGGTTATTGATGTAGGGACTGCGGCTGACGGGAGGCAGGCTGTCCGCGATCGCTTTCAGGTCATTCAGCTTCATAAAACAAATCCTTTCACAAAATTTCGGAAGTACGGGAGACTTTCTCCCGTACTTCCCGTTATTACCATCAGACTCTCTTTAAAAGAACATCCTTTTCATAGGCGTCGATTACGTCAAAATAGCCTTCATTCGCAATAACACCTTCGCGGGCACAGAACTCATCCCAAACAGCACCCATCGGCATGGTCTTGAGCTCTTCCTGGAGAACCATCAGCTTGGTGAACTCCTCGGCATCCTGCAGCTTGGCAAGATCGGCATGAGGCGTCAGAAGCGCCGAAAGCAGAGCCTTACGGAAGCTACGCAGACCGACAACCCATGCAGCGACACGGTTAATCGAGGCATCGAAGAAGTCGAGGGCCATAGCGATATCGTCCATGCGACCGGAAGCCACGATTTCCTTGGCAATTTCCTTCGTCTCGTCATCAAGGCGAACCACATGGTCCGAGTCCCAACGAACACCGCGGGTGACATGGAGGGCCAGCTTCTTATTCAAAACAAGAAGCGCCGAGATCTTATCCGAAACCACCTCAGTGGGATGGTAGTGACCGTTATCCATCAGCGGAACAAGGCCGTTGGCGGCGGCATAGCCGAGGGTAAATTCAGCCGAGCCGACGGTATAGGATTCCACCCCGATACCGAAAACCTTCGATTCGAGGGTAACATAGACCTTTTCCCGATCATAAGGCTGCGTCAGAATTTCGTCAAGCGATTTCTTGAAACGGGCACGCGGGCCAACGCGGTCGGCAGGCGTATCCTTAAAGCCATCGGGAATCCAAATATTCATGACGCAGGGCTTACCGGTTTCGTTAGCAAAATACTCCGAAATGCGGATACAGGCCTTCACATGGTTGACCCAGAAGGTACGGATCTCCTCATCGGGCGAGGAAAGGGTGAGCGTCTTTGCCTTAGGATGCGAGAAGCAGGTCGGGTTAAAATCGATACCCATGCCTCTTTCCTTGGCATAAGCTACCCACTTAGCAAAGTGCTTCGGCTCGATGGCATCGCGATCCACGTGTTCACCATTCTCGAAAATGGCATAGCTGGCATGAAGGTTGAGCTTGTGGGCACCGGGAACAAGCGAAAGTGCCTTATCAAGGTCAGCCATCAGCTCTTCGGGAGTTCTGGCGCGGCCGGGATAGTTACCGGTCGTCTGGATACCGCCGGACAGTCCGCCGACCGAATCGTATCCGAGAACATCATCACCCTGCCAGCAGTGGACAGAGACCTCGGCCTTGGCCAGCTTAGCCAACACCGCCTCGGTATCAATACCGATTTCGGCATAGCGTTTTTTTGCAGCTTCGTAAATGCAGTTCATACTCATACTCCTTTATATGTGATATCTTGGATTATACACGTTTGACAGCAAAGCTGTTAAAGATTACATTGCGTGCCTCGCCGAGATCGGCAAAGACACCGGTCGTAATCATTTGCGACACCAGATTACCGATTGCGGTCGCTTCGACAGGACCGGCATACACCGGCTTGCCGGTTGCCATGGCCGTGAGTGCACAAAGATAATCATCCTTACAGCCACCGCCGACAATATGAATTGCCTTCATCGGGCGGCCGAGCATCTCTTCAATCTCAGCAACACTGATCCGATAGCACTCGGCCAGGCTGTGATATACAATGGAAAACATTTCGCCAATCGTAAGATCGGGACGGCCGACAGCGGCCTTGACCTCGGCAATCATGCTTTCGGGCGCAAGGAAACGGTTATCATTCGGATCGATGCGCAATGCAATATCGTCGTATTCCTTCGCCATATTGCAAAGCATATCAAAGGTATAATCACCGCCAAGCTCCTTTTTCATCGACTGAACCATCCACAGTCCGGTGATATTTTTGAGATAACGGTAACGACGGTTGAAGCCGCCCTCGTTGGTAAAGTTATGCGCCTGGCTTGCCGGTGTAGTATCCGGAACAAGACGTTCGACACCGATCAGCGACCAGGTGCCCGAGCTGATGTAGATAACATCCTCCTCATTGGTCGGTACGGCAACAACCGCTGAGCCGGTATCGTGTGTCGGAGGCAGAATCACCTTGGTGCCGAAGCAGCCGGTTTCTGCCGCCACAGCTGCCGAAAGCTCGCCGACAATATAGCCGGGCATCTGCAGGGGCTTGAAGATACGGCGAGGAAGTCCGAGACGATCGATCAGCTCATAATCCCACTCGCACTCTCCGGCCTTCACCAGCTGACCCGTGGTCGCTTCGGTATACTCCGAGCAAGCAACACCGGTCAGACAGTAACCGAGATAATCAGGCATCATCAGCAGCGTTTCTGCCTGCTCCAAATATTCGGGATGAGTCTGCTTCACGGCTTCCAGCTGATAAATCGTATTGAAAATCGCCTTCTGAATACCGGTACGGGCGTACAGCTCTGCCTCCGGAATCTGCTCGTAAACCTTAGCATCCATACCCTCCGTACGGCTGTCGCGATAGCCGACCGCCTCACCGATGCGATTGCCCTCAGCATCAAGCAAAACAAAGTCAACGCCCCACGTATCGATACCAACATATGTCGGGATTTTTCCGGCCTTTGCACAGGCGGCAAGTCCCGCCTTCAAATGACCAAACAGCGCCTCGGTATCCCACACCAGCGTGCCGGCCTCATTTTTTTGCATTCCGTTAGGGAAACGATACATCTCTTCAATCACAAGCTTGCCATCCACAACCGAACCCAAGATGTGACGTCCGCTGGATGCACCGATATCAATTGCTAAGTAATACATGTTGATCCTCCGCATACATATTTATATTATCATTATAGCATATTTCACGGAATATAAAAGAGCGTATTTTGCCAATAATTGCGTCCTTTTTTAAGATATTTTTTTGGAAACGCTTGAAAATTGCACAAAAATGTGATAAAATAGCCTCATCCTCACTTCGTCGTTATTACCGGCAGAAAGGAATTCCCGTGAAGTCTGAGCTTCTTGAAAAGCTATCGCGCATTTCTGAGGTAGAAAAATCGGTCATGGCAGACAATTACAGCCTGCTTTCGGATGCCGAGCCCGCTTTTGCCAATATGTCTCTGCGCCGTCGCGACTATCTCTTTAATGTCATTGGCTCGGGGCAGCAAATGGTCGGGGCGCGTCCTCATACGCGCTTTGTCGGCATTCCGCTTCATGCACACAATTATTTGGAAATGATGTATGTCTGTCGCGGCTCCATCATTCATTTCATCGAGGGACAAACCTATGTGCTGGAAGAAGGCGATCTTCTGGTTCTCAACCGTCATGCCAAGCATTCGGTTGCCGCGGCCGGCGCTTATGATCTGGCGGTCAACCTTATTGTTTCCCCCGATTTTCCCGCCCTCTCCTCGGCGCGCTTCCGTCATCATCCCGCTTTGCGGGATTTCAGCGACGAGGATCGACGTACTGACGGGAAATCAAGGTTTTTAATCTTTCGCACCATCGGTCTGCCTGCCGTCGCAAACCTGATGGAAAATCTGATTGAGGCCAGTCTATTCGAAAAGCAAACACCTCAGATCCTTCTCACCGATACCCTTTCCCTTCTCTTTCGCTACTTAGAAATGTATCCCGACACACTGCTTCACACAACCGGCGCAAGGGAATCCGATCTCCTGCGCCAACGGATCGAGGATTATATTCAAACCACCTACCGCTCGGCTACACTTTCTGAGCTTTCCGATCGCCTGGGACTCTCTGCTCCATATGTCAGCCGCAGAGTGAAAGAGATTTTTGGCGCCTCCTTCAGTGATCTTGTCAAGGACAAGCGCTTTTCCGAGGCTGAGCAGCTCTTGCTTCACAGCGATCTCTCGGTTTCTGTCATTGCCGAAACGATCGGATATGAAAACAACAGCTTTTTTCATCGTCGTTTCCGCGAGCAATACGGCATGTCGCCGACCGCTTGGCGCAAGCAAAAGCAGTAAGGAAGGTTTTATTCTTCTTATCTTCAGAAAGATAGAATTTTTTTAAAAGGTCCTCGCACAATCGCGAGGACCTTCTTTATTGTGAAAGACCCACTACTTATTCGGATTTCGGTTTGCCAGAAGGCAGTTCACTGACCACGGCCGACAGCAGAATGAACACGGCGCCGATCCCTGCCGTCAGACTCATCGGCTCACGCAAGAAAAGAGCCGATAGCAGTACCGCTACAACCGGATCAATATAACCGAAGATTGCTACTGTTTGCGCAGACAGCCTCTCAAAGGACCCAAAGTAAAGAGCATAGGCAATTCCCGTATGGAGAATACCCACCACCAGCAGCAGGATTACGGAAACCGGTTGCCACACCATGATACTGAAATCCTCGGTCAAACACAAATACGGAATCATCACAGCAGCGGCCGCGGCAAGCTGCACCATCGTTTTGTCATAGGTTGAAATCGCGGTAATTTTCTTATTCAACAGCACCACCGAGGCATATAACAGGGCGGCACCCAAGCCGAACAGGATTCCGCGGAAGTCACGGGCTTCCCCCGTATCGGTAAGGATTCCCGAAACCAGAAGCATACCGAAAAGCGAGACAATCACGCAGAGTAGCTTCTTCCCTGTGATACGCTCCTTCAAAAGAAGGGGAGATAGCAGCACAACAAACACCGGCGACATATAGTAACAGAGTGTAGCCGTTGCCACTGTTGTATAATTGTAGGCCTCAAAGAGAAGCGCCCAGTTTAAGCCGATCAGCATCCCCGAAAGCAAAAGGAGAGCCGCATTTTTTTTGATCGCCGTACCGTCAGGCTTTTGACGCTTGGCGGCAAGCACGCCAAGAAGAAACAGCGTTCCCACAAGGCCGCGAGCAAGCGCAATCATCCCGGAGGACAGCAGAATATAGCGACGGAATATACCGATAGTACCAAAGATCAGCATCGCCGAAATCAAGCCGATCCGTGCTTTATTGGTTTCGTTCATATAATCTCCTCTAAATCGTCAAGCGAAAGACCGCCCAGTCGATTGTCCTCGGGTAGCCGGACATAACATACCATTTCTCCTGTCCGCGGATGACGGAAGCTCAGGCGAAATGCAAAGAGCGCCGGGATTCCCCCGCCCCCGCCGTAACGACCGTCCCCCACAAGGGGGCTTCGGCGCGAAGCAAACTGCACCCGAATCTGATGCGTGCGGCCGGTATGAAGCTGTACGCGCACAAGCGTTTTCCCCTCTTGCCTCTTCAGAACACGGTAAGAGAGGGATGCCTCCTTGACACCACTGCGCTTGCGCTTGACCACATAGGTTTTATTCTTTTGTTTGTCATGATACAGCAGGTCGCAAAGAGTTCCCTCCTCGTCAGGAAGAAGCACCTGCAGTACGGCAAGATACTCCTTACCGGCCCCCTCCTCCGAGAGTGCGTTGGAGAGCCTTCCCGTCATTGTCGGCGTAAGCGCATACACCATCAGTCCGCCAACCTGCTTATCCAGACGATGAACCGTACCGACATAAGCCTGCGGATTCCCGATTGCGTCACGAAGCATGGCCGGAACGCATGGCTCGGTCGGATGATCCTCCGACAAGACGCCGACCGGCTTCACAATGACTGCCATATCACGATCACGATAGAGAACCGAAAGGGACATCAGACCCGTTCTCCCAAGCGATCGATGTACTGACGGTAGAACATTTCAAATTCACCGCGATCAAGCGCATCGCGGATTTTTTGCATCAGATCGTTATAAAAATACAGATTATGCAGAACGCACAGGCGCATACCCAGCATTTCATCTACCTTGAGCAGATGACGGATATAGGCGCGCGAATAACTGCGGCAGGCGGGACAGCCACAGCTTTCCGAAAGCGGACGGGGATCGGTTTTGAATTTTTCATTCAAAATAGTCAGCTTTCCTTCCCACGTAAACAGATTCCCGTGGCGAGCATTGCGGCTCGGCATGACACAATCAAAGAAATCCACACCGCGGCGTACCGCCTCCAGGATGTTCTGCGGCGTACCGACACCCATCAGATACCGCGGACGATCCTTGGGCATATGCGGCTCAACCGCCTCAATCACGCGATACATTTCTTCCGCCGTTTCACCTACCGCAAGACCGCCGATGGCGTAACCGTCACAATTCAGCTCGGCAATACGCTTCATATGATTGATGCGCAGATCCTCATACGTACAGCCCTGATTGATGCCGAACAGAAGCTGATGTTTATTGATCGTCTCAGGCTGTTCGTTTAGCCGCTTCATTTCCGCCATACAGCGCTGAAGCCAGCGGAAGGTGCGGTCGCAGGAATTCTTGGCATATTTGTATTCGGCCGGATTTTCAACGCACTCATCAAAGGCCATCGCAATGGTTGAGGCAAGATTGGACTGAATCCGCATGGATTCCTCCGGGCCCATAAAGATCTTTTTTCCGTCGATATGTGAGTGAAAGGTAACACCTTCCTCCTTTATGCGACGAAGCTTAGCCAGCGAAAACACCTGAAATCCACCCGAATCGGTCAACACCGGACGATCCCAGTTGAAAAATTTATGGATACCGCCCATCTCATAAATCAAGCGATCGCCCGGACGGATATGCAGGTGATAGGTATTGGAAAGCTCGACCTGACAGCCGATCTCGCGCAAATCGTCGGTTGACACGCCGCCGCGAATCGCCGCGCAGGTGCCGACATTCATAAAAACAGGGGTTTGAATGATACCATGTACCGTTTCAAAGGTGCCGCGTCGTGCGGCGCCTTCGGTTTTTAACAGGGTAAATTTTGCCATACTCTTCTCTTTTCTGTCGGAAGAACAGTCCGACGTTCGTATTCTTTCGGAAAAACGCTTGCTTTCTTACAGCCGCTCGAATTGCTTTTCAAACTGGCTTTTGGTCATTTCAAAGGCCACGGGGCGGCCGTGAGGACAGAAGCGCACTCTCGGATTGACGATCACCTGCTCTGCAATCCATGACAGAGTCTCCGGTGTATCCAGCTGTCCGGCCTTGACTGCTGCCTTACAGGAGGCCTGATAGAGCGCCTTCTCATAAAAGATCTCTCTTGTCACCGATATGTCCCCACTACCGTCGGCAAGACGCGACGCCAGCTCGGCAAACATCGCGGTTGCCTGTGACTCGGTCAACCCTGAGGGATAGCGAAGAATGGCTGTCTGTCCATTTTCCTCCCCACCCGTAAAGGCGAAGCCGATTTTTTCCAGTTCGTCACGATATTCCTCAACCGCCGCGATCTCAGAGCCGTTCAGTTGGAGCTCAAGCGGCAACAGGAGAAGCTGGGAGGCGGGAGGTGCCAGGCGCTTGAGATTCTCGCGCATCTGCTCGAACAGCACACGTTCATGGGCGGCATGCTTATCAATAATCAGCATGGCATTTTCCATCTCGACGAAAATGTAACAGTGAAAAGCCACACCGGCAATGCGGAACCAAGGAACAGCCGGAGCCTCCGCTGTCACTGTGGGGGAAGCCTCCTCAGACGGAATCGGTGAAATCTCCGCGCCGGTTGGCGAGGAGATGGTAACGGTCGGAATCGTATCCGACGAAAGCGGTTCTACCGTAATGGAGGGCGGCGCCGCAAGCGAAACGGAAAACGAGTGATTTTCTTTTCTCAATACCGGATCTGAAACAGGAGTCGGTGTTGCTGAAGGGGGAAGCGGCTGCGACTCGGTTACGGGGGGCTCACCGGCAAAGGCAGGTGTTGTCGCCTTGATATCGGCAGGAACCGTCAGCTGCTCATAGCGGCGCGAAAGACGCTCTTTTTCGTCGGCAATGGTATCCGCCTCGGCATCGGTTGCCGTTTTCATGGTGAGAATATCATTATACAAGCGGTAGCTGTCTGCACTGAGCTTTGTTGTGTCCGGTGCCTGAGGACGGTCAATACGGTGCATCAGGGTATTGCGAACCGCACAGTAAACCGCATTGAAGATCGGCTTGTCGTTTGAAAACTTGACCTCCATCTTCTGCGGATGAACATTGACATCCACGAAAGCGGGATTGATCGTAATGGACAAAACACAGGCCGGAAACTTGTCCGAAGGAATGTAGGAGGAAAAGGCCTGTTCCAAGGCCGCCGAGGCGGTACCGCAGCGAACATAACGGCCGTTGATAAAGAAATTCTCGGCCGCTCGGTTGCCGCGACAGTTATCCGGCGTTCCGATAAAGCCCTCTACCTCAACACCCTCGGTCATATCGTGAACCTTGACCATTTTTTTGGCAAAATCACGGCCAAGAACCGCATAGACCACGTTTTGCAAATGGCCATCGCCGGCTGTTTGAAAACGCAGGGTACCGTCAGCGATAAATTTGATGGCAATATCGGGACGCGACAGCGCGATTTTTTCCAGCACGGCCGCTACCGCCGCCGTTTCGGAGGCATCACGCTTCAAAAACTTGCGCCGTGCCGGTACATTGGCAAACAGCTCTTCAACCAGGATGGTTGTCCCAAGGGGACAGCCGCTTTCCTCGACCGAAACCACCGCACCCGCCTCGCAGGTTACGATTGCGCCAAGCTCTTGATCGGCAGTTCGCGTCATAATCCGCAGTTTGGAAACCGAGGCAATCGCGGCCAAGGCTTCACCGCGGAAGCCAAGCGTCACGATCCCGTCAAGATCCGACGCTGTTTTGATTTTACTGGTTGCATGGCGGCGGATGCAGAGCAGCGCATCCTCTCGCGTCATACCGCACCCATTATCGGTAATGCGCATGAGCGAGACACCGCCGTTTTTGATCTCGGCCGTAATGCGTGTGGCGCCGGCATCGATGGCATTTTCCATCAGCTCCTTGATGGCCGAGGCAGGGCGTTCAACAACCTCGCCGGCAGCAATCAGGTTGGCCACCTGTGTTTCAAGAAGATTAATCTTTCCCATATACTTGATACTTGCTTCGTTCGTTATTTATTCGGCAAGGCGCTTCAGCTCAACCAAAAGATTCAGCGCCTCAACCGGCGTCAGAAGATTGACATCGGTATGTAAGAGTTTTTCTCGGACCTCATCGGCCTTAAAATCGTCAAAAGTAATATTACTGTTGATTTCGGGCGCTGTCCGCTGGGGCTTGACCTGCTGCTCGGTCAGAAGACGGAGCACCTCCTTGGCGCGGCGAATGACATCGTTGGGAACGCCAGCCAGCTTGGCTACTTCAATACCGTAGCTGTCATCGGTTGCCCCTTTGACAATCTTGCGAAGGAAGGTAATATCGTCTCCCTTTTTCTTAGCGGCAATGTTATAATTCACCACGCCCTCTATCTCTTTGTCAAGCACGGTAAGCTCATGATAGTGGGTGGCAAACATGGTTTTGGCACCAATCTTCTTGCCTGCCGTGTATTCAGCCACCGCACGGGCGATGCTCATACCGTCGAAGGTACTGGTGCCGCGACCGATTTCATCATAGATGATCAAACTGCGGCGGGTGGCATTCTTGAGAATATAGGCCACTTCGTTCATCTCCAGCATAAAGGTGGAGGTTCCCGAAGCCAAGTCGTCCGAAGCGCCGACACGGGTGAAAATCTTATCCACGATGCCGATCCGCGCCTCCTTGGCCGGCACGAAAGACCCGATCTGAGCCATCAGCGTAATAAGAGCAACCTGGCGCATATAGGTCGATTTACCTGCCATATTCGGCCCGGTAATCAGCATCAGGCGGTTGTGATTGGTATCCAGAAGCGTATCGTTCGGCACAAAATACCCATCCTTGGCAAACTGCTCAACCACCGGATGGCGGCCCTCTTTGATCACAATCGAGGAGCCGTATTCGATCTCGGGACAGGTATAGCCATAACGGACGGCGGCATCGGCAAGACTGATGTAGCAATCGAGCTTGGCTAACAGCGCGGCGGTTTTCTGTACGCGCTTCACCTCTCCCGCTATCGCCTCGCGGATCTTGGTAAAGAGCTCATATTCCAGCGCATTCAAACGATCGGAGGCGCCAAGAATCAAGGTTTCCTTTTCCTTCAGCTCCTCGGTAATGAAGCGCTCGGCATTCACCAGCGTTTGCTTTCGAATATACCGATCCGGCACCTCAGAAAGATTCGACTTGGTTACCTCGATATAGTAGCCGAACACGCGGTTATAGGCAACCTTGAGATTTTTAATTCCTGTCTTCTCACGCTCTTCCTCGGCAATCTTTTCAATATAGCTTTTGCCGTCGTGAACAATGAGATACAGGTCATCGGCCTCCGCATGATAACCGCGGCGAATAAATCCACCCTCGCGAAGCGAGAAGGGCGGCTCCTCCACAATGGCACTCTCAATCAGCGAACGGATATCGCTGAGCGTGTCAAGATGCAAATGAATATCGGCCAGCTCCTCGCTGACGAAATCGGCGGTCAGCTCCTTGATTTCGGGAATCAGCGCGGCGGTTGCGGCAATGGCGCGCAGATCGCGTGCCGTCGCCGTTCCGTAAACCAGCTTGGTCATCAAGCGATCAAGATCCAATACGTGACGCAGCTGCTCTGCCAGCTCCTCGCGTGCCATAAAGGCGGAGCAAAGCTCCGCAACCGCACGCTGACGCCGTCCGATCTGATAGGCATTGACGAGCGGCTGCTCCACCCAACGACGAAGCAGTCGGGCGCCCGCCGAGGTTTTTGTCCGATCCAGCACCCAAAGAAGGGTACCCTTCTTCTCCTTCGCTCGCATCGTTTCGCAGAGCTCCAGATTGCGTCTCGTTGCCAGATCTAGCTCGAGATACTGTCCGTCATCGTATAAGCGCAGGCCCGAAACATTGGCCATATCGGTCATTTGCGTCTCACAGGCATAGGTTAGAAGCGCGCCCAAGGCAGAAACCACCGGTGTTCCCTTTTCCTTAGCCTCGTTTGCCTCTTGGCCAAACTGCCGACTGAGAACAGCCAACGCCTTTCCGTACGCAAACCGATCGATACTGCGATCGGTAATAAAGGCATGGAGACGCTGCTTGGCATATTCGCAAATGGTCGGGATTTCCTCAAGCGGCACATTGACCATCAGCTCACGCGGCAAATAGGTACCGAGCTCATTCAACACACGATCAATGCGATCCTTCCCGTCGAAGCGAGTAGCAGACATTTCGCCGGTCGAAACATCGATGAAGGCTACACCAACCGTCTCATCCTCAAAGCAAAGGGCGCAGAGATAATTATTCTGCGTTTCATCGAGCTGCGTATTATCGATAACCGTTCCGGGGGTGACAACGCGCACGATATCGCGCTTTACCAAGCCCTTTGCCTTGGCGGGATCCTCCATCTGCTCACAGACAACCACCTTATACCCCTTGGCAACCAGGCGTCCGATATAGGTATCGGCGCTATGGAAGGGAACACCGCACATCGGAGCGCGCTCACCGTCGCCGCAGGCGCGACCGGTCAGCGTCAGCTCCAGCTCCTTGGATGCGGTTTTGGCATCGTCAAAAAACATCTCGTAGAAATCGCCGAGACGGTAAAACAGGATGGCATCACGGTATCGGTTTTTTATTTCGAGGTATTGTTGCATCATCGGTGTCATAGACATAGCGGTGACTCCTTTTTGAACATAATCTTAGTTGGGCCGATCGATCGGCGAACCCTCTTACCGAACAAGCTCTCCGGTCAGGCAATAGGTGTCGGCGGCAAGAATTCGAACCGAGGCAAAGCAACCGATCAGCGCATCCTCTCCGACAAAGTGAACCAATCGATTTTTTTCATTGCGGCCGGTCAGCATATTCGGATCGGTTTTACTCCGTCCCTCAACCAGAACGCGCTCGGTTTTTCCGAGGTAATCCTCGTTCTTTTCGCGTGAGATACGGTTCTGCGTTTCAAGCAAACGGGCAAAGCGTGCTCGCTTTATGTCCTCGGGCACCTGCTCCATGCTTTCTGCCGGTGTGCCGCGGCGAATGGAATAGATAAAGGAAAAGAAAGCATCGTAGCGCACCGTCTCCAGCATGCGGAGCGTATCCTCAAACTCCGCTTCGGTTTCGGTCGGAAAGCCAACAATAATGTCGGTTGACAGCGCGATATCGGGAATCGCCTTTTTCATATATTCGATCAGCGAAAGATACGAAGCACTGTCATAATGGCGATTCATGGTCTTTAAAATGCGGTCAGAGCCCGATTGAAGCGGAAGATGGAACTGCTTGACAATCTTGGGACGGCAATCATCGCCGCTGTGTGCGGCAATCACATCAATCAATTTGTGTGAGGCATCCTTGGGGTGGCTGGTCATGAAGCGGATCCAATAATCACCCTCAATCCGACAGATATCCAAGAGCAGCTCGGCAAAGCCGTAATCCTCATATAAGCCCTTACCGTAAGAATTGACATTCTGTCCGAGCAGCGTAATCTCGCGGCAACCATCGGCAACCAGCGCCCGAATCTCGTCGAGAATCGCTTCACGCTCGCGGCTGCGCTCACGTCCGCGGACATAGGGAACCACACAGTAGGTGCAAAAATTATTACAACCGTACATAATACTGACCCATGCTTTAAAGCGGCTTTCGCGGCGTATCGGAAGCCCCTCGGTAATGCCGTAGGACAGATCCGGGTAAAAGCCCCTTCCCTTCTTGGTCAGGGCACGAGCAAGATATGCGGGAAACTTTTCGGGGGAACCGGTGCCAAAGAGAAAATCAACATACGGATAGCGGTTCTTGATGTCGTTCAGACGATGCTCCTGCGCGACCATGCAACCGCAGATGGCAAGAATCCGATTCGGATTTTGCGCCTTAAGATGCTTTAGCTGACCGGTGAGCGAAAGCGCCTTCAGCTCGGCGTGCTCCCGCACAGCACAGGTATTATATAGAATTAAATCCGCCTGCTCCGGCTCGGGAACCCACTCATAGCCAAGTGCCTCTGCCATACCGACATAGCGCTCGCTGTCGGCCTCATTTTGCTGACAGCCAAAGGTACGCACATAGACACCGGGGCGGTGTCCTTTGGCCTCGGCAAAGGCGGCGGTAAAACGGCGGACGGTATCACAGCTGACATCGTTCAGATTCGCTTGGGTACGATAGATCATGATTCGGGTTCCTTCCCATGCATTTTGCGAGATTCGACATAGTTATTCAATCTATTATATCGCAAAAAACGGGTTCTGTCAATCCATCACTGCATTGACAAAAAGAAAAAAATGTGCTATAATTTTTTATTATTAAAAACCTTTTGCTAAGGAGCTTCCGATATGCTATACATTGTGGATACTGCCAACATCGAAAAAATCCGGCATTGCATCGAATTCTTCCCGGTTGCCGGCATCACAACCAATCCTACCATCATCTCAAAGGAGCGCACCGACTTTCTTTCGCTCATTACCGAGATAAAGGCCATTATCGGTCCCGAGCGAATGTTTCATATCCAGGTCACCGGCCAGACTGCTGACAAAATGGTGCGCGAGGCCCATGCCCTTCGCAACATCGTCGGGGACAATCTGTATGTCAAGATTCCCATCGGTGAGGAGGGACTGAAGGCAACCATGGCGCTCCACAAAGAGGGCTTCCACATTACTGAAACCGCGATCTTTACCCAACAGCAGGCACTCATGGCCGCTATGGCCGGTGCGGATTTTGTGGCCCCTTATGTCAATCGTCTCGATAACATCATCAGTGACGGTGTCAATGTTGTCTCCGAGATCGTTACGATGTTCCGTCAGTATCAACTTTCCACCAAGGTGCTTGCTGCCTCCTTCAAAACGGCAGAGCAGGTGCACAAGATCAGCATGGTCGGCGGACACGCTGTCACGGTCAATCCCGAGATTCTGGATGCCCTGCTTTACCATCCGCTGACCATGTATGCCATCGACGACTTCAGTGCCGACTGGGAAAGCGTTTACGGAAAGAAAACGATTTTGGATATGGTGGAAGAAGAAACGAACTGATGCTTCGTTTTCCGAAAAATATCCTGCTCGATATACTGCTCGCTTTGCGAGCGGGCTCTCCTATTATCCGATTATACCGAAACGAAAGGTTATTCTTATGAGTCTTTGGGAGCTGTTTCTGATAGCGGTTTCGCTTTCGATGGATGCCTTTGCCGTTGCTGTCTGCAAAGGTCTTTCCCTCAAGAAAACAACCCTGCGGCATTGCATCACCGTTGGTCTCTATTTTGGAGTCTTTCAGGCATTGATGCCGCTGATCGGGTATCTGATTGCCAGCACCTTTGCGGCTAAGACCGCCGAATTTGCTCCTTATATTGCCTTTGCACTTTTGCTTCTGATCGGTATCAACATGATTCGTGAGGCCATCAAGGAGGACGAGGAGGACTGCGGCTGCTGTTCCCTTTCCTTTAAGGCCATGCTCCCCTTGGCAGTAGCCACCAGCATCGATGCGCTCGCCGTCGGTGTTTCCTTTGCCCTGCTCGACACGGCCATTCTGCCCTCTGTTACACTGATCGGACTGACAACCTTTGTCTTGTCTGCCTTCGGTGTGGGCCTTGGCCATATCATCGGCTTACGCTTCCGTAAGATAGCCACCATCGTTGGCGGCAGCGTCTTGATTTTGATGGGTGTCAAAATATTGCTCGAAGGGCTTGGCATTCTCGGATAACACAAAAAAGATCATTCCTTGACGAATGATCTTTTTGATTCTGTGTTTTCCTTACTGCCATTGCGTTTCCAAGAGAGAGGCGATCGCCTCAAGACCGATGCGGTCATCCTCGGTAAAACGGGAAGCGATCGGACTATCCAAATCCAGAACACCGACAATCTGCCCCGCCACGCGAAGGGGAATCACAAGTTCAGAGCGCGAGTCCGCATCGCACGCAATATGCCCGGGAAAGAGGTGCACATCCGGAACCAGCTGTGTTCGGTTTTCAGCAACCGCTGTGCCGCAAACACCACATCCGATCGGAATTTCTATGCAAGCCGGCTTGCCCCAAAATGGGCCAAGCACCAAAATCTCATGCTCAAGCAAATAAAAGCCTGCCCAATTGATCTGTGGCAATGTCATGCCAAGTAACGCCGCGGTATTGGCCAGATTCGCAATCCGGTGCGGCACACCGGAAATCAGGGCAGAAGCACGTTGATACAGGGCGGAATAATCGAACATCATCCCTTATTTCAACCGCAGACCGTCGCAGAATGCCTGTCCGACGACCTCTCCGAGTACACGATAGGTATGATGAACCGGATCGAAGGTAATCGGTCGGAGCTTGGCAGGATCAATCTTCCCATCGGCATCAAGAACACACGTATCGGCTGTAACATTCACGATTTCCCCGACAAGACGGCAGGTATCGGGGTCGTAGGAGATCACCTTGCATTCGAGTGCCATCGGCAATTCCTCAATCAAAGGAGCATCCACATGGGCGCTCGGACTGGTATGGAAGCCGGCACGCATCAGCTTATCGGGCACCTCGTTTCCCGAAACGATGCCGACATAATCGCAAGCGCTGACATGAGCGGCATCGGCCATACTGACCGTAAAAGCGCGGCGCGCTAAAAGATTGGCGGCCGTTTTGTGCTCAGCGCTGATACAGAGGGTGATTTCCGTTTCCTCACTCAATCCTCCCCAAGCAGCATTCATCGCGTTGGGAATTCCTGCCTCATCGTAGGTAGCCAGAATAAAGACCGGCTGTGGATAGAGAATTGGTTTTGCTCCAAAATCTTTTCTCATCGGTTTCTCCTTTTACAATCCAGTTATTCTTCTGCCGTGCCGCCACAAGGCACGGCTGTTTTTGTTTTGTGTAAGGTATCGTGAAGATCGATGGCAGGTGCGGAAAAATGCAAAGCACTTAGCAGATCCTCGCGTCCGATTCCGAAATCGGCATACAAATTTCCGCTCGCCTTCGGGGTGTCAAACACATCATCGATGGCCAGATGTTCGTAGGTACAACCCTGCGGAAGCGCAAGATATTCTCGCAGAATCATGCCGGCTCCGCCGTTTTTGATGCCTTCCTCCAAAAACACCACCGTTTTCACCGAGGGCGGTATCAGCGCGGCGATGCCTTCGGCAGTGAGTGCATACGGCTTTAAGCGCTCTAACAACAGAATACCGACCGTATCGCCTTCACGGCGGCAAGAATCGGCCGCGGCTATGGCCTCGGTAACAATACGTCCATAGGTCAAAATCACCGCTCGAGGCGTCTCGGATGGGGAAAAATCGGCGCGAACAGTTCGGCTTCCGTAGCAAAAACGTTCTTCACAAAGCGGCGAATCGGGAGCATTGGGATATCGGATGGCAACCGGATGCCCGGCCGAAAGCGAATCCTCCAGCGCACGGCGCAACGAGGAGAAGGTAGATGGTGTTTCGATCGTCATACCGGGAATTTGCGACAGAAAAGCCACATCGAAAATCCCGTGATGCGTCGGGCCGTCCCCGCCGCTGATACCCGCGCGATCAACCAGCACCGTCACCGGCAAGCGCTGCAGGGCAATATCGTGAATTAAATTGTCATAGCCACGCTGTAGGAACGAGGAATAGACGGCAAAATACGGCTTGTAGCCGTCAGCCGCCAAGCCTGCCGAGAAGGTCAGTGCGTGCTCCTCCGCAATGCCAACATCGAAAAAGCGAGACGGAATGGCCTCGGCAAACACCGAAAGACCGGTCCCTGCCGCCATTGCCGCCGTAACCGCACAAACACGGGGATCTCGCTCGGCAAGCTCGGTCAGAATTTCACCGGCTTCGGCCGAAAAGTTGCGCTTTTTCTCTGTGCCTGCCGGTGCTATCCCATGATAGGCACCCGGATCCTGCTCAGCCGGTGCATACCCCTTGCCCTTTACGGTACGAAGATGCACGACCGTGCTCTGCCCGGACTGAATCGCCTCACGTAGCAACCGTTCGGTCTTTTCTAAATCATTACCGTCGGCAGGACCGAGATAATATAACCCGAGATCCTCAAAATAATTGCTCTTATACAGCTTGTCCTTGATGCTTTGCTTCATGTGACGAATCAAGCGAAATAGGGGTTCACCAAGCAGCGGGATTTTTCGAATCACCTTAACGGTGCGGCGCTTGGTGCGATAGTAGCCCTTGGAAGCACGAACCTTTGCGATCATGCCGGCAAAGGCTCCGGTATTTTTGGAGATCGACATCTCGTTTTCGTTCAGTACAAGGATCAGCCTTAAGTCCTTCCGGCAGTTATTCAGCGCTTCGTGAATCATGCCGCCGGTAAAGGCACCGTCGCCAAGCACGGCAACGGTATAGGCATCCGATCCCTTCAAACGCTCGGCCTCGGCAAAGCCGATCGCAGCCGACACCGACGTACTGCTATGGCCGGCGCCGAAGCAATCGTATTCGCTTTCGGCCCGCTTGGTAAAGCCGGACAGTCCGCCCCGCTGCCGCAGAGTGGCAAAGCGATCCTTACGGCCGGTCAACAGCTTGTGTGTATAGCATTGATGCCCTACATCAAAGATGAGATGATCCTTCGGAAAATTAAAGACGCGGTGAAGGGCAACCGTAAGCTCCACCACGCCGAGATTGGAAGCCAGGTGACCGCCGGTCTGCAAAACGGTATCACAGAGATAGCCCCGGATTTCCTGACAGAGTGTGGGAAGCGCTTCGGCATCCATTTTCTTCAGATCAGCAGGGTTCCGAATGGCATCAAGAAGACGGTAATCGCCCATAAGAGCTCCTTTCGTTACGAATTCGCCTACTGTTTTCTCTTATTATAACGCAATTTCATGAACAAATCAACATCTTTGGGAAACCGTGCTTTGCTTTGGCAAAAGCAAAAGGTCTCCCGCCGTAGCGAAAAACCTTCCGATTGGATTTATGAGGAACGCATGGGCGGGACATTGGCCATATCGCGAAGCTGCTGATACTTTTGCTTGGTTGCTTCGCCGCCGCGCAGATGGCGTTCCGATTTATTACGATCCAAAACCGATTTGACATCCTTATACATAGCAGGATTTTTTCGTGCAAGCTTTTCGGTAATATCTTTATGTACTGTGGATTTACTGATTCCGAATCTGGCGGCCGCGGCACGCACCGTGTCGCCCGTTTCGATCATATACATCGCCAAAAGCTCGCATCGCTCCCTGCCGTAAGCATCCTCGGATCTCATAGGTGTCTTTCCCTCCTGCAACCGCGTCCGCGTGGCACGGTATTTGCTACAG
This sequence comes from Oscillospiraceae bacterium, assembly GCA_015064545.1. Lineage (GTDB taxonomy): Bacteria > Bacillota > Clostridia > Oscillospirales > CAG-272 > Colimorpha_A. The sequence goes on along the minus strand of SVSA01000001.1, from coordinate 36,990 downwards.
CATATGCAGAAGAAAAAAGAAATATGACGGGATTCAGGCAGTTGTAGTAAAGGTCAGAGTCAGCGTATAGTCGCCGCCCGCAATTTCAATTTTATGAGTTCCCTCTTTGGTACGCGATCCGACACGCCAGGTCCAGCTGACCGTGCCGTCCTCGCCCGCCATCTTCGGTTCGAGGCCGCTCGCCTGACTAATGGTTGTGGCGTAATGAACCGTAATGGTATAGGTCATTCCCGGTGTGCCCTTCACGGTTACGGTTGCTTGATTGCCTCGCTTAACGGTTTCGGTCAGGGAAAGCAGCGTGATACCGTTCGGCTGTGTTTCGGAGGGCGTTTCGGTTTCCTCCGGATCGGTAATCGAAACGGGCGGATCTGTCTCAAACGTATTCGTTTCTGTAACGGTCACTTCAACCTCGGTTTCCGCAGCCTCCTCCTGCCGGCTGTTCTCTTCCTCAGACACAACAAACAAGTAATCGGGTACACGTTGACAGGAAGCAAAAAGAAGAAGTGAAGCCAAGAGAAAAAATAGCCATCGTTTCATATACGGTCCCCTCCCGGAAGAAGGGTAATCAGCCCCAATTCGGGACGATTCCAGACACGGGGGCGCACATAGGTCGAGAGCCCACGGCTGACAATCATGGTTTGCGTTGCAGATAGCCGAAAGCGCCCTCCGGCAACCTTGGGAAAGAAGCCCTGATGCGGGGCATAGAGCCCGTTAACAAGGCCGGGAAGAATGACCTGACCGCCGTGAGCATGACCCGATAACACAAGATCAAAGGAGGTTTCGGCATAATCGGTCACCCGTTCGGGACGGTGTGTCAGCAAAATTGAATAGCTTTTGCCAATCATCGCATGAACATCGGCGAGCTGATCCTCCCAAAGCCGCCCCTTGTGATCGGGAAAGGCATACGGATCGTCGATACCGCAAAGCAAGAGCTCGGTATCGTTCAGCAACACGGCTTCTCCGCTCCCCTCCAATACACGAACACCGTAGGAAGTCAGCCGACGTTTGATTGTCGGAAGCTGTCCGGTATAAACCTCATGATTACCGCTGACATAAAAACAGGGGTATCGACCGGCCACTTGAGAGAGATAGGCATACGCCGGACGATTGGAAACACGGTTATCACAAATATCACCGGTCAATACCATGGCGTCCGGCTTCAAGGCATCGGTCAAGCTCACCAGCTCTTGCTGATTACGGCCGTAAACAGAGGCGTGAAGATCCGACACATGAAGAAGACGGATAGGGTTTCGGATTCGTCTGTCACAGAAAACATAGGGGCGAACCGTTATGCGCTCAGACACCGCGCTGAGCGCAACACCGGCCGATGCCAGCGCCAATCCCATGAGTAATGCTGTCGTTTCGGGGCGATTCATACAGTCACCGACTTACAAACATCCACCCAGCCAATGGCCTGCGAAACACGCTCGAGCTCCTCCGTTGTCATCGGAATCGCGCTGTTTCCGCTTCCTGCCGCCGGATATACAACATCAAAACGGCGGAGGGATTCATCAAGATAAACGGCAACACCGTCATGAATTCCGAACGGACAAACACCGCCGGGCGCATGGCCGACTGCTTCTTCCACGAGATCAAAGGGCATCATTTTGGGCTTGACGCCAAAATGGTCCTTAAATTTTCGGTTATCGATCCGCCCATCGCCGGCGGCGAGAATCATGACAACCCCCTCCGGCTGTTGCAGCAGAATGGATTTGGCAATATGCGAAGGCTCACAGCCGAGGGCCTGTGCCGCCAGCTCAACCGTTGCCGAGGACTGTTCAAATTCGATGACCTTATCGGCCATACCATAGGCCGCCAGATACGCTTTTGCTTTTTCGATAGACATATAACTTCTTCTTTCAAATTGATAATCGGGTTCGGGAAAAACGGATGTAATGTCCGTCGGGGAGCCTCCGCTCACATCCGGCAGACAAGATCATCACGCATTTGAGTCAACATATTCCTTGACGAGAGCAAGAAGAATTTCGGTAACGGTATCCATGCCCTCAACCGTTATATGCTCATACGGCCCATGGAAGGCATAGCCCGCTGTGCCGAGGTTCGGACAAGGCAGGCCCATAAAGCTGAGACGCGCGCCGTCGGTGCCGCCGCGAATCGGACACACCGTCGGAACCGCACCAGCGGCCTCCGAGGCCCGGAGCGCACGGTCGACGATATGGCGGTGCGGAAGAACCTTTTCTGCCATATTGCGATACTGCTCCTTCCATTCCACCGTAACGGTCCCCGCACCGTATTGCTCGTTCAGCACGGCAGCGGCATGGCGAAGAAGCTTTTCGCGGCAAAGAAAGGCATCGGCATCGTGATCGCGGATAATGTAATGCAGCTTTGCCTCCGAGACGCAACCCTCCATTGCCGTCAAATGGAAAAAGCCTTCGTAGCCATCGGTATGACGGGGAATATCGGCTGAGGGCAGCATGGCATTAAAGGCCATTGCCACCAAAGCGGCATTGATCATTGTATCCTTGGAGGAGCCGGGATGCACCGAGAAGCCGCGAATCGTAATATCGGCCCCTGCGGCATTAAAGTTTTCATATTCTACGCTACCCTCAACGCCGCCATCCACCGTATAGCCGTAGACTGCGCCAAAGCGCTCCACATCAAAATGATCGGCTCCTTCACCGATTTCTTCGTCGGGGGTAAAGGCAATACAGATTTTGCCGTGCGGCAGCTGATCGGACATCAAACGCTCTACCAATGTCATGATCGCGGCAATGCCTGCCTTATCGTCGGCGCCAAGCAACGTGGTACCGTCGGTAGTAATCAGCGTACGTCCGGCAAGTGACGGCAGATGGGGAAAATCGACAACGCGTAGAACACGACCGCTCTCGCCGAGGACAACATCGCCTCCGTCGTAATGCTCAATGATCTGAGGCTTAACACCGCAGCCCTCGCATTCGGGAGAAGTATCGATATGAGCAATAAAGCCGATCGGTGGTACCGTCTCGCAGCCGGGGGTTGCCGGAAGTGAAGCATACACATACCCTAAGGGATCGAGGACGGCATTTTCGCACCCGAGCGCGATCAGTTCTTCTGCCAGCGCTTGTCCCAATACCTTTTGGATGTCGGTACTGGGGGTGGTGCCGTTGGCTTCGGATGAGGTTGTGTGATAGGTAATATACGTTAGGAAACGCTCAAAAGCACGCATGAAAATTATCCTTTCTTTTTCGGAACTCATACTATCATATCATATTTTTCGTAAGATAGCAAGAGAAATTCCGATTCATTCAAAAAATGATCCCTTGGGACTTGTTTTTTTTACGGCTTCATGCTATACTGATTCATGTTTCCTGCTTATGAAAGGAGTTCCCGCCATGAAAAACGAATGTTGCATTGTTGCCGCCGGCCCCACCGGCATCTATTACCGCAACGATGCCTTTTTGATTGCCGCCGACGGCGGCCTGGCCAAGCTTGAGGCCATTGGTGTCACGCCGAACCTGATTCTCGGCGATTTTGATTCGCTTCCTTCATCGCCGCACCGAGAGGGCATCGAAACCCTCACCTTTCCGGTCGAAAAGGATGACACTGACACCATGCTGGCGATCAAGGAGGCTCTTGCCCGCGGTTATCGCCGGCTGTATCTGTCGGGCGGTCTTGGCGGGCGCCTCGATCATACGATTGCCAATCTTCAGGCGCTTGGCTATGCCGAAGCGAACGGTGCGCGGGCTTTTTTGGTCGGTGACAGCCAAACCGCTACCCTTCTGACCGATGGCACCGCTGTTTTTCACCGCCATTGCCGTGGTATCTTTTCGGTCTTTTCCTTCGGTGATACGGCGGAAGGGATTACCCTATCGGGCGCCAAATATCCCACCGACGCCATTTCGTTGACCAACCGTTTTCCGCTCGGTGTCAGCAATGCCTTTGTTGAAGATACCGAGACCGTGATTTCGGTTTCTCACGGCACGCTGCTTTTAATCTGGGAAGGAACACCCGAGGATCTGAAAGACATCACCGGAGGGACCATATGATACACGGTGCAATCTTTGATGTTGACGGAACCCTTGTCGATACAATGGGAATGTGGAATCATTGCGGCGAACGGTATTTGGCCGCGCGAGGCATCGAAGCAGAGCCCAATCTCGCCGAAGTCATGAAGATTCTTCCGATCCACGAAAGCGGCCACTTTATTAAGAAGCACTATCCTCTTTCGGACTCTCCCGAGGCCATAACCGACGGTCTTAACGCTATCGCCTACGATTACTTCATGAACGAAGCCGTTCTCAAGCCCTTTATTCCCGAAATACTCTCTGCCCTCTCGGCATACGGTATTCGTATGGCTGTCGGAACAGCCTCGGATAAGGAAGTGGTCGAGCCGCTGTTGGCGCGTCTCGGTATCCTCCCGTATTTTTGCGAAATCCACTCCTGTAAAACGCTTGGGTTAACGAAATCCACTCCCGATTTTTTCCTTACCTGTGCCAAGCGTCTTGACACGAAACCGAGCGACACTTTGGTTTTTGAGGATATGGTTCATGCTGCTACCTCCGCTTATCAAGGCGGCCTGACGGTTGTCGGGATGTATGACGCTGAAAATGCCGAGGCAGAGGACGAGCTTCGGCGTATCTGCCGTTATTTTATCAAAACAGAAGCGGATGTCCTCTCATTTTTACGTGCGATGGCAAGATAATTTTACCATGCGAGCATAAAACAGCCGGGTACCTGTGGCATCTGCCGCAGGTACCCGGTTTGATTCAAGCATGACGCGCCAGCGTCTGTTTCCGATCAGCAAATATTTTTTGAGAATCAGCGATAGATAATGCGATCCGAACGGATCGTTTTTTCTTGCGGCGGCTTGCGTGGATATCCCAGTGCTGCGGCGCCGTACACCGCATGATGCGGCGGAACTCCTATCGCTGTCAGCATGGCACGGATCTCGGGATCATCGCAAACATGGCGAAGCTGGTTGATCCACACCGAGCCGACACCGAGAGCATGTGCCGCCAGAAAAATGTTTTGAAGCGCACAAGCGCAGTCGTCAACCGCCATTGGGTTTTCGACCGGATCGTTAGATGCCAGAATCAAGGCCTGACAGTGGTAAAAGCGATAACGATCGTCAAGCTTCAGGCGATCTTTGACCAGCCCGGCCAAGGTATCCAGCTCGGTGCGATCGGTCATCACGACAAAATGCCAGCTCTGACGATTCATCGCCGAGGGAGCATACAGAGCCGTTTCGGTGATGGTACGCAATATATCCTCGGGAATCGGTCGATCCTCAAACGAACGGATACTGCGGCGGCTTTTTAAAAGCTCAATCATATCTTGTGACATCACAAATCTCCTTCTCAGTCCTCCAAAGAAATTGAGGTAAACTGTCCGTTTTCATAGAGAAGACAGCCGCGCTCGGTTCCCCCCTTGGGAATCGAGACCGAGCCTGGATTCAAATAACGGAAATGTCCGCAATCTCTGTCCTCGGCAACATGCGTGTGACCACCGAGAAGAACAGCGCCTGACGGTAATGCCGGCGGATTCTCCGGCGTTATATGGTGTCCGTGAGAAGCGAACAACTCGCGGTCGCCGTCATACAGCACTGCATATTCTGCCATAATCGGAAAAGCCAGCACCATCTGATCCACCTCAGCCTCGCAGTTTCCTCGTACGCAAAGAAGCTTGTCTGCTATCGCGTTCAGCATTGTGATCACGTCCTTGGGATTGTACTCGCGCGGCAGATCGTTGCGAGGGCCATGATACAACAGATCCCCAAGAAGCAGCATACGGTCTGGCTGTACGGCGTTAAAAATACCGAGGAGCTTGCGACAATAGTAAGCGGATCCATGAATATCCGACGCTATCAAAAGCTTCATGATTCATTCCTCCTTTGAACTTCCGAAAATACAGCCGGCAGCGCCGACACCACATCACTTGGCAACATAGCCGTCTCGCTCAGATGCTCCGCCGCCTCTTGCGCGGCCAGAACATGAAGGATGACGGCAAGATCCGAGGCCACTGTTATTTTATAGAATCCTTGGGCGGCAAGCGAACCGAGAATACCGGCAAGCACATCGCCGCTTCCTCCCTTTGCCAAGCCCGAATTGGGAAAATCGTAGCTTCTCATTTCACCACTCGGAGAAACCACCAGCGTCAGGGAATCCTTCAAGATTAAGAGAACATTATGCTCTTGTGCGAACTCTCTTGCTACTGTTTCGCGATTCTTTTGAATTTCTTCCACAGACAATCCGGTCAACCTCGCCATTTCACCGATATGCGGCGTGAGTATCGGAGGCTGTTTTGCTTCTGACAAAAGAGATAGATCGTGAGAAAGTGCGTTCAATGCATCCGCATCCAAAATCACGGTATGCTCGGCACGGCGAAGCACCGTGGCTACAATTTTGGCAGTATCGGGACAGTCGGTCATACCGCAGCCGACAAGAATCGCGCCCGAAGAGGACAGTTGCGGCATGTGTCGGCGAAGATCCTCTGCCGAAATACTGCCCGTTTCGGTTTCGGCAAGCGGAAGATAGATCGGCTCGTCCTGCTTGGCCGACACCGAGGCAATAACCCTCTCGGTCGAGGCCAACCGAACCAGACCGACGCCGCAACGAAGCGCAGCCGAAACGGCAAGCGAGGCAGCCCCGCGATAGTTGGCCGATCCTGCAATCACGGTCAACGTGCCATAGGTGCCTTTATGGGAGCGCTCCTTGCGCGGACGAAGAAGCGAGGACAGCACCGAATAAGCATCGGGTTTACGGTAAAGCATGAACAATCTCCTTAAAGGTATTGCCTCTCACCTCAAAATTGGGAAAGGCATCGAAGCTGGCACAGGCAGGAGACAAAAGCACAACATCCCCCTTCTCTGCCGCTTGCGAGGCCGCCAACACCGCCGCACGGAACTCGGGTTCCTCGATCATATGCGGTGCGCCCTCCCGATAATACGGCGATGAAAGCAACGCCGCCTTGATTTTCGGCGCTGTCGCGCCGGTAAGAACAACGGTTTTCGCCCTCTCACAAAGCGGCTTCGCCAAGGGCTCAAACGGAATCTGCTTGTCATAACCGCCCACAATCACGATTACCCGGCGGTCAAACGCAGCCAGTGCCGCTGTGGTACGCGTCGGGCTGGAGTCAATGGAGCTATTATAGTACGAAACACCGTCTTTGACACGGACCAGCTCAATGCGATGCTCGACACCGCCAAAGCTTTGGGCCACCGAAACGATCGTTTCCTTAGAAACCAAGCCATGAAGCGCACAGAGGATGCCACAATAATTTTCGACATTATGCCATCCCGGAATCAAAATATCCGAAAGCTTCAGAATCGGTTCATCCTCGTACCAAATCCATTCGTCACGAACAAACGCCTCGCCGCTTAAAAAATGACGCACCGTTACGCCCTCAGGGGCATCCGATCCCAGCGAAGCGGTTACGGGATTCTGTCCGTTCAACACAACGACAGAGCCCGGCTTGGCATGGCGGTAAATATTGGTTTTCGCCGAGATATACTCCTCCATATCGATGTGATAATCGAGATGATTCGGCGAAAGATTTGTGATCAAGGAAATATCGGGAGAATGATGCATGGTATGCAACTGGAAGCTCGAAAGCTCAACCACCGCAAAGCAGCTCTCGTCCATTTTCGACAACTCAGGCAACAAGGGCTTTCCGATATTACCGCCGACAAAAACCTTATCCTCGCCGTATTCGGCGGCAAGACAGCGATATATCAACGTGGTTGAGGTAGTTTTACCATCGGAGCCGGTCACGCCGATGATCCGACAGGGACAAAGCGAAAAAAACAGCTCCATTTCGGAGGTCAGCACAGCACCTCGTTCCACCGCTTTGACAAGAGGAGGCAGATCGTATCGGAGGCCGGGAGCCTTAAAAAGAATATCCTCCTCAATGTTCGCAAGATATCCCTCGCCGCACACAAAGCGGACACCGCGCGCGGCATACGCACGCACTGCCTCGGGTAAGGCTTCAAAGTTCTTCTTGTCTCTGGCCGTTACGGTTGCTCCGTGGTCGAGCAACCAACCAATCAGCGGTGTATTGGAAATACCAAGACCGATGACCGAAACGGTTTTTCCCTGAAAATCACACATAGTTCTTGTCTCCGTCAATTCTATGATACGATTCTTATCGTATTCTTGCTAAGCTTTTTCTCGCAAGCGCAATCGCATCGGCAACCGCAATCGCCTCCTCAACCGTATTGTCACGACCAAGGCTGATGCGAACAGTGGTATCTGCCTGCGCGGGCGTCAAGCCGAAGGCGGTGAGCACCGCGCTGGTTTTAAGCTTTTTGGAGGAGCAGGCAGAGCCTGCCGAAAGATAGATGCCCTCCGAGGAAAGATGACGAACCAAAACCTCGCTTTTTATACCGGGCACCTGCAGACTGATCAAATGCGATAGATAGTCTCCGCGCGGCTGATTCACGATAACTCCCTCGGGAAGATGCGCGATGAATGCCTCGCGGACAGCAGTAATATGCGCCAAGGTATCCTGCATAACCGGGTAATGCTCGTTTGCCGCCTCGGCAAAGGCAACAATCCCCGGCACATTTTCAGTTCCGGATCGGTATCCGTTTTCCTGCCCGCCGCCATACACGATAGGGCGCAGAATCTTTTTGGTTAAAAGACTGTTGACACAGTATAACGCCCCAATCCCCTTGGGTGCGCCAATCTTATGGCCGCTGATCGTCAGAAGATCTGCTTTGAGCTTTTGCGGCTCGCATCCGATCTTGAGAAAGCCCTGGACGGCATCACAATGCGTAACCGCCTCGGGAACCCGCTCCTTAACCAACGAAAAGAGCGACGGCACATCATAAACAGCACCGGTCTCATTATTCACTCGCATAATCGAAACCAGAACGGTATCCCGCGTTAGCGCCGCCTCAAGCTCCGCCGGATCAATGACACCGCCCACCGTGGAAAGGCGTACGACCTCAAAGCCCTTGGCTTCGGCCTCTCGTATCGGATTTGCCACAGCCGGATGCTCGCTATCGGTCGTAATGATACGCGGTGTCCCGCGTCTTGCCTTGCTGTACAGCACGCCGCTTACCGCCATATTATCGGCCTCGGTTCCGCTTCCGGTGAAAAACAGCTGTCCGATACCGGCGTGGCGAATCCCGAGTGTGCGAAGAAGCTGTGTCCGTGCCTCGCTAATCAGCCGTTCGGCCTCGACACCCTTCCCATGTACCGACGAGGGATTTCCCCACACCTGCGACATGGCCCAAGCAGCTTTGGCCGCCGCACGGTCGGTCACCCTTGTGGTTGCACTATTGTCAAAATAAATATCGTTCATGCTCCGCATTATTTGATCTCGATATAACCGAGAATGGCGTTCACATCGTCAAGGTGCGATTCAAAGAGGTCCTTCGTGGAGGTATAGGTAAAGATATAAACATATCCGTTTTTGATGGTAACCACCTGCATGAACTGATAGGAATCGCCGGTCACGGTCGCCGTATAGACATACTTTTTGGCCTTGAGTCCCGAAAGAAGCATATTCTCGCCCTTCTCGGTATATGTCATATCCGAGAAGGTCTTGGCAAAATTCTTCTCATAATAGGCCCAATACTCATCAATCGAGGTAATGGAAGGAAGCGAACCGTCGTTATCGTTGGTATCGGCGGTTACCTTTTCGGTTGTCACCGCTTCGCTGTCTGAGGGCACCTCCGAGTCCGGAGCCTCGCTGCCGAAGGTTGCCTGAATCAAGGCATCGTCAAATTCAAAGCCCATAAAGCTGACCGACGAACGGTCTTCTTCTGAAATGTAGGCGGCGGTTACACCGGTTGACAGATCGGAAATCCAGCCGTTCGGTACGTAGAAGCGATAATCGGCACTGTCGTTGGAAATGCGCTGAAAGCCATTCGGTACAAAGCTGTCCTTGCCGCAGGAGGCAAGAAGCAGAAGACAAAACACGATGGCAAGCGCGAAGGAAAGATACTTTTTCATGTTATTCACTCCGAAAGGTATTGTTATTTTACCATTATACTATGAAACACCGGCCTTGTCAATCGATGAAGAAAAAAGTAACAATTTTGCCGCGGATATTTTTCAAAACAACTTGTCAAGATTCGCAAACCGTGCTATAATTTGAGTAGATATTACAAGCGAAGCGAGGAAACCTATGTCACAGATTCTGTGCGACAATCTGACACTTTCCTATGACAACCGCACCGTATTGCACGGACTTTCCTTTACGGTGGAAAAAGGCGACTGCCTTTGTATTGCCGGCGAAAACGGTACCGGGAAAAGCACCTTGATGCGGGCACTTCTCGGACTGAAAGCACCAACCGAAGGAACCATTACCTACGGTGAGGGACTGACGGCCAAGCAGATCGGCTATTTGCCTCAAAAAACCGATGCACAAAAGGACTTTCCCGCCTCGGTGTGGGAGGTTGTGCTTTCAGGACGGATGAATCGTCACGGCATTTTCTCCTTTTACTCCATGAACGATCGTGCGGTTGCCGAGCATCAGCTGCTTCGTCTCGGCATTGGTCATCTAAAAAACCGTTCCTTTTCCGAGCTTTCGGGAGGACAGCAACAGCGCGTACTGTTGGCGCGGGCCCTGTGTGCGGCAAGTGAGCTGTTATTGCTCGACGAGCCGGTTGCCGGCTTGGATCCGGTGGCCACGGCTGAGTTTTATGCCATTTTGGAGGGACTTCATCGCGAAGGTATGACCATTCTGATGGTATCCCATGATCTGCTGTCCTCCTTGGGAACCGCAACACGGGTACTGTGGCTTCGCCACGACAGCTATGCCCTGCTGTCTCCCGAAGAGTTTTCGGCGCAGATTCCGACGGCTCTGCGAGGAGGTGGCGTGCGATGACCTCCTTCTTTTCTGCTCTGGGTGAAATGTTCTCGCTGACCTTCATGGTTTATGCCTTGATTGCCGGCGTGCTGGTTTCCCTTTGTGCCTCGCTGCTTGGCGTAACGTTGGTATTAAAGCGCTATTCCATGATCGGCGACGGCCTGTCACACGTTGCTTTCGGCTCGCTGGCGGTCGCCACGGCCTGCGGCTTTGCTCCCCTGCCCGTCTCCATACCGATCGTCATCGTTTCGGCCTTCCTGCTGCTACGTCTGAGCGAAAAGGGCAAACTCAAAGGAGATGCCCTCACAGCCATGATTTCAACCGGGGCGCTGGCCATCGGCGTCATGGCCGTTTCACTCTCCACCGGCATGAATATTGATATTTACAACTATATGTTCGGCAGTATCCTCACACTAAGCAAAACCGATGTGCTCCTCAGCGTGGGTCTTGCGGTTCTTGTGATCCCCACCTATGTCGTTTTGTATCATCGGATTTTTGCCATTACCTTTGACGGAAGCTTTGCCAGAGCCACCGGCATCCGTACCGCGCTCTATGACACGGTCATTGCGGTGCTGACAGCACTCACAATCGTCTTGGGTATGCGCTTTATGGGAACCCTTTTGATATCGGCTCTGATTGTTTTTCCGCCGTTAACTGCGATGCGGGTGATGAAAAGCTTTAAGGGTGTGGTCATTCTTTCTGCCATTTTGCCGATTGTCAGCTTTGTTTTGGGGCTTATCCTGTCGTATGTTATCTCTACTCCGCCCGGTGCCAGTGTTGTTTGTGTCAGCCTGGTGCTATTCCTGATTTTTTCGCTGATCGGCCGGTGTTTGCACCGATAATGCCCCTCGTTGCGAGCACTCCGAGCCCAAAACGTCTACTATGGCTCCAAAACGCAGACGAACCCCGACGGTATGTCGGGGTTCGTTTTTTCAATCAGAATACATGTAACATCAAGCACCGCGTTCGCTCAAGATCTTTTCGATGCTAACGATCTTAACACAAAGCGTAAAGAGCTCGGTCGCCAGCTTGAGATCGGCCAACGGAGGATAAGACGGTGCAATACGGATATTGGCATCCTGCGGGTCACGTCCGTAGGGATAGGTAGCGCCGGCACCGGTCATAACAACACCGGCCTTCTTACACCGTGATACAATCGCCTTGGCACAGCCGTCGAGCGAGTCAAACGAGATAAAGTAACCGCCCTTGGGCTTAGTCCAGCTACCAATACCAAGACCGCCAAGCTCTCGCTCGAGAATTTCAAGGACTGTCTCAAACTTGGGGCGAAGAATATCGGCGTGCTTACGCATATGCGCGTTCATGCCATCGATATCGCCAAAGAAGCGTACATGACGCAGCTGATTCACCTTATCGTGCCCGATGGTTTGAATGGTCAGCTGATCGCGGATGTCATCGAGGTTATTGTGCGAGGCGGCGATGGCGGCAATACCGGAGCCGGGGAAGCTGATTTTAGAGGTTGATGCGAATTTATAGACCATATCGGGATGGCCTGCCTTACGGCATTCCTCTAAAATCTCAAGAATGTAATCCCTATCCTCATCGTAAAGATGGTGAATGGTATAGGCATTATCCCAATAAATTCGGAAATCCTTCGCCTTCGGCTCAAGGGCGGCAAAGCGGCGAACCGTTTCATCGGAATACGAATATCCCTGTGGATTGCTGTACTTCGGCACACACCAAATACCTTTAATGCTCTCATCCTCGCTGACATACTTTTCGACAAGATCCATATCGGGGCCGAATTCGGTCATGGGAATCGGAATCATTTCGATGCCAAAGTATTCCGTAATGGCAAAGTGACGGTCATACCCGGGCACCGGACAAAGGAACTTCACCCGATCGAGCTTGCACCACGGTGTATTGCCCATAACCCCGTGTGTCATGGAGCGAGAAACCGTGTCATACATGACATTCAAGCTGGAATTGCCGTAAATAATGATGTTCTCCGCTGGTACCTCCATCATATCGCCAAGAAGCTGCTTGGCTTCTCCGATACCGTCTAAAACACCGTAATTCCGGCAGTCGGTACCGTCTTCACACGTGAGGTCATCCTGTGAGCTGAGAATATCCATCATGCCCATCGAAAGATCAAGCTGATCATTGGAGGGCTTTCCGCGCGCCATATTCAGGCGCAAATCCATGCCTTGATATTCCTTGTACACCGCCTTCAGCGATGCCAGATGCTCTTTGAGCTCTTCGGTTGATGTGTTTTTGTAAGAGATCATTGTCGTTGCCTTTCTCGATATTGTTTGCCTTCAGGAATCACCGTTGCGACCATCCAGCATTTCATGCAGGTGCTTGGAAAGCAGCGCCAGCGAGCAAGCCATGTTTTCGTTTTGCACGAGAACCTCTTCCGGAACGGTAAGGTGCGCCGGTGCGAAATTCCAGATTGCCTTGATTCCGCCTTCAATCAAAAGATCGCAAGCGCTTTGCGCCGCACTTGCCGGTGTCGTGATAACACCAATCTTAATGCCGTTGTCACGGCAATATGCAGGAAGCCCGGCAAGGTCGAAAATCGGCTTGCCGCCGCTTTCCTTGCCAATCAGCTCTTTGGAAGGATCGAAGCCTGCCACAATACGAAGACCGTATTCGCTGAAGCCGCGATAGGACATCAGCGCACGGCCAAGATTACCGGCGCCGACAAGCACCGCATCGTTTTGCGCATTATAGCCGAGAAATTCCTTCAAATCCGCAACCAAGGCACAAATGTTGTAGCCTACCTTGGGGCGTCCGCCCGAGCTGACGGCCGAAAGATCCTTGCGAACCTGTACATCGTTCAGACCAAGCGCCTTCGCAATCTCGGTCGACGAAATATTGTCTTTATCTTCAATTGTTTTCAAGTAATTGAGGTAACGTGGTAAGCGCTGCAGAGTATTGATTGATACCTGTTGGGAAACCTCCATATCGTCCTCCTATAAAATGCAAGTTCAGAAATCAAGACTTGCATTTTATTATTATATACGATTCTTCCCTTTTTGTCAATAGGGGCTGCCGCAAAAATGCGGCAGCCCCTATAAAATATATCAGAACAAGACAATCAGAAATTGAGATACCAATACCACCGCAATCAGAGCGATCGGATAGGTTGCCGCATAGGCGGCGGCCACATCCTCGGTACCGGAAACACCGATCAGCGTTCCGAGCGCCGGCGTGGAGGTCATACCGCCCGTAATGGAGCCAAGATTATTCAGAAGGCTGAGCTTCAGGACATATTTGGCAAACAGGAAACCGACGATCATCGGAACGATTGTCATAAGGATACCGTAGACAAAATACATGGCATCAAAGTTTTCCACAAATTCGGCACCGCCGGGAATACCGGCACCGACAAGGAAGAACACCAGTCCGAGCTCGCGGAAAAGCTTCAGCGTACCGGCCGCCGGCATCATGCTGACCTTTCCGATACGTCCGAAATGTCCCATAATAAGGCTGACCAAGAGACAGCCGCCCGTCGTCGTCAACGAGAAGCAGGTACCGCTGAGACCCTGGGCAGACAGCGGGATTTTGATCTGTCCGATAACGGTACCCAGAATCGCGGCCAACGAAAAGGCGGCGATACCCATATGGTCGATCTCAAAGAGCTTTCTCACCGGGGATTCTTTTGTGTCCTCTTCCTTGACGATAAGCTTGGCTCTTTCCTCTGCCATATTGGCCCGTGAAAGCTTGGGAATCAACTGCACGAAAAGCACAACGCCAATGACGCCGAAGATGTAAGCAATACCGTGTCCCACTGAAACAAGAGACTGATACTCCTCCGCCACCGACGCTTTCGCCGCCGAGAAGGCGGGTGTTGAGGTCAGGGAGCCGGAAAGAAGACCGACAATCATAGCCACAAAGCCGTCCTGCTCGGTAATTGTGCCGCCATAGCCGACGACCTCACCCAAGCCGATACATCCGGCAGCAGAGAGGCCGCCGGCCAGGATAATGACAAGCCCGATCAGAACATACGATTTAAAATTCCGCTTGAAATTGCCAAAGAACTTCGGCCCGGCGATAAAACCGACCGAGGTCACAAACAGCACAAGACCAAGGCTCTCAACGAGAGAAAGTCCCGCGGAAAAGTCGTAAGGCTTGGCAGAGCCGCTGAAGATAAGCCCTGTCGCATCTACATGGAAGAACAGCGCACCGAACAAAAGTGCGATAATAAACACACCGGCATCGCCGAGCGAAACGCCTTTAATCGTAATTCTTCCCAGCGCATAACCAACCGTCAAAACGGCGAACACCACGAAAAGCAGGGTGGAAATATTGCTGATCGTGATAACACCACCAAATATTGTCATTGGGATTGTTCCTCCTTATCACTTAAACCTTACGCGTATAGTTGGGAAGAAGCTTGGGAGAGACAACATCGGTTTCGATACCGGCATCCTTCATCTCCGAAGCAAATTTTGTCACATGATCCAGCGTCAAGGCACCGACCGTAACGTCCTTTGCACGAGCAGAAGCACTCTTACCGGCATCGCGGCCGAAAACAATGATATCCAGAAGTGAGTTACCCATGAGACGGTTTCTGCCATGAATGCCGCCCACTGCCTCGCCGGCAACAAAAAGGTTCTCCACACAAGTTGTCATACAGTCGGGGCCGATGTCAAGGCCGCCGTTCTGATAATGCAGCGTCGGATATACCAAAATCGGCTCTTTGCGAATATCGATACCATACTTACCGAACATACGCATCATGGCGGGGATTCTCTTTTCGATGGTTCCTTCACCGTTTTTCAGCTCGATCATCGGTGTGTCAAGCCAAACACCAATGCCGTCAGGGGTCTTGACGCCCTTGCCGTGCGTTGAACATTCGCGGATGATCGAAGCGGCCGAAACATCACGAGTTTCCAGCGGATGCATGAAGGCCTCGCCGTCGCAGTTAATCAGCTTAGCACCAAGCGAACGAACCTTCTCGGTAACCAGTGCGCCGAAAATCTGCTCGGGATAGGCCGCACCGGTCGGATGATACTGCAGCGTGTCGGCATAGAGAAGCTTAGCGCCGGCACGGTAGCCAAGCACCAGACCATCCGCCGTCGCCCCGTAGTGATTGGAGGTCGGGAAGCCTTGGTAGTGCAAACGTCCGGCGCCGCCGGTAGCGATAACGACCGTCTTGGCACGGGCAACCAAAATTTCCTTGGTCTCCATATTCAGCAGTACCGCGCCGGCGGCTCTGCCGTTTTCGTCCAGAATCAGCTCAATCGCGGCCGTAAAGTCGACAACCGGAATCTCACGATTCAGCACTTCGTCGCGTAGCGTACGCATAATTTCTGCACCCGAGTAGTCCTTGGCCGCGTGCATTCTCTTACGGGAGGTGCCGCCGCCATGGGTGGTAACCATGGTGCCATCGGGCATTTTATCAAACTCCACGCCCAGCTCAGAGAGCCACTTGATCGCATCGGGCGCTTCGCTTACGAGCCTATAAAGAAGCTCCGGCTTGGCGGCAAAGTGACCGCCACCAAAGGCATCCAGATAGTGAATCGCAGGCGAATCGTTGGGCTTATCGGCCGCCTGAATACCGCCTTCGGCCATCATTGTATTAGCATCACCGATGCGAAGCTTGGTCACAATCATAACCTTTGCCCCGTTTTGATGTGCCTCGATAGCCGCTGAAGAACCGGCACCGCCGCCACCAATGACCAGGACATCGACATCATAGTCTACTTTCGATAAATCGATCTCCTCCGGCTTCACACGGCTGTTTGCCTGCAGAAGCGCGGCAAGCTCGGTCGGAACCTTATCGCCCTTGTTCGGACCGACGGTCAATACGGCAAATTCCTCCTGCTTATAATCCGGATGGTACGTAGCAAGGAGAGTTTCCTTTTCTTCAGCCGTCATACGGCGCGGCTCAAGAACGGCATTTTCGGCGCGCTTGGCCTCGACCTTGCGGATGGATTCCAGCATTTCATTCAGATACATCGTCGCTCTCCTCCTTATTTCTCGATCTCACGGGTATTGTAGAGCTCTTTCATCTCGGCAATCGGCTTTTGCATCAGGCTTTCGAGCAGCTCCTCGAAGGTGCCGTTTTCGATTTCCTTGACACGGTCCTCAAGATGACCGCAAGCCGGTGCCAGATACTTTCCGTTGATACGTCTTGCCAAAAGCGCCACCTGCGGATGCGAAATACCGGCGGGGCAACGCGAGGAGCAGACACCACACATAACGCAGTCAAAAGATTCCTCGGCACATTTTTCAAAGTCACCGCGCTGTGCATAGGCAATATACTGCATAACGTTGAGGCCCTGTGTGCAGGATTTGGTGCAGGCGTTACAGCCGATACAGGCATAAATCTCGGGATAGAGCTGCATCATAACCTGCTCGGTGGTTTTGACCTCGTTGATATCGTAAACCTGCTTGACAAGCGGGAAGAACGGCAAGGTTGCAATATACATATTGTTTTCCACCTTGGTCTGGCAAGCAAGGCAAACCTTGAGCTCACGATCACCGTGAATGCGGTAGATCGTGGCGCAGGCACCGCAGAAGCCGTTTCGGCAGCCGCAGCCGCGGACAAGCTGATAGCCGGCATATTCCATCGCACCCATAATGGTCAGGTTGGACGGCACCTCGTACTTCTTTCCGTACAAAAAGATGTTAACCATTGTCTCCATGGTATTCATTCTCCTAAATATTCAAAAGATTTTCTTGCGGTGCTGGAGCACTTCTCAATATTCATCGGGAAGCTCGCCCAGCTTATCATAACGGAAAACGGGGCCATCCTTGCAAACATATCGATTTCCGATATTGCAACGGCCGCACTTGCCGACACCGCATTTCATACGAAGCTCCATTGTCGTGTAGACCTGCTCTTCGGTAAAACCAAGCTCCTTGAGACCGGCCAGCGTAAACTTGATCATGATCGGAGGGCCGCAAACCAAAACGGTTTTGCTGAGATCGGGATTCAGCTCCTTGACATAATTGGGGACAAAGCCGACATGACCGTCCCATCCCTCCTGCTCGCGGTCGATCGTGAGGTGGACATTGACACCCTCGGTTGTCATCCATTCGTCGATAATCTCCTGATAGTCCACAAGATCATCCTTGGAGCGTGAACCGTACACAATATCAATGGTTCCATAGTTCTCACGATAATGACGGCAGTAGTTAATGACCGAGCGGAGCGGCGCCAGGCCGATACCGCCCGCCACAAAGAGAAGATTCTTGCCCTTCAGCTCGGTTTCCACCGGAAAAGCGTTTCCGTAAGGGCCGCGAACTGTGACCTGCTGACCAACCTCCATCACATGAAGCCATTCGGTCAGACAGCCGCATTTTTTAATACTGAATTCCATAAACTCGCGATTGGTGGGCGACGAGGTGATCGAGAACATCGCCTCACCGACACCGGGAATCGAGACCATGGCACACTGTCCGGGCATATGCTCAAAGGGCTTTTTGCCCTCCGGTGTGACCACGCGGAAGGTTTTGACATCGGGGGTATCGATACGAATATCGGTTACCACGCCTACGACGGGAATCAATGTTTCCTTCATCGGTTATCACCTTCCTTTAATGCTTTCATAACCTTAACGATGTTCATGGAGATCGGGCATTTGGAAAGACAGCGTCCGCATCCCACGCAACCGAATTCCCCCTCATTATTGGCGGGGAAATACACCAGCTTATGCATAAAGCGCTGACGGAAGCGCTCTAACTGGCTGACGCGGGGATTGCCATGAGCCATCTTGGTAAAGTCGGAATACATACACGAATCCCAGCAGCGGAAGCGCTTGATCCCATGGCCGGTATCAAAGTCGCGAATATCGTAGCACTGGCAGGTCGGGCACACGAAGGTACAGCTGCCGCAGCCAAGACAAGCCTCGGATAGCTCACCCCATTTTTCGGAATTAAAATATTCCATCATCTTTTCGGGCGTGAATCCGTCGGTGGTCAGACCGGCCAGGGGAAGCTCCTTCTTCGCGGTGTAAATTGCCGTTTTCAGATCCCACACAGGCTCCTCATCACACGCGATCAGTACATCCTTTATGCGATCCAGAAGCATCTCACCCTTTTCGGTTTTGGCCTCGAGGTAAAAGAAGCTGCCGTCAAACCAAGCCGCCACATCGCCCTCGGGATCGGCACAGTCGATACCGAAGGTCTGGCAGAAGCAGGTCTCACGCATCCATTCGGGAGAGCAGGCCCACGAAATGACCGTAGCGTGCTCGCGGCGGTTTTTGTAATACGTGTCCACAGGATCTGCAAGGAAAACCTTATCCAGAATGGCAAAGGAACGGACATCGCAGGCGCGGACACCGAAGATCACAAAATCTTCCTTTTCCTCACGGGTATCGATAACCTCAATGGTCTTCCCTTCCCGCTTGAACGCCATCAGATTTTCGGTTTGGGGGAAGAAAAAGTCCTTCGGTGTTCTGACCTTTTCGCAAGGCGCGTTTTTATCGGCCTTCCATTCCTTGAAGGGCTTGTGAAGCTCCATGCCCGAGCACTGACTGCCATCCGGCACATAAAGCTTTTGCGTCTTGGCAATCGCGGGGAAAAGATCGATCGGAGAAACCTTAACCATTGTCTTTTCCTCCTCTCGTATGGACAATACTCGGCTCGGCATCACTTAAGGTGTAGTTAACCAGCGGCGGACGAGTATCGGGATCGGCACCAGCTTGATATTCGCCGTATAGCTCATTGATATCCTTGATAAACTTTCGATTCAGCAGATGAAGCGGAATGTGCTGCGGGCAGACTCGGCTGCATTCGCCGCAGTCGGTGCAACGGCCAACCACGTGGAAGGCACGGATAATATGGAACATATTCTCTTCAAAGCTGTCGGCGGCGGCCTTTTGCGCCACGCCCGAAACATCGTTGTCGAAAATGCATTTTTCGCAGGTGCAAGCCGGGCAGACATTGCGGCAAGCGTTGCAACGGATGCAACGGGACAACTCACCGCGCCAGAATTCATACCGCTCATCGGGCGTCATCGCCTCTAACCGAGCAACCAAATCAAAGCGATTACAGTCCTCGACAACCTCCCCCTCATCGCCGAGAAGCTCATCGTAAATCGGATGCTTCTTGCTCTTGCAGGACTCGCATTTTTCCAACAGCACTTCGTACAGGGGAATGGAGGCATCGGCATCGACAAGGCCGCGAACGGAGAGCATACCGTTTTCCTCGCGAACAGAGCGAATTATCGAAGCTCCCTTCTTGTCGCGGATCTTCTCCACGTCGGCCTTGCCGTAGCATTCGATGCCGACAACATACACCTTTTCGCGGTTCACGCGATGCTCTTTCAGAAGCTGTGCAAGGCTGTAGGAATCACAGGGCTTAAGAAAAACAAGAGTTTTCCCCTCTTTGCGGCTTTCCTTCACCAAATATTTGGAAAGATTACTGCCGCAAAATGCGTTATAGACAAACGCCGTTTCTACCTCCTCAGCCGTTTCAAAAACCGCCGGGGTGATATCGTATACAAAGTCACCTCGTTTCCAGCCGAGCACACGGGTAACCGTGCCGTCGGCAAGAAGCGTAAGTGCCTTCTTTTTCATGATTTCTTGCATCGCAGATCCTCCAGTCTCTTGTTTTCGCCGAGCTTGGTAACTGTTTCGACGAACTCATTCATGGTGGCGGCGAACTTGGCGCCCTCGGCAGCCGAAACCCATTCAACACGGGTGCGTTCCTTTTCGATACCCAAGAAATCGAGCATCGAGAAGAGGAGCGTCATTCTCCGTCTGGCGTAATAGTTACCGGTGGTATAATGACAGTCGCCGGGATGACAGCCGCAAAGGATCACGCCATCCGCCCCTCGCTGAAACGCGCGGAGAATGAAAAGCGGATTGACACGGCAGGAGCACGGAACACGGATGATCTTGACATCGGCCGGATACTGCAAACGATTGGTACCTGCCAGATCGGCACCCGCATAGGAGCACCAGTTACAGCAGAACGCCACGATTTTGGGTCTGAATTCGGTATTTACTTGCATATTGCGTCAACCTCCGCCATGATCTGACTGTTGGTAAAGCCCTTGAGATCCATTGCTCCCGACGGACATGCCACGGTACAGGCACCGCATCCCTGACAAACTGCCTCATTCACCGAAGCCACACGGCGAAGGAGCGTCGTGCGATTCGGGCCGCGGAACTCCTTATCGACATAAGTAATCGCACCGTAGGGGCACACCTTTTCACAGGACGAGCAACCGTTGCAAAGCAGCTCATCCGATTTCGCCACACAGGGATTACAAGTCAGCTTATCCTTGGCAAGCAGACCGATCACCTTCGCGGCGGCGGCGCCGGCCTGCGAAACGGTTTCGGGGATATCCTTCGGTCCCTGACAAGCACCGGACAGGAAAATGCCTGCCGTCGGGCTTTCGACGGGACGAAGCTTGGGATGTGCTTCGGTAAAGAAGTCGTTGGTATCCATACTGGCGGTCAGCATCGTCGCCAGCGGACGGGCACTCTTATCGGGCTCAATAGCGGCGGCCAAGACCACGAGATCCGCCTTGATTCTGAGCTGTTCATTGGAAAGGAGATCCGAAGCACGAACCGTCAACGTTCCGTCCGGCTCGGGGAGAACCTTGCCGACCATGCCCTTGATGTAATGCACGCCGTATTCCTCGACAGCGCGACGATAGAATTCATCAAAATTTTTACCGGGCGTACGTACGTCGATATAGAAGACATAGACCTCGGTATCGGGATACTTTTCGCGAATCAGCATCGCGTGCTTCGCCGTATACATACAGCAGATTTTGGAGCAATAGCTCTTACCCTTGCTGTCATCGCAACGAGAGCCGACGCACTGTACAAAAACAATGGTATGCGGATGGGTTTTATCCGAAGGACGCAAAAGCGTGCCGCCGTTGGGTCCTGCGGCATTCATCAAACGTTCAAGCTCTAACGAGGTAATGACATCCTTGCTCTGCGAATAGGCATATTCCTCATAAGCATCCAGCTTAATGGGATTGAAGCCGGTAGCTACGACAATAGCGCCGTACTCCCGTTCCACAAAGGTATCCTTTTGCTGATAATCAATGGCACCGGCTGTACAAACCTTCGCACAAACGCCGCACTTTCCGGTCTTGAGCATGGTGCAGTAATCGGCATCAATGGTAGCGACCTTCGGCACTGCCTGCGCAAAGGGGATGTAAACGGCACGACGGTTATCCAATCCGAGGTTAAACGCATTCGGCACCTTTTTCTGCGGGCATTTTTCGGTACAAAGGCCGCATCCGGTGCATTTCAGCTCATCCACATAACGCGCTTTTTTCTTGATCGTCACACGGAAATTACCGACAAAGCCCTTGACCTCAGAAACCTCGCTATACGAATAGATATTGATCTTTTCGTGCTGTGCGCAGTCTACCATTTTCGGCGTGAGGATACAAGCCGCACAGTCAAGGGTCGGGAAGGTCTTGTCGAGCTGCGTCATTTTACCGCCGATTGTCGGCTCCTTTTCGACAATATCGACCTCAAAGCCGGCATCGGCAATATCCAGCGCCGTCTGAATGCCGGCAATACCGCCGCCGATGACAAGCGCACGCTTGACGACCGGGCTTTCACCGGCCTTAAGCGGGGCATTCAGGTGAACCTTTGCAATAGCGGCACGTCCGAGAACAATCGCCTTCTCGGTTGCCGCCGGGATATCCTTGTGAATCCACGAAACCTGCTCGCGAATATTGGCAATTTCAACCATGTACGGATTCAGCCCTGCGGCTGCAGCCGTTTTGCGGAAGGTTGCCTCGTGCATGCGGGGGGAGCACGAGCAGATCACGATACCGGTCAGAGCATGATCGCGAATCGCATCCTTGATAAGGTTCTGTCCAGCCTCGGAACACATATATTGATACTCGGTGGAAATCACGACACCGGGCTCATGCTGTAAGGCTTCTGCCACGGCACGCACATCAACGGTTGCCGCAATATTGGTACCGCAGTGACAGACAAATACTCCGATTCTCTGCATTATCCTATCTCCTCTCGAACGATCATTTGCTATACTTTCGGAAAGCAGTCATCAGCGCTTGCTGTGGCAAATCGTCGTCAAGCAAGGCCGGAATGGCATCCGCCTTCAGGTGATTCATGCCTTGCTGACGGATTACCTCAAGGCGGATGGCCTCAACAAGCTTGCCGGGCGCAACATCGCGGGGGCATCGCTCGATGCAAGCCATACAGCTCAGGCATTTGAACAGGGAGGGTGACTGCATCAACGCATCAATCTCGCCCTTTTCCACCATCGCCACAAACTCGTGGGGATGGTACTCCATCTCATCATAGGCAGGACAGGTACCCGAACATTTGCCGCATTTCATGCATTTACGTACATTCACGCCGGAACGGCGCAGTATTTCTTCTTTACGGGCATCCATGAGTTATTCCTCCCCCTTCTCGTCAACGCCGAGCGCCTTCGCCAAGAGCTCGGTAAAATAGAGAACACCTGCCGATTCGCAGGAGGCGGCATTCAAATTATACAGACAAAGCGGACAGGCCGTAATAACATAATCAGCACCGAAGCCTGACGCCGAAGCCATAATCTCTGCGCTCTTCTGCAGCGCCGAGGCCTTATCCTCAAGGGTGATGTAAGCACCGCAGCATTCGTTACGATACGGATAAATCACCGGCTCACCGCCGATTGCACGGATGAAATCCTCCATGATCTTGGGGTTTTCGGGATCGTCCATTGCCAAAACCTTGCCGGGACGAAGAAGCAGACAACCATAGTAGGCTGCAATCTTTTTCCCGGTATACGGATGGACCACCCTGGCCTTCAGCGTATCAAAGCCAACCGTATCACGGAGCAGCTCAAGAAAATGTACGACCTTGGTCTGACCGGCAAAAGGCGCCTCGTCTGCCATGTAGCGATTCACCTTAGCGGCAAATTCCTCATTTGTCATAAGATCATTTCGGACACGCTTGATCACATTGTGACAAGCCGAGCAAAGGGTGACAAGATCCTGCCCCTCGGCTTCGGCAGCCTTGAGCGCGCGTACCGACGGGAGCTTGGTGGCAATCTCATCGCCTGCGGCCGTATAAGCACCGCCGCAACACTGCCATTCGGCAATTTCCTCCAGCGTGATACCAAGCGCCTCGGCCGAAAGACGGGCATAGCGGTCAAGGGCCTTGGCCTTATTTTTCAGCGTGCATCCGGGGTAATAACTGTACTTCATTCCGGAAAATTCCTTTCTCTTATAAACGGCTTTCGGAGCTGCCGAAAAAACGGCAGCCCCGTATCAAGTTTCACAGGTCGGTGATCAGACCATCTGCTCAGGATGGAAGACCTCGTCGAACCGCTCTGCGGTCAGGAAGCCAAGCGCCACGCAGGCTTCTTTCAACGAGATATTATCCTTGAATGCTTTTTTGGCCGTCTTGGCGGCATTCTCGTATCCGATATAGGGATTCAGCGCCGTGACAAGCATCAGCGAATTGTGAAGATTATGATGCATTTTTTCGCGGTTTGCCTGAATGCCGACCGCGCAGTTATCATTGAAGGAAACGATAACATCGGCCAAAAGGCGAACCGACTGCAGGAAATTATAGATGCAGACAGGCATGAAAACATTCAGCTCAAAATTACCCTGCGATGCGGCCATGCCGACAGCAACGTCGTTCCCCATGACCTGAACGGCTACCATCGTTACCGCCTCACACTGCGTCGGATTAACCTTGCCGGGCATGATGGAGGAGCCGGGCTCATTCTCGGGAATCACGATTTCACCGAGTCCGTCTCGGGGACCGGAAGCAAGCCAACGAACATCGTTGGCAATCTTCATCAAATCAGCGGCCAAAGCCTTTAGCGCACCGTGAGCAAAGACCAGCTCATCCTTGGAGGTGAGGGCGTGGAATTTATTCTCAGCCGTAACAAACTGCTTACCGGTAATTTCCGAAACCGCATTGGCAACCGCTACGTCGAAGCCCTTGGGAGCATTTAAACCGGTGCCGACAGCCGTACCGCCGAGCGCCAGCTCATGAAGCGGAGCCAAAGCCAGCACGAGAAGCTGACGGTCACGCTCAAGACTCGAGCGCCAGCCCGAGATCTCCTGCGAGAAGGTAATGGGAGTAGCATCCTGAAGATGGGTACGACCACTCTTGACAATACCCTCGTGTTCGGCCTCCAGACGCTTGAAGGTCGCAATCAGGCGGTCGATAGCAGGAAGGAGCTTATCCTCGATGCCAAGCACCGCGGCAATATGCATGGCGGTGGGAAAGGTATCGTTGGAGGACTGGCTCATATTGATATCATCGTTGGGATGGCAAAGCTTGGCACCGGCAATTTCGTTGGCACGGTTGGCGATGACTTCATTGGCATTCATATTCGACTGCGTACCCGATCCGGTCTGCCAAACAACAAGGGGAAAATGATCGTTCAGCGATCCGCTCATCACCTCATCGCAGGCTTTGGCAATAACGGCCAGCTTTTCGGCTGTCATTTTTTCGGGCTTAAGCGTAGCATTTGCCATAGCCGCGGCCTTTTTTAATACGCCGAACGCATGCGTGATTTCGCGAGGCATAACCTCGATGCCAACGCCGATTCTGAAATTCTCAGAACTGCGCTGTGTCTGCGCGGCCCAATAACGGTCGGCGGGAACCTTAACCTCACCCATAGAATCGTGTTCGATACGGTACTCCATGATATACTCCTTTATCACCGGACACGCCGGCTTACTCTTTCAAATTTGAAAACGCTCAGATCACAAGACTTTGAATAACTTCCTTCAGCTTGCCGGCGCTGAACTGCAGCTTGGCAATTTCGTCATCGGTCAAAGGCGAGATGATCTTTCCGTTTACACCGCCCTTTCCAATGACGGACAGCGTACTGAGACAAACATCGCTGATGCCATACTCGCCATTCATCATCGTGGAAACGGGGAGCGCGGTATCGATACCGCGGAAAATACAGCCGCAGATATGATTGACCGACAGCGAAACGGCATAATACGTGGCACCCTTGGCAGCGATAATGGTGGAGCCGGAGGTTCTGACATATTCTTCGATCTCCGCATGGCGGAAGCCGCTACCGTCAACATCCAGTCCGATGGCATGGGCATAGGTATCAACCGGCGTGCCCGAGATGGTGGCCAGCGACCAAGGCACGAAGGCAGAGTCACCGTGCTCTCCAAAGACACTGGCGTGAACATTCTGCATACTGATTGAGAAATTCTCGGCTAAACGCGAACGCAAGCGTGCGGTATCGAGAATGGTGCCCGATCCGATAATCTGCTTTTCAGGCAAGCCACTATATTTACAGAAAACATAAGTCAGGATATCCACCGGATTACTGACGATAATATAAACGGCGTTCGGAGCAACGCGGGTAATATCGGGAATAATACTCTTGGTAATATTGACATTGATTTGTGCCAGATCCAACCGCGACTGACCGGGACGGCGGGCCACACCGGATGTTAAAATCACAATATCGGCACCTTTGGCATCCTCATAGCTTCCCGAGTAAATCTGAAGCGGCGCAATATACGGTGCTCCCTGACGAATATCCATGGCTTCGCCAAAGGCTTTGTCCTCTTTGATATCAATCAAAACCACCTCAGAGGCATTACCGCTGACAGCCAGTGTATACGCAACGGTAGCGCCAACATAACCGGCACCGATAATGGCAACTTTTCTTCCCATGCTCAGGCTCCTTTCGGCATTCGGAAGTACGCAGAACGCGGTACTTTTCCCTATTCTTTCATCCCTATTATAACAAAAACAAGGTCGAATGGGAAATGCAAATATTGCATATCGATATATTTTTATCGATTAATTTTTCCCGATTTGCCGCAAATTCCTTTCTTCGATTTCACAAAAATCCTTTCACGAATTCTATTTTTTTCGGCTCATTTTGCCCGATTATTCAAAAGATTGATACCTTTCGGCTCTCTTTCCATTCCATTTTCGGAATGTCGACATTCAATTTCGGAATGTAAAAACCGCAGCCTTGTCACAAATCTGACAAAAACTGCGGTTATAACTTGGCAGTATCGCTCAATATCGGTCGCTGAACGCAACACGGTTTTTAATTTCGTAAAGCTTATCCAAGAATCGCCGTTCGATCTCACTGAAGCGGTAGCCCTCGCGGCAAATCAGAACATCCTTATACTTATGGGCCGGCGCATCACACTTGCGCTGAACCAGCGAAAATCGCTTCAGAATCTCATCCGGCGTGGGCGACACCCACATGAAGGCGGTTGTCATGGTGGACAGGAGGGTATATTGGCTGGTTCCTTGGTAGAGGTTCACAACCTTTTTACCCGACAGCGTCAGCGACATATTTTCGCTTTGCGCCACATTGATGTAAGGGACATTACAGTCACCGTGTGTAACCTCGACGTAAGGAGCAAAATCCGAAAGCGAGAGCTTATCTCTGGCAGCTAACGGATGGTTTTCCGACATCAGCGCAAGGCTTTCGAATTCCCACACGGTTTCACTCATCAATCCCTTATCCCGGCAATAGTCACGGAAATAATTTTCATAAGCGGTCTGATAGCGAATCACACCAACCGTAAAAATGCCGTCGGCCACCATATTGATCCCGTCAATGGAGGTAGTTTCGCCCAAATGAATATCAAACGGGCGATCATCGCCGTCACTCAGCGAGGAGACAAATTGCATCACTGCATGCGAGACATAGCTGCCGCGCGGCACACAGACATTGAAGCGCTGGCGATCGGAATCATCATCGCGACAGACCGAGCACATCTCATCGATCTGATTCAGAATGTGCTTCGCATAACGGAGAAAGGCTTTTCCCTTTTCGGTCGGCACCACGCCGCGCGAGGTTCGCTTGAAAATGACAATACCGAGGGTATCCTCCAGCTCCTTGATGGACTTGCTGAGATTCGGCTGGCCCATAAACAGGTTTTCGGCGGCCTGTGTGATTGAGCCCGTCTTTTCCACCTCGAGCGCATAACGAAAATGCTGGGTATTCATACAATTCTCCTCTTATTCGTAGTAGGTTTTCAGATGAGAGAGTAAACGGAAAACGGTTTCGCGATCCTTGCCGCTTTGATCCAACAGCGGATTATATTCCACAAAATCAAGAGAAGCAACGGCACCTGTCGCCAGTACGGCAGTCAGCATGGCCTCGGCCTCATCAAGCGTAAGACCGTTCGGCATCCGATAGCCGGTTGAGGAAAACTCCGTTTCATCCATGACATCCACATCAAAGGATACGTGCACAACCGGCGTTTGAATCCGCGCCAGAACCTCATGCATGACCGCTTCCATTCCGCGGGCCCGTATTTGATCCGCAGTATAGAGGGTAACGCCCTGTGCTTCAATAATTCCGTATTCTCCGGGATCGATACTGCGGGCACCGAGAATCACCGTGTTTTTACCGTAGAGATTGCGTTTGCGGCCGACAGTTAAGCTTTCGTGGCAAAGCCCCATGGCTGCCGCGAGGGGCATGCCGTGAATAAAGCCGGTTTCGGTTGTTTGCTCGGTGTTGATATCGGTATGACCGTCAATATAAATGACCGTCAAGGCCTCGGCTCCGTACACGGCCGAGATGCCGGCAATCGAACCGATGGCCACCGAATGATCACCGCCGATTACAATCGGCATCGAGCCTTCGCGCCTCACATATGCAACACGCTCGGCAAGCAGACGCGAAACCGTCATCACCGCCGTGCAGTCCTTACGAGAGGGATGATACGCCTCCTCGTCCACAGCGGGGGGCTCCATGCGCCAAAGCGCGGCACCGTCAAAGTGAGCCGCAAGCCCATTCTCACACAGCGCGCCGAAGGCAAACTGGGAGCCGTCTGTCGGAGAGCCCTTACAGATCGGTGCCTCGAGAAAGGTTAACTTCATATCCGATCAAGGTCTGTCACTTATGCTGGCGCAGAACCTCGGCCTCCTTATCGAAATAATACCTGCGGAAATTCTTGTAATAGCTGAGATAATACCGCAAAACGCGAAGCTTGCGGACAAGCCGCGTCTCCTCCTTCGCAAAGAGGGTTCTTGCCACCGAACCTCGGCGCCACAGAGACAGTACCTCCTGCCGCAAGGATGGATTTTTGACATACCGCTTCAGTACCCCCTTCGGTACCGCCGTCCACAGCGACACGGCATCGCTGTACACCACATCCGTTTCAGAACGATTCCCGATCACGTCCTCAATCATCGTCCGCATCAGGTTATGCCCGGCAGCACGCACAAAATAACTGCTCCGCCCGGGACGGGCGTTAATTTCAAACAGCAGATACCGTCCGGTACGATAATCGTATTTCAGATCAAAATTCGAAAAGCCGACATATCCGATCGCATTCAAAAACTGTTCGATCTGTCGATACAGCGCTTCATCATACCGCGAGACAATCGCGGCATAGTTTCCGACGGTATTGGGCGCATATTCCTCCAGCACGGGCTGTCCGAGACACATCAGCCGCACCTTTCCGCTACGATCCGAATAACAGTTCAGTACCCGCATCGCATCGTCGCCACCGGGGATAAACTCCTGCAAAACAATCTTACCTTGATATCCGGCCGCATCCAGATGTCCAACAACCTCGTCATATTCCTCTTGGGTATTCAGGAAGTAAACCTTCTTCCACCCCTCGAAATGGCAATGGCGGTACTCATAGCTATTACTGTTTTCGGGCTTCAGCACCAGAGGAAAGGAAAATCCAAGCGATTCCTCGGTCACGGCACGGCGCTGCTCGGGCAAAACAACTTTTGTTTTGGGATAGGAAAGACCGTATTCCTCGCAAAGCGCATAAAACGTATCCTTGGTATCAAGACGTGACAGAAGATCGGGGGCTACATAACGATTGGCTATGAAGGGATCAAAGACCTCGTGGTGCACCGACATCATGTGGGCATAGTAATCCGAGCAGGCAACCACGACAATCTCGTCAGCTTCCGTTTTCTTTTCGACCAGAATCCGCGTCAGCTCCCGAACAAACACCTCATCGCCATCAAAGCCCGGTATGGCAATCAGATCAAACAAAACGCTGTCCATCGTCGGAATCAAGCGTGAGGTACAAAGAATCAGGGGACGGACACCGTAGGCCTCGCGAAACAGGCGAACGGTTCCATAGGCATTCTCGTCACTGCCGAGAATAATCGGCAGAAAGCGTTTTTGCTCGTCCATGACAAACCTCACTTTCATAGAATCATCAACGCAAAATAAAGTACTGTTCGTACCAAAGAAGGAAGGCATACACGGTATAAAGCTTCCGTGCATTGTTCTTTGTCCCGTTTTTATGCTCATCGAGCATAGCAAGCAAAGCCTTTGTATCAAAAAATTCGGCGGCGAACTCTCGCATCAGCATGGCTTTAACCTTCTCGTAATAGCGATCCTCGCGCAGCCATACCCGAAATGGTACCATAAAGCCTGCCTTTTTGCGGTTGGCCCATTCGGTCGGAATGTGCGACAAGGCTGCGGTACGGAAGGCACGCTTGGTGTGGCGCCCCTTCATTTTTTGCCCTGAGGTCAAGGTTCTTGCCACGCGGAAGACCTCGCGGTCAAGATACGGCACACGCAACTCCAGCGAGTGTGCCATTGTCATTTTATCGGCCTTCAGCAAAATGTCGTTCGGAAGCCAGAGATGCATATCGAGATAGAGCTTTTTGGTCAGATCATCGCAGCCCTTGACCTTCTCGTAATAAGGTGCTGTCACATCGCGGTAGGAAATCTCCGAGCGATACGGCTCGGTCAAAAGCGCATTGGCCTCTTCGTCGTTCATGATAAAGGCCTGTCCGATATAGCTCTGCTCGACCTCCTCAAGGCCGGCGGCCAAGAAGCGCTTCAAGCTCGCAATCGGCAGCTTACCGAGCGTGGCGAAAAAGAAGCGACGGCATCCCTTGGGAAGTGCGTGATAGGCTTTCGCTGCATCGCTTTGCATATACCAATCATAGCCGCCGAAAAGCTCGTCGGCCCCTTCTCCCGATAAAACCACCTTGACATCCTCGGCCGCCAGCGCCGCTAAATAGTAGAGCGGTACCGCTGACAAATTGGCATGAGGCTCATCGGAATGATACTGCACAGCAGGCAGAGCGTCGAAAAATTCATCGGCCGAGATTTCCTTGGCGCGATTAGGCATACCCAGCGTTTGACTCAAATCCCGTGCCAACGCCGTCTCATCAAAGCCTCCGACCTCAAAGCCGACCGAATAGGTTTTCATCGGCTTGACCGTGGAGGCCACATAGCTGGAATCCACACCGCCCGACAAAAAGGAGCCCACCTCAACATCGGCAATCTGATGATATTCCACCGAGGAGAGCACGGCCTCGTCAATCTGCTTAACCGCCTCGCCGAAGGAACGGCGCTCAGGATCATAGGTAATCTCAAAATAGCGCTCGGTCGTGAAGCTCTTACCGTCAAAGACAAAATACGTACCGGGAAGCAAACGGAATACGCCCTTGAAAATCGTTTCCTCCAACGGTGAATACTGGAAGGTCAAATAGAGCTTTAATGCATCGCGGTTGATCTCCTTGCGGAAGGAGGGATACTCCAAAAAGCTCTTGATCTCCGAGCCGAACAAAAATGCACCGTCGAGCATGGTATAGTAAAAGGGCTTGATGCCGAACCAGTCACGGGCACCGTAAAGTGTCTTTTCAACAGTATCGTAAATTACGAAGGCAAACATTCCCCGCAAGCGTTCGGCCGTCGCTTTTCCGTGACGAAGAAAGGTCTGCAAAATGACCTCCGTATCCGAATCGGTTACAAAGACCGCGCCTTCTTTCTCAAGATCCGCGCGCAACTCCCGGTAATTATAGATTTCGCCGTTAAATACCATGACATAACGGCCATCGGCACTGGCCATCGGCTGGACACCGCCGCCAAGATCTATAATTGACAAGCGGCGAAAACCAAGCGCAGCGGTATCATCAACAAATACGCCGTCATCATCGGGACCGCGATGTGCGATCGCGGCACCCATGCGACTGACGATCTCGCGGCGATTCTCCAGTTCACCGCCATAAAAACCGGCAAAACCACACATGGCTTGTCCGTCCTTTCGTTATCCTAACACGACGCCCACCGTCGAGTCATCGTATTCAGCTAAATAGCGTTCGACATAGTCGACATCCGAAGGGGTATCCATATACAAGGTTCCGCGCTTCTGGCGGGTTTCTCGGCCTTTACCGGTGATCAGAATAATCTTATCCGAACCGTTCTCGCAGATGGCGCGTCGGATGGCTTCGCCGCGATCCTCGCAGATGAAATACCGTCCTCCCTCCGCCTCAATGCTGGCGGCAATATCGGCGGCAATCTGAGAAAACGGCTCCTCACCCGAATCCTCCTCGGTAACGATTACCAAGGACGAATGTCTTCCCGAAAGCTCACCCAAGTCCTTACGGCGCAAATACGCTTTTCCACCCGGACAGCCAAAAACAGTAATCACGGTTTTATCGGGATACTCCTTTGCCACCGAATCATAAAGCGCGCCGAAGCTCATGCGGTTATGCGCATAATCCACCAAGGCAATCACGCGGCTGTCACGCGAGGTAAAGACCTCCATTCGTCCGGCGGCACGAGCGATAGCGAGTCCCTCTCGAATCGCTTGGGGCGGGATACCGAGAGCGGTGCAAACGGCAATCGCGCAAAGCGCGTTCTGAACATTGAACAGCCCCGGCATGGTAATGGCAAACTCCTCGGCAAAGGAGGCCGTGGTCACCGTAAACCGAATCGCTTCCCCGTCCTTTTTCACAGACGAGCAATAAATGTCGTCTTCGGGGTGCGAGCCATAGGTCAGAACACGGCAACCGGCTGTTTTAGCATATTGGAGCGCACGATCGGCATATGCCACATCGGTATTGACACAGCCGACACGGCAGGCATTAAATATTTTGAGCTTGGAAGCAAAATAGTCCTCAAAATCAGGATGCTCAACCGGGCTGATATGATCCGTTCCGATGTTATGAAAGCAAGCAACATCAAAGCACACTCCGTCAACGCGGCCGTATTTCAGCGCTTGACTGGAGACCTCCATAACCAGATGCGTAAGACCGCTCTCGTAAGCATTGACAAAATGCTGCTGCAGCGGAATGGCCTCCGGCGTTGTCAGATGTGCCTCTTCGCGTATAACGCCATCAAAATTATCGATCGAGGACAGGATGGCACATTCGGAGGACAAGGCCGCATCCAGGATGGCCTTGACATAATAGGCTGTAGTGCTTTTTCCCTTCGTTCCGGTAATACCGACGGTTTTGAGCTTTTCGGCCGGCTGTTCATAATGAAATAATGCCGCAACGCTCATGGCGCGGCGAATATCCGACACCAAAACCGCAGGAATCGAAACATCTTCATAGCGCACTTCGCTTACATAAGCGACCGCGCCATTCTCAGCCGCCATCCGAAGATACTCGGGCTTGAAATGTGCGCCCTTGCAAAAAAACAAGGTCTTGTCCATCAAATCGCGGGTATCAAAGGACAGGTGGCGAATGATCACCTGATCCGAAGGATCCTGTGCGCATAGCAAGCCCTCCGCTTCAAAGAGCGAGAGAAACGCAGACAGGTTATGGCAGTAACGCGAGGCGCCGGGATGCATCATATCAAATCCTCCTCCCGCAATCGGCGGGCAGAATGGTAGCAGTTTACACTATCTTACATAGTATACCACAAAAACGCCGTCAATGCAAGGCTTGATCAAGAATTTGATCAGGAAATTTAACAGTCCCTCTTCCATTCGGGAAGAGGGACTGTGATCAGCGTCTGGTAAAGAGCATCGCGTTCCAGTCATTCTCGGCTGTGGTCAAAACCGGTGTCAAGCCGCCCTCGGTCAGGGCCGTCATAACGCGCTCGGCCTGCGTATCGATCACGCCCGAAACCGCAAGCAAGGCGCCCGGCTTGAGATACCGCACAATATCACCTGCCATGCGGACAATAATATCCGCCACAATATTCGCACAAATAAAGTCATAGCCGCCGCCAGCGGTATCTACACCGGCAAGCAAATCGGATAAACCGAAGGTAATACTTGTACAGCCATTGATGCTGCCGTTTTCCTCAGCCACGCGGATGGCAACCGGATCGATATCGTAGGCGAAGACCTCACCGGCGCCGAGCTTGGCCGCGGCAATGGCCAAAATGCCGCTTCCCGTACCAATATCGAGCACGCGGTCCCCCGGCTTCATATATTGTTCCAGCAGGCCCGAGCAAAGCCGTGTCGTTTCATGGGTGCCGGTACCGAAGGCCATACCGGGATCCATCGAAAGCACAATATCATCGGGCGCCGCTTCGTAATCCTCCCATGACGGCACAACAATCAGGCGTTTACCGATTCGAACCGGCTTATAGTATTGCTTCCAGGAATTGGCCCAATCCTCCTCCTTCATGCCGGACAGCGTCACCTCATGCGATACACCGAGAGCTGTCAGGCGCTCCTTGATAAAGGCCGCGCATTCTAACGGATTTCGCTCCTCGGGTATATAAATGCTGACAGCTCCGACCGTTCGGTCGGCATTCACCATGCTTTCATCAAGCAGCTCACCGTAAATCGTATCCATCCGATCGATATCATTGGCGTCCTCGATCATCAGACCGTTATCAATCATGCTCATCACAGCCGCTACGCTGTCAAGATCCTGAATCGAACAGGCACAACGAATTTGTGTCCAATTTCCCACGTGTATTCTCCTTATTTTCACAGAGCGATAGCCGCAGGCCTTCACCTGCGGCTCACTCGGAATTATTTTTTGAATTTCTTAAAGAAGGATTGGCGCTTGGTATAATTTTTCTGCCCGCATTCCTCAGCAAAATCACGCAACAGCTGCTTCTGCTTTTCACTCAGATTTTTGGGCACCTCAACATTGACGCGAAAAACAAGATCACCCTTGCGGCCGCTTCGTGTCGAAACAATACCCTCTCCGCGCACCGTAAATTCGGTGCCGGTTTGTGTTCCTTCGGGAATGTTAAACTTAACCGGCTCGGTCAAGGTCGGAACCTCAATCTCGGCGCCGAGGGTTGCCTCCACAAAGGTAATCGGAATCTCGCAGAACAGCGTTGTTCCGTCGCGCTCGAAAAGCGAATGCGAACGAACCGATACCGCAACAATCAAATCGCCGGCCGGGCCGCCGTTTCGTCCTTCATTTCCCTGCCCCGCAACGCGCATTCCTTCACCGGTATCGATACCGGCGGGGATAGTAACCGTAATCTTCTTTTGAATCTTGACGTATCCCTTGGCATTACAGTTACGGCAAGGCGTTTTCACAATCTTACCGGTACCGCGGCAGGTATCGCAGGCATGCGTCGACTGGAAGACGCCGAACGCCGTACGCTGAGCTGTGCGGACTTGTCCTGCGCCGTTACAGGTCGGACAGGTTTCGGGCGAGGTTCCCTTAGCGGCACCGCTGCCGCCGCATTCACTGCATCGCTCAACACGGCCATAGGAGATATCCTTTTTGCAGCCGAAGGCCGCCTCCTCAAAGGTCAATGTCAAACGATACTGCAGATCCTCGCCGCGCATTGGGCCGTTACGGCGTGAGCTACCGCCGCCAAACCCACCGCCAAACATGGAGCTGAAAATATCGCCGAAATCAAATCCGCCAAAATCACCGAAGCCGGCTCCGCCTCCGCCCATGGACGGATCAAAGGCGGCATGGCCGAACTGGTCGTATTTGGCCTTTTTATCGGCATCCGAGAGAACGGCATAAGCCTCATTGACTTCCTTGAATTTTTCCTCGGCCGTTTTATCCCCGGGATTCATATCGGGATGATATTTTTTGGCAAGCTTCCGATACGCCTTTTTTATTTCGTCATCTCCGGCGCTTTTATCAACGCCGAGCACCTCATAATAATCGCGTTTATCCGCCATGTAAGAGCCTCCGCGGGAAATTCAGTTCCCATATTGTCATTCAAATACCGGTATCGGCCGAAAACGGCAGGCGATCATTGCCGCTGTTTTCAGCTCATAGCAGTATTCGAGAGTAAATGCGTTTAAAAATATTCCCGACAAGGTGCAGGGGGAGCATCCCCTGCACCTTGTGTTTTTGTTTATTCGCCGGTTTTGTCCTCGTAATCGGCGTTGTAGTAGCCCTGGCTATCGGGACCGTTGGCATTGTCCGCTCCGTTCGGATTGGTACCATTCTGACCGCCCTGCTGCTGATACAGCTTCTCGGACAGCTTGTAGAATGCCTGCTCCAGTGCCTCGCTGTCGGCCTTGATTGCCTCGGTATTTTCAGTCTTCACCGTTTCCTTCAGCTTTTCGAGCGCCAGTTTGACATCGGCCTTATCGGCATCCGAAAGCTTATCGCCAACCTCGCCGAGTGTCTTCTCGGTCTGGAAGATCAGGCTGTCGGCGCGGTTCTTGATTTCGACGGCTTCCTTGAGCTTCTTATCCTCGTCGGCAAATTTCTCTGCCTCACGGACAGCGCGGTCGATATCCTCCTTGCTCATATTGGTCGAGGAGGTAATCGTAATGTGCTGTTCCTTACCGGTACCCTTATCCAGTGCCGAAACATTGACAATGCCATTAGCATCGATATCGAAGGTAACCTCGATCTGCGGCACACCGCGGGGCGCGGAGGGGATGCCGTCAAGGTGGAAGCGACCGAGGGTGGTGTTACCGGCGGCCATTTCTCTTTCGCCCTGAAGAATGTGAATTTCAACCGAGGTCTGACCGTCGGCAGCCGTCGAGAAGACCTGGCTTCTCTTTACGGGAATCGTTGTGTTACGCTCGATGATCTTGGTGCAAACACCACCGAGCGTCTCGATACCGAGAGACAGAGGGGTAACGTCGAGCAGCAGCAGATCCTTAACATCGCCGCCGAGAACGCCGGCCTGGATGGCGGCACCGACAGCGACACATTCGTCGGGATTGATACCCTTGAAGGGCTCCTTGCCGATGAACTTCTTAACGGCATCCTGTACAGCGGGAATACGGGTCGATCCGCCGACAAGCAGAACCTTGTCGATCTGCGAAACGCTGATGCCGGCATCGGCAAGCGCCTTCTTGGTGGGTGTCATCGAACGGTCGACAAGATCGGCCGTAATGCGGTCGAATTCGGCACGGGTCAAGGTAGCATCGAAGTGAAGCGGGCCGGCGGCAGTTGCCGTGATAAAGGGCAGGTTGATATTGGTGCTGGTCATGCCGGAGAGCTCGATCTTTGCCTTTTCTGCGGCATCCTTCAGTCTTTGCAGAACCATCTTGTCGTTGCGGAGATCGATGCCGTTTTCTGCCTTGAAGCGATCGGCCATCCAGTCGATAATGCGCTGGTCGAAATCATCACCGCCGAGGTGGGTATCACCATTGGTAGAAAGCACTTCAAACACGCCATCCGAGATTTCCAGAATCGAAACATCGAAGGTACCGCCACCGAGGTCAAAGATCATGATGCGCTGATCGTTTTC
>SVSA01000070.1 GCA_015064545.1 Oscillospiraceae bacterium | reverse complement strand
AAAAGCTCCGCTTTTGCCAAGAAGTGGTCAATGCCCATCTGCGGGAAAAACGAAGTTTTTCCCTATTCAAAGTTTTTGAGATTCCAAAGAACTTTTTTCAAAAAGTTCTTTGGTGGGGTTTGGGGCGAAGCCCCAAAATAATGGAAAGGATAAATATTTATGAAATTTCAGGGAAACGTGATTAAGTACGGGGATAACGTGGACACCGACGTTATCATTCCCGCCCGCTACCTCAATACGATCGATAAAAAAGAACTGGCCTCCCACTGTATGGAAGACCTGGATACGACCTTTATTTCACGTGTCAAGCCCGGCGATATCATGGTGGCCGGCGACAACTTCGGTTGCGGCTCCTCCCGTGAGCATGCGCCGATTGCCATCAAGGAAAGCGGTATTGCGCTGGTTATTGCTAAGAGCTTTGCCCGCATTTTCTACCGGAACAGCATCAATATCGGACTTCCGATTGTGGAATGCCCTGCCGCCGTCGAGGCCATTGCGGAGGGCGATACGCTGGAGGTGGACATGGATGCCGGCGTCATTTATGACAAGACCAACGGCAAGCGCTTTGAAACAACGCCGTTTCCTGCTTTTATTCAGACAATCATGCAAAACGGTGGTCTGATCGAATCCATCAAAAAAGGCGACATTCGCTGATACGGAAGGGAAGGCTTCACATGACCTATACAATTGCACTGTTACGGGGAGACGGCATTGGCCCCGAGATCGTGGATGCCGCCTGCCGCGTTCTTGAAACAATCGGCGAGCGCTATGACCATACCTTTGTGTTCAAGCCCTATTTGATGGGCGGCTGCGCGATCGACGCGACCGGTGTGCCATTGCCTCAGGAGACCGTGGACGGCTGTCTTGCCGCCGATTCGGTGCTGCTTGGCGCGGTCGGCGGCCCGAAATGGGATAGCCTGCCCGGCCATCAGCGCCCCGAAAAGGGACTGCTCGGTATTCGTTCCGCCATGGGACTGTATACCAATATCCGTCCCGCCCGTCTGTATCCGTCGCTTGCAGCTGAGAGTCCCTTGCGCGCCGATATTGCGGCCAAGGGTATCGATCTCGTCATGTTCCGTGAGCTCATCGGCGGCATTTATTTTGGTAAGAGAGGCCGAAGCGAGGATGGTCTTACGGCTTACGATACCGAAGAATATTCGGTTTATGAGATCGAGCGCATCGCGCATGCGGCCTTCAAGGCGGCTCGTCTGCGCCGTAAGAAGGTTACCTCCATTGACAAGGCCAACGTGCTGGAGTCCTCCCGTCTGTGGAGAGCTACTGTGGCCAAGGTGGCCGAGGAATATCCCGATGTGACGCTGGAAAATATGCTGGTGGATAATGCTGCCATGCAGATGGTTAAGAATCCGTCGCAGTTTGATGTGATCGTGACCTCCAATATCTTTGGCGACATTCTCTCCGACGAGGCCTCTCAGGTGACAGGCTCCATCGGCCTGCTTCCCTCCGCTTCGGTGGGGGACAGCACAAGAGGTCTCTACGAGCCGATCCACGGCTCGGCACCCGATATTGCCGGTACCGGCAAGGCGAACCCCATTGCTACCATTCTCTCGGCTGCTATGATGCTCCGCTATGCCTTTTCGCTGGAAACCGAGGCGAAAGCCATTGAACAAGCGGTGGATGCGGTGTTGGCCGAGGGCTACCGTACGGCCGATATTCTCGGTGCTTCGACGGCTATGCCGCTGACCTGTACCGAAATGACTGACAGGATTCTTGAAAGAATCGGATAAGGAAAGGATCTGATCGACGTGTTAACTATTTGTATCGAAAAAACGCAATCTCCCAAAACCAAGCCTGCTCCCGGAACGCCGCTGCCGTTTGGGAAAATTTTCACCGACCATATGTTTGTGATGAACTATACCGAAGGAAAGGGATGGTACGATCCCCGCATTGTTCCCTATGCTCCGATTACCTTGGATCCCTCGGCGATGGTGTTTCACTATGGACAGGAAATGTTTGAGGGGCTGAAGGCCTATCGCGGTGATAACGGCGAGGCTTATCTCTTCCGTCCCGAT
Source organism: Oscillospiraceae bacterium (assembly GCA_015064545.1). Classification (GTDB taxonomy): domain Bacteria; phylum Bacillota; class Clostridia; order Oscillospirales; family CAG-272; genus Colimorpha_A. Next base: position 7,557 of record SVSA01000070.1, on the reverse strand, counting down.
ATGAATGCCAAGCGCACCAATAAAAGTAACGAGCGTCTCTGTATTCCCGAACTTCCGGAGGAGGATTTTGTCCAGGCGGTTCGCGCGGTTGTGGATGTGGATCGTGACTGGATTCCTGCCGACGAAGGAACCTCGCTCTATATCCGCCCCTTTATTATTGCTACCGACGAGTTTCTTGGCGTAGCGCCGTCGAAAAACTATTTGTTTATGATTATTCTGTCTCCGAGCGGCGCGTATTACAAGAACGGATTACAGCCGGTCGGCATCTGGATCGAGGATGAATATGTGCGTGCGGTCCGCGGCGGTATGGGCTTTGCCAAGACAGGCGGCAACTATGCCTGCTCGCTTGCCGCTCAGGAAAAGGCACACGAGGATGGTTACTCGCAGGTTCTGTGGCTTGACGGTGTGGAGCGGAAGTATATCGAAGAGGTGGGCGCGATGAACATCTTCTTCAAGATTGACGGTACGATTGTGACTCCCATGCTGAACGGCAGTATTCTGCCCGGTATTACGCGCGATTCGGTTTTGACCTATTGCCGTAAGAAGGGAATTCCCTGCGAGGAACGCAAGATCTCGGTCGATGAGCTGATCGCGGCGCAGCGCGCGGGAAAGCTGGAGGAGGTCTTTGGCTCAGGTACGGCAGCTGTCATTTCCCCGGTCGGCAAGCTTCGCTATAAGGATGAGGTCTTCACCATCGGTGACGGCTCGATCGGTGCCTACAGCCAGCGCCTTTATGACTTTATCACCGGTGTACAGACCGGTAAAATTGAGGACGAATTCGGCTGGCGCGTTAAGGTATAAAAAAGCATAAAAATCCCCCGTATCTTAGGAAGATGTAAGATACGGGGGATCTGTTGTTAACAGAATACAATCCTCGCGGTGTTTCTCCCTCAGGAAGCTTTCGGTTTTGAAATCGCCTGCGACCGTGTAAAAGGGAACACCGCTTTCGGAGGCAAACAGAAGCGCGTGCCAGCGCATGGCGATGACCTCGGCCGCTGAGGCAATCAGCGCGCGGATTTCACCGGGCGATAGATCGGTAATCCAAACGGCATGAGGAAGCAACGCACGAAGCCGCCGACAGATAGCTTCATCTTCGCGCGGAAACAGCGGCAGAAGAAGAATGTTCGTGTGGTCTTCGCCGATGCGGCTTTGGATGTGCGCCGCCAAGACCTCGACAGAGACCGAGGAGCCACCTTTGGGGGCAACGACAAGATAGTGCCCCTTGGTCAGCGCGTGACGGCGGAGAAGGTGTTGCAAACGTTCGGGGTCGGCAGGGGGAAGATGAATGGCGGGATCGGCACAGGGGATGATTTTGCCGCGATAGCCCAGCCTTTGCAGACAAGCTGCCGAGGCGCAGTCGCGAACCCCGAGCGAAGGAATCGGCCTCAGAACGGCGGCGGTCAGCTTCTTACCGAAGGACGAGGTGATGGGGCCGATCCCGTTTGCCGTCACGTGAATTTCCTTTTTGAAACGGGAGGCCAGCCAAAGAAGCAAGGCGTAATAAGCAAGCGATCGCTTGCTCGTGCTGTCCTGCAGTAAACCGCCGCCGCCAAACACCACCGTTTGGCAACACCGCAAGGCCTTCCATACGTTCCATAGCGAAAACCGTCCTATGGCGGTAACCCCATATCGACGAGCCGTTTCGGAGGGACGAGCCGAGAGTACGGTGATCGGTCTTTCGGGAGCCTGACGGCGCCACGCCGTAATTTCGACATCAAGAATGGCCTCATCGCCGGTGTTGCCATAACCGAAATAACCGATCATGAGGATGCGGCCGCTTTTGGCGCTTGTGCGCGGAGGAAGTGAGGCATAGAGAGACAGGCAATCCTCCGCGGTACGGTCAAAGGGATATTTGGCAAGCACGGTTTGCCGTCCGAATGCGCGGAGTGCTTGCTTTTCGGCTGACGGTAAGGTGAAACAGGCGGTGATCGCCGTTAGCAGACTGTCCTGATCGGGCAGGGGGCGTCCGCGGCAGCACAAATTGGTTGTAACGGCCTCAGGCAGCGTTTGGGATGTTAAAAGACCGAGATATCCCTGATCGCCCGATAAAATGGTGGGAATTCCGCAGGCCATGGCCTCGAGAGCCGCGCGCGAGACACCGATAAAGAGATCGGCCGTTTCAAGATCGGGACGGATATCGGTCAACCCGCCGCGCAACCGAATATGCCTTCCGTGAGGATCGATGGCTGCGGCGTGTGCCCGGAGAGCAGGGAGACGGTCACCCTCACCGATAATGGTCAACATGGCATCAGGAAAGCGCTGAAGCAGCGCGGGCATCAGCGAAACCAGAAGAAAGGCGGTCCGACTGCGATCCGAATCGAGCCGGCTGACGTGTACGAGCTGAAAACCGTCCTCGTGCGACCGTGGCGCGAAGCGTACGGTGTCAATTCCGTTTACGGTAACGGCAATATTGTCGGGAGAGAGACGGTAAACGCGGATCAGATGATCCTTGATGTCCTGACTGACCGCCAGCGTTTTTTCGCCCCAGATGCTGAAGCGTCCCCAGCCGCGGCGGGGAAAATCAAGATGTGCGGTTGTTACCAAGCGAAAATGATACCGGGGTTGAAGCAAGCGAAGCAAAACGGCGGGGATCCGCCCATGGGCGTGCGCGATTGTGACCGGATGTCGTGCGAGCAGAGAAGACAGACCGACAAGAGAACGAAGAAGCGCAAGCGGCGTTTTCTTGTCCAGCGGTAAGCGGTAGTGAGGAATGCCGGCCTCGGTCAGCTCACCGACCAACGGACCTCCGGCCGAAACAACTGTCAGGGTGTGGCCCTTGGCTTGCAGGACACGGGCCAGTCCTACCAGATGCGTTTCGGCTCCGCCCAGCGTGAGGCGGTTTGCGGCAAACAAAATGTTCATGCGATATCCTTTGTGTTTTGGCGGTATTTGAGGATAGCATTGCCATCCTTTGGAAAATACAATCGGTATTTTTGTGGTTGGAAAATTTTGTTTACAGGGGATTTACAAACAGATGCGTTTTTTCGACCTTCCGCTTCTTGACAAACCGAGTTGTTCATTGTATAATAATGCTGGTAAGACAGTGACCGTTTTTTACGGCCGCGAGCAAGCCGAGACGCTTGCTATGCGGAACAAAAGCAGAAGGGAAGGGTACTTTATGACATCCAAACGCGCTATTTCGCTTATGATCGCGCTTTTTATGCTGATAACAGCCATGCCGTGGGCGGTGTCAGCGGCCTCTTCGCTGACGCTTTCTCTGTCAAGTAGCCTGAATGAGGCAGAACAGCCGTCGTTGGGCGACAGCATTACCTATACCGTTGCCGTGACCGAAAATGAGCAGGGCTTTGTGGGTGGAACACTGTATGTGACCCCTTCCCCCGGCTTGACCTATGAATCTGCCACGCTGTTGGGTGAGGAATACAGTGCCGAGATCGTTATCGATGGCGGTGCCTATGACGGCTCCTATGCCATCAGCTGGCTGAGCAAGGAGCCGTATACCGAAACGACCACTTCGTTTTGCACGGTGACCTTCCGCGTTACCGCCTTGGGTGAGGTGTCGCTCACGGTGAATGCCTCTCCGTTTATTGATGCCGGGACCTCAGAGATTTCTACTGTCCTGTCGGCTTCCACCGTGTCGCATACCGTGGAAACGCCCGATACTCCGGTGATTACCACCGATACGCTGGAGGAGGCTCTTCTGAATGAATCGTTCACGGCCGTGCTTCGGGCCGATGTCAGCAGTGAGTTTCTTACCTTTGAGATTGCCGAGGGACGTTTGCCCGAGGGGCTGACGCTGATGTCGAATGGCATGCTGTCGGGAACTCCGACCGAGGCCGGCGAATTTGTCTTTGCGGTGGCGGCTACGATTGCCGGTGTGGTGATGTCCGAGCCGAAAACGCTAACGCTGACCGTGCTGGAAAAGCCGCGACAGCTGGAGCTGATCGACGGGTCTTCCTATGCTATCGATGCAGAGGGCTATCTGATCGGCGTTGTGGAACGCACCGATTTTGCCACGCTGTTAGCGCAGTTCAAGCATTCAGCGGATATTCAGGTCTTCGATGCCAAGCAAAAGGAGATAACAAGTGAGCAAACCCTGATCGGAACCGGCTGTACGGTTTCGCTGATGAGGGACGACGCTCCGATCCATACGGTCACTGTGGTGGTACGTGGGGACATCGACGGTAATGCTCGTATCGGTTCCATTGACTATACGAATATTCGTATGCATTATCTGAAGCTGATGCAGCTAAGCGGCGCCGCGCTCAAGGCGGCGGATACCGATGGCAATGGCCGTATCGGTTCGATGGACTATGCGAATGTCCGTCTCCATTATTTGAAGTTAAGCAATCTCTATGATAATTGAAAGGAACAGGTATCGGTGATATGAAAAAACTCATCACGATCCTTTTACTGTGTGTTGCTGTTCTGATGGCAACCGTTGCCGTTCACGCGGATACATCTCCCTTTACGGTAGACATTACCGGCACACCGGTCATTTCGGCGGGCGAAACGGTTACCTATCGGGTTACGGTGCAGCATATTCAAGACGAGCTTTCGCTGATTGCCGTCGAGCTGGAGCTGACATACGATACCTCGGTTTTTGAGTTTGTCAGCGGCAAGATCGCTTCCTCACTTGCCGAATGGGATTTGCCCGATGCGGTCAAGGAAGAGGATGGTGTCCTGACCATCAATGCCGCCGATGAATCGGTGAAAAACGGGATCGGTAAGGATAGTGTGCTTGCCTACGATCTGACCTTTACGGTGAAAACCACCGAGGCAAAGAGCGGCGATATCACCGTGACTTATGCCGGTGCCGGTGCCTTGAAGGATGGCTCGTTAGCCTCCTATGAGGGTCGCTGCGGCTCACTGACCGCGACGATCCGTCAGCCCCTGCCGTCTCCCTCCTCGCTTGTCTGGCAGGACAGCGTGGCAATCTGGGATAAAATGGAGCATGTCAAGGAGTTCCGTATCCTTCTGTTCCGCAACGGCGCAGAATTTAAGATTGTTGACGCCGAGGGAAGCGCTACATCCTACGACTTTACGGCCGATATGACCGAAAGCGGCATCTATACCTTCCGCGTGGTAGCGATTCCCGATGCCAATGCACCCTATCAAGAGAGTGAATCCGGTTTTTCCGCCGAGCGCAAAATTGTAGCCAAGCTGAAGATTCCTCAGATCAAGGTGACAACCGATCTCGAAAACGGCGGTCTGAAATACCAGATCACCGATACAAACCCCTCGGCCGCGGTGGGCGGTTATCTCATCAAGATATTTGAGTCCGGCTCGGATACGGCGGTAAAAACCGTAGAGGTAACAAAGCTTGCCGGTAACATCGCCTGCGACGGCACTGCGCTTGTGATCGATAAGTCTTATGTGGCTTCGGTTGCCGCCGTTCCTGCTAATCCGAGCGATAACCTCACGAGCGATTCCTCTGCCGTGACAACGGCGGTGAAGGTGCATCCCAAGCTGGTCAAGCTTGCGATAACCACCCAGCCGCTTCTGTCGTACAAGGAGGAGCAAACCCTGGATTTATCGTCCATGATCGTTACCTTAACCTTTGAGGGGAATTTAACCAAAGAGGTTTCGTATGCCGCCTTTGCCGATAATTTCCTGTCGGCAAGCCGCGATCACGGTGCGGTGTTGGCTTTGTCGGATGACGGCAAAACGATTACCGTGACCTATGGCAGCCAAACGGCAACCACCGAGGCGCTGGTAGTGGAATCCAACGCTTGTAAGCATCCGGATACCCGCGTCGATGTGGAGGAGGCAACCTGTGGTAAGGATGGCAGCGAAAAGACGGTCTGTAATGTTTGTCAGGCTGTCATCAAGACCGTTGTTCTTCCTCGTCATAACGATCATACCTTTGGCGAATGGGTGATTACCCAGAATCCGACCGATGTGTTCAATGGCGAGCGTGTTCGAATTTGCGAGGTTTGTGAGTATAAGGTGACCGAGGTTATTCCTGCGATTGTCGTGACAGCACCTCCTGTTACCCTTCCTCCGGATACCACGACACCGCCCGAAACCACCGACGTTCCGCCGACCGTAACAACAACACCGCCCGAGACAACCCCCGGAAATTCGCAGGGCGGCAGTAACCTAAACGATTTGAGCAAGATCTTCCTTTTTGTGATCGGAGGCATCTTCGTCGTTATTATTCTCTTCCTCATTATCGGCTTCTGGTTTGAAAGCAGCCGAAGCAAGAGAAGACGCTCCCGTGCCCGTGCCAAACGGAATGCCGGCAATAACCGCCGTTCCCATACCGGACGCCGTTAAATCTCGCGTTACGTATAAAAAAAGTCCCCCGAAGACTCTTGAACAAGTCCGTTAAAAACGGACAATAGACAAAAGCCCCCTTGATGTGGTAGAATTAAAATACCATATCAAGGGGGTAATTGTATGCCAAGAAAATATCAGCACACACAAGAGTTGTTGCCACAAATAAAAGAAATGTTGGCCCAAGGGATGACTCAAAGGCAAATAGAAGACAAACTTGGATTGACGGGCTACCGCCCTGTGCATGCACTACTTAAACGTGAACGCAAGAAAGAAATATCGGGAGTACCGAAACAACGAGGGCGAAAGCCAGCCCAAACATTACAAGAATACAAATACGAGAACAAACGGTTGAAGATGGAAAATGAACTATTGCGGGATTTTCTCTCGCTCACAGAAAGGAAGTGAGGACAAGCGTAAAATATATGGTGATCTATCGCCACAAGGAGAAATATTCAATTAGTGAAATGTGCCGGTTCTTCGATGTGTCGAGAAGTGGCTATTATGACTATATCAAAAGAATGGACGTACCCGCATGGGATCTGCCTTTAGCCGAGAAGATCCGGGAGTGTCAGGAGCATAGCCGCAGTACCTACGGCTATCGCAGAGTGCATATATGGCTTGAAAGACAAGGAATACATAAGAATCCCAAGACGGTGCTTCGTGTTATGCAGAAATACAATCTTCTTTCCGTGGTTCGCCGCAAGAAATACCGTAATTATGGTGAGTATTTACATAGATATCCTAACCTACTCAACAGAAATTTTCACGCCGAACGTCCCAATCAGAAATGGGTAACAGATATTTCATACATCAAGACCGGTCAGGGTGTACTGTATCTTTCGGTTATTCGTGATCTCTATGACAACAGTATTGTCGCGTATAAAACGGGTACAGAGCAAAATATCAATCTTGTTCTTTCTACAATCAGAGCAGCCAAGAGAAAGGAAAAGGTCACCGCAGAGCTGCAACTCCACAGTGACCAAGGCTTTCAGTACACCTCGCAAGCGTATTATAGCCTAACAAAATCATATCACATCACACCGTCAATGTCAAGACGTGGAAACCCATATGACAACGCAATGGCTGAAAATTTCTTTTCTATTCTCAAAGCCGAATGTATCTATCGCGCAAAAATCCGCACCTATGAGGAGGCGCGCCTCCTCATAGGTGCATACATCCACTTCTACAATAACGAACGCATCCAACTCAAAACAAAACTGACACCACTTGAAATGCGATGTCAGTTCGTTGATTAATTTCTTAATATGCTACCCTCTCGGGGCTTTTTGTACTGTCCGCACAATTTGGGGCAGTTCA
>SVSA01000069.1 GCA_015064545.1 Oscillospiraceae bacterium | reverse complement strand
CCCCTTGATATGGTATTTTAATTCTACCACATCAAGGGGGCTTTTGTCTATTGTCCGTTTTTAACGGACTTGTTCAGTTAAGCTGTCAAGGGCTTTTTGGAATTTTCCGGTAGTCATCGCTGTGGTTTGTGTGACAGGGGAAAGCGAGGGGACTTTTTGGGGACTTTTAATTTTTGAAAAACGCTTGACTTTTCCGCTTATTCGGAATATAATGGATCCGAAAAAGAACGAATGTTCTAAATCAAAAAAGAAAGGAACCTAGTATGAGAACCAACCAAAAAATCAGTCCTGCCATCGCCGAACGAATCCGATGCCTCTATATCGACGGAAAATCCTATGACGCAATTGCAAAGGAAACCGGCATCATCCGAAATACCGTTGCCTCTTATGTGGCGCGTCATGGCTTTTTCGGAGCCAGGCGAACGGTCACGCGCCGTTCTGACATGATCTGTCCCATCTGCGGAAATCGATCGGAAGGGAAGAGAAATCGCTTTTGCCATTATTGCGGCAAAAAGCTTACCAACGATCGGGAGGATATTCTTATGTTGATCACCAAAGAGATACAAGAACCGCTTTTCGCGGCTTCCTATCCCGAACGCGATCGTATGCTGAGCGCTGTTTTGGCGGTGATGAGCTACATTGAGAAAACACCCCTGTCGATGGAAGCGTGTTCACAATGATAGCATCGTCCGTAACGGCGAGGGGAGACGCCAAGGATTACGGATGTATGTTTTCATAAATCAATCTCTTAAGGAGGATTATCATGAGAAAAGGTACAACCCCAACACATATTTTTACGCTGGGCATCGAGACATCCTGTCTTACCGATTTACGGATCCTGTATGCGCAGGACGATGTCATCCTCGAGAAACATCTGAGTGATTGCGTTTTGGAGGGCGAAACAGCGTCGGTGACGCTGACCGAAGAGGAAACCTTTTTGTTTGCTTCGGATGCTCCTGTCAACATTCAGCTACGCCTTCGGATTGGGGAGGATGTGGTGCTTACATCCGATCCGATTATCGTTCCTGTCAAGCGTTGCTTAAAGGAGGAGGTTCTGATATGAAGGTGGAGCTTTGCCAAGCAAATCTAAGAGACTGTTTTCGCCCGAAATTCGGCGAAATACAGTTTGTTACGGTAGAAAAGGAAAATCCGAAGCCGACAGGAACGCTGTCAATCACCGAGAATGGGACATATGATGTCTGCGAATATGCCATCGCGTCCGTATCGGTTCCTACCCCGATTCCCGAGGGATATCTTAAGCCCGAGGGACTATTTGTTATTCGCGAAAACGGAGCGTATGATGTGAGCGGATATGCACAGGTATCGGTATCGGTGTCAAGTGAGGTCATTGAGGACTATGCCGGTGCTGTTACGATTACTTGAGGAGGTTTGACATGAAGCTTAACCTTCAGTATTTTGCGGAAGAGACGGCCGATACCGTCCCGGCTGCCGCGCGTATTTGGTATCTCGGATATCCGATCGCCTCGCTTCACAGCGGACAGAGCGCAACGCTGCACTGTGCAGGGCAACGGGCGCTTAGCGATATCATGGTAGAGTTTTCGGTTATTGGCGAAATTTTTCATGTTGTCGCCACCGAAGTAGAGGGCGGGAAAACCGCCACCTTGCATTGCGCTACCAAGCGTTTGACAGGCGATATTGTCGTGACGGTGCAGCAGGGGTACGAAACCGAGTCCAATGCGGTGGGAACGACCGTGGTGCTTCGCGGCTTTACAACAACAGCCAATGAAAACGGACATACCGTTCAAATTTTGTAAGGAGAGAAAAATGGCATATAATAAGTTTATTACTCACAGCGGAGAGGTTCTGCTGGATCTGACCGCCGATACCGCAACCGAAGCCGATGTTTTGAGCGGCAAGCGGTTTCATAAAGCAGACGGAAGCGAGGGCGTTGGTCAAATTATTGTGCTTGACAGTAATAGTGTGACAGCTCACCTCGATTTTTCAGAGGGCGACATAAAGCTCGAGATGCCCGAGGGATATCTGGCTCAAGGTGCCGTGATCGCCAAGCCGGATACCCTGTTGCCGGAGAATATCAAGGAAGGCATTAGCATTGCCGGTATTGTCGGCACGCATGAGGGAGATGGTAACGATATTGTGTTAGCCGATGCCGATATTACGCCCGACTTTTCATCCGGCGATCAAACGGTGACACCGGAGGAAGGCTCGGCATTTAGAACCGTGATCTTGCGTAAGCCGGCCACTCTTACGCCCGACAATATTGCCGCCGGCGTTCAGATTGCCGGTATTGTCGGCGCGTATGAAGGGGGCGGTGATCATGACAGCACGCTCTTAACCGATGCCGACATTACGCTTGACTTTTCGTCCGGCGATCAAACGGTGACACCAGAGGAGGGCGCGGCATTTAGAAGTGTAATCTTGCGTAAGCCGACTGCCCTCACGCCCGAAAATATTGCTGCCGGTGTTCAGATTGCCGGGGTAGTCGGTACGTATGAGGGGGCATCGGTTGAGGATGACCGCGTGAAATATGTTACCTTTATTGGCGGCGATGGCGGCATACTGTATCGTCAGCCTGTCATTAGCGGTGATACCTGCCGCAATCCCGTTACGAAGGGGTATATTTCGACACCGACAAAAGAAGACGACGTGCAGTATAAGGACTATACGTTTACGGGATGGAGCTTAACGAGCGGCGGCGCCGCAGCATCGAGTGCGTTAAGTACCATTACCGATAATAAGACGGTGTATGCGGCATTTAACAAGACACTCCAATCGTATACCGTTAATTTCTATGACGATGACGGAACGCTGCTGAAAACCGAAACAGTGAACTATGGCTCCAAGCCATCCGCCTATTATCCCCCCCTCAAAGAATACTATGGTTTTGCGGGTTGGAATCCTGAGATTTCAACTGTCACAGGAAATGTGGACTATTACGCAACATGGGTCGAAACGGAAAATGTTGCCGAAGGTATTTGCGGCGATAATGTCACATGGGCTATTACCAATGCAAACGAACTGATTCTTTCGGGCACAGGGTCAACATACAACTATTATTCATACTACGGTGGCACGAAACCTTACCTCACAACGAGAGCGCCGTGGTATGAGACTTATCGCGACACCATTACGAGAATCGTTATCAACGACGGTATTACTCGTCTTGGAAATGGTCTCTTTGGCTCTCATACGAATGTGATAAGCGTCCAGATTCCGGACAGCGTTACCGAACTCGGAGACGGTACCTTTGCATATAATACCAGTATGGAAGCTTTTGATCTACCGGAAAGCATCGAAACGGTGGGTAATGCCACATTCCTTGGCTGCGAAAACCTGAAGAGCTTTACGATCCCGAGCAAAGTTACCTCGGTTGGTGTTCAGTTCCTCATTAACTGTTACAATTTGCCCAGCATAACGATATACGCAGGATTGACACGTATCGGTTACCGTGCCTTCGAGTGTCGCAAATTAATCAACGGCTCATACGTATCCTCATTCACCTCGGCGATCTTTGAGGATACGACATCCTCGTGGAGGCTTCATGAAGATAGGGATTCTACAGCAACCGATGCATCGATTACGGGTTCACAGTTGAAAGATCCGGCCAATGCGGCGAAGCTTCTTAGCGATACGCATGCTTACTATTATTGGACCAAACGATGACGCATACAGTACATCATGAAAGGAGAACAAAAGATGCTGTTATTTCAAAATTTATCGAATCTGATCAAGGTCAAAACCATTGTGACGGTGGTGGTAATTGCGGTGTTCACGGTGCTTGCGCTGCGCGGTGACATCACGCCCGACAATGTGATGATCATTGTCACCTCGGTGATTGCGTTCTATTTCGGCACACAGCACGAAAAGAAAAACGGCGGGGAGGAATGACATGACGATTGTTGAGAGCTACTTGAGCGAAAGCCGCTATCCGATTAAGAGCCCCTATCCGATGACGCCGGAATTTGTGGTGATCCACAACACGGCAAACAGCACATCAGCTGCCAATGAGGTTGCCTACATGAAGCGCAACAGCAACGAGGTGTCCTTCCATTACGCGGTGGACGATCTCGGCGCGATTGCGGTAATTCCCGAAAACCGCAACGCCTGGCACGCCGGAGACGGCCCCGAGGGGGAGGGCAACCGCAAGGGAATCTCGATTGAGATTTGCTATTCCTCGATCGGAGGGGAGCTGTTTGACAAGGCCGAGGCCAATGCCGCCTTGCTTGTTGCCGAGATTCTGACGCGGTACGGATGGGGCGTTGACAAGGTGAAGAAGCACGACGATTTCTCGGCTACATCCTGTCCGCACCGCACCAAGGCGCTTGGCTGGGAACGATTTTTGGATATGGTACGCCTCGCCTTGAACCCTGCCGAAGAGCCGACGGTGGACACGCTCTATGCGGTTAGCGTTCTGCTTTACGACAAGGCCGAGGCTGAGACTGTGGAGGCACTTCTTTCACGCGCCGGGTATTTGCCTGCGGTAAACGAGATCGGCGTAAAACGCAAGGAAAACGCGCCCACGGTGCCGCTTCCCGAACCCGAACCCACACCGGAACCCGAACCCATGCCCGAGCCAATTCCCGAGCGTCCTGCCTTCGCGGTCGGTGACAGCGTCAAGGTGAAGCCGGGTGCCAAGACCTATACCGGCGGCAATCTCGCGGCCTTTGTCTACAACCGTGTGCATAAGATTGCCGAGCTGTCGGGGGATCGCGCGGTGATTACCTATAACGGCGCGGTGGCGGCGGCGATGCGGATAACGGATTTGATGGAGGCTTCCTCGTGAAGGACGGGAAGAACATCGCAGGAAAGAGGCCGATCAACGCGTCCTAACGTCGATCCGCTTAAAAACGGAAAAACGCCAAGTCAATAGACTTGGCGTTTTCTGGAGCTGCTAATCAGAGTCGAACTGATGACCTCATCCTTACCAAGGATGTGCTCTACCAACTGAGCCATAGCAGCACGTTGCGCTTGCAACGAATGATATTATAGCAGAAAGGTGCGTATTTGTCAAGAGGTTTTTGAAAAAAACTTTAAAAATACGCACCTTTTTGAAAAGAGCGTAAGAAGCGAGAACATTACCTCGCATCAGAGGCCCTCAAGCTCATCGATTAGCTCGTATAGCGATAAGAGTCTTTCTTCGCAGGTGGCGAGCTCCTTCTCCAGCTCTGCCAAGCGCACATAATCGTAGAAAAGGGCTTCGTCCTTCATGCTTTCGTTGATTTCGGCAATTCGGGCTTCGCAGGATGCGATTTCCTCTTTTGTCTTCTTGATTTTTCGTTCCTGCTTGCGTTGCTCGGCAAGATCGCGCTTGCTGGAGAGGTACTGCTCCTTAGCAGCGGTCATAACGGTTGGACGCGCAATCTCGGCCTGACCTGCGGTCAGCGCTTCCTTTTTGTATCGGAGGTATGCCTCATAACCACCCTGAAAGGCAAAAAGGCGATGCTCCGCCTCGGCACCAAAATCGAGAATCCGTGTGGCCAGCTTGTTGATAAAGTATCGGTCATGGGAAACGGCAATGATCGTTCCGTCAAACTCAAGAAGGGCACGCTCGAGAATCTCGCGCGAAGGGATGTCAAGATGATTGGTCGGTTCGTCGAGGATGAGAAGATTCATTTTGGAAAGCATCAGTTTTGCTAAGGTTAAGCGGGCTTTTTCGCCGCCCGAAAGAACCGATACCTGCTTTGTTACATCATCCCCTTTGAAGAGAAACAGCGCCAGGGTTGAGCGAAGTGTCGTTTCGGTCAGCCCCGGATAGGCATTCCAAAGCTCGTCAAGAACCGTGTTATTGGGATGTAGGTCTTGGTTTTCCTGATCGTAATATCCGATTCGGACATTGTAACCGGGTGAAACACTGCCACGGTCAGCATGTAAGCGACCGGCCAAAATCTTGATCAGCGTGGATTTTCCGCAACCGTTCGGTCCGCAGATAAAGAGACGGTCATGCTTGCGAACCTCAAAGGTCGCCTCTTCAAAGAGCGCCTTGCCGGGATAGCTCTTGGCCAGACGGTGAACCGACAGGACATCATTTCCGCTCTCCTCCGCCTTGTTGAAGCGCATCCGAACCGTGTCGGGCAGGGCTTCGGGACGGTCAAGCTTTTCCATCTTGTCCAGCATCTTTTGGCGGCTTTCGGCGGCAATGATATTGCGCTCGCGGTTCCAGCGCCGCTGTTGCTCAATGTAGGCTTCAATGCGTCGGATTTCGGCCTGCTGATTCTTATAGTGACGCTCTTCGATCTCACGGTCAACTTCCTTTTGCTTCACATATGCCGTATAGCTTCCGGCGTAAAGCTTACCCTTGCCGTGCTCAATTTCCAAAATGCGGTTAACCACCGCGTCTAAAAAGTAACGGTCATGCGAAATGACCAGGACGGTCTTGCGGCTGGCCTTAAGATAGCTCTCCAGCCAGGTGAGGGCATCGGTGTCTAAATGGTTGGTCGGCTCGTCCAGCATCAGAATGTCGGGATCACGGAGCAAAAGACAGGTCAGGGACAGACGCGTTTTTTGTCCGCCGCTCAGCGAGGAAACCGGCTTGTCCCAAAAAATCTCAGGAAGACCGAGATTTTTTAAAATGCCCTTACACCGACCGCGAAATTCATAGCCGCCACGCTCGGTAAAGCGTTCTTGCAGATCCGAAAAGCGCTTGGCATCGCTTTCCTTTCCGGTTTTCTCAGCAACCGTACGAAGATCCTCCAGCTCCGCTTCCATATGAATCAGATCGGAAAAGGTGGCGTAGGCCTCCTCCAGGATCGTTTGGGAGCTTTCGTAGGTGATGGTTTGCTCCAAAAGACCAATGGTCTTGCCCCGTGCGAGATGAACCGCCCCCGAAGTTGGCGTATACGCACCGGTAATCATGGCAAAAAGTGAGGATTTTCCGGCGCCGTTGACGCCGACAATTCCCAGCTTATCACCCTCAGCAAGCGAAAGGGTCAGATTGGTGAGAATGTCGTCAGCGCCGAAACTCAGCGACAGCGCCTCGCAATTGAGTGCAATCATAGTATGTCCTTAGTCTCTCAGTCCTGTTGTTCCGGTTTCATCGATTCCCCGCATTTCGGACAGAAATTGGCATCGCGCTTCACGCGGTTTCCGCACTGCGGACAGTTGACATCCCCGCGGAGCTTGTGAAGGGCTTCCTCTTGCATTGCTAACTGAGCCTTCAGCTCAGTGGCCGATTCGATCAGCGGCGCATAGGCCTCCTCACCAACCGTCTCTCCCTCCGCTTCGGCTACACGGAGCTTTCCCAGCGTGCGGTATACCTCGTCCAGCTTGCTGTTCAAGCCGGCAATGCGGTATTTAATCTTGGCCATGTCGGTCAGCTTTTCGGCACCCTTAACGGTTTGATCGGCGGCCGTGGTAATGGTTTTCGAAAATTCGCTCCAAAAATCCATGAGATTGCTTCCTTTCGGTGTGGTGTTCGTGACACCCGTAATGCGTATGCGGTCTTCCTTTTCGCTTAACAGGGCAGGGAAACCGTGTACGGATAGCGCATGCAAACATGCAGACATTATCATTATATCACAAAGTGTAACGAATGGGAATCATTTTTTGAAAAAAAGTAAAAAACGATTCATAGAGAGCTTCTTTTGCGTCGGATTGTAATTTTTTGCAGAAAGATTAGTTTTTTTCGGTTCTGCCCTTGACCTTAACGCCGCTTTTGTGTATAATAGTGTATAATAAATATAATATTACGATCGATTCCTTGCCGAAGGTGGCCTTTTGCCTGTCGGTCTGATGATATTCCCAAGAAAGGACCGCGTCTTATGAAACAAAAAATCCTGCTGATCCTGGTTTGTGCTATTCTTTTGATTCTTCCCACCGTTATTGCTGTCGTTTCCTTCACGGAAGCGCAGAATGAGCCGGTTACCCGCCGTGCCGTTTCCCTGGTGGAAATGAGTACGCCGGACGGCAAGGACTATACCTTTGAAAAACAGGATGCCATCGGTTCACAGATGCAGGATTGCTTCTTCGATATGAATAAGCAGTCTGAGCCGGTCACCTCGCTCCTTTCCCCGGTCAATGAGTATGCCGTCTTCACGGCCGTCTATCACAGCTATAATCGGACAACCGAATATCGTTACTATTTTACGCAGGATCCAACCAATGCTTACTTTAGCGACGAAAACGGCGATCTTTACCACATTGATCCGACGGCTGCCGGCCTGTTTTTGTCAAGTGAGTATGCCGGCTGTCTTTTCCCTTCGGCGGCTCAGCCGGTTCTTAGTGTCGGCACAACAAGTACGGTTCTGCCGCATACGATGGTATGGAAATACCGCGGCTATAATAACGAGTTCTTCGATGCCTCAACCGAAAAATCCGATCAGATTCTCACCTGCGATGTGACAGGCGGACTGCAGCTTGCCTTTGACCGCACCCCCGACCAGCTGTTTGTTAAGATGACGGCACCCGACGGCACGGTCGTTTTCAACGATGTGTATACGGCGATTGACCCTTCGTTCTTTACGGATAATATTGTCTACGATGTTTCGGTAACCGCAAAATGGTATGAAACCGACGACAGCAGTAACTATGGGGAAGCCGTCTATCGTTTCAATGCCAATGTCCTTTCGCCGGCTGTCTTTTATATGAGTACGAATGAAACGCTTCGCTACGGCGATTTCGTCATCATTTCGGCCAAGAATATTGTCGACAGCTCGCTGATTCAGTTCCGCTCCGAGCCGGCCATTGCCTTTACGCCTACCTTCTTTGAGTATGGCGGCTATTATCACGCGCTGGTTCCGTTCTCCTTGCTCGATGAGGCCAATAATAACGGTGCTCTCGATTATCTTTTGACGCTTACCTACGGTGGTGTGACACAGGAGTTGAATGTCAAGCTTCAGAAGCGTGCTATCGCCAGCGATTATCAGAATACCATTACGCTTGAAATGGTTCAAACGCTTCGTAATGAAACCACGATTGCCGCTTTCAATGATGCTGTTCGCGAATCGCTCACGGCGCTGGATACTGACATCTTCTGGATGCGCGACAATATGCTTCTCCCGCCCTCCAAGCGAAATATCCGTACCGGCTTTGGCTTGAAGGTCATTCTGTCGGCGGCCTCGACCTCGTATTATCACGAAGGCGTAAACTATTATGTGTATGCCGGTGATTCGGTTATGTCCTGCTTGCCTGGTAAGGTTGTTTATGTCGGTGAGACCGCGCTTTCGGGTAAGACGGTTATTGTTGAGCACGGCGGCGGCCTGAAATCGCTCTATGCTCACCTCAGCGTTGCCAGCGTCCGCGTCGGTGATTATATCCAAAAGGGTCATTCGATCGGTATCGTTGGTAATACCGGCTTCTGTACCGGTACCACCCTGCATTTTGGACTCTATGTCTTCGATGTTCCGGTACGGTATTACAATTATGAATCCGACGGGGTGTCGCTCGCGGATCCGGTTGCCGAGGCGCTCGGTCTTCTCAAAAAAACAGACGGTGCCTGATTCCCAATAAGCAAACAAGCAAAAACCCATAAGCTTTGAAAAAAGCTTATGGGTTTTCTTTGGTAGTGTAAATAAACCCCCAGTTCTACTGGGGGAGCGGAAAACCGAGCAGAGCTACAAATAAATCGGGCGAGCTATAAGTAAGCCCGTTGAAAAGAATTAAACCTCCAAGTATAATGTAAGTGGTTTGGCACCGCGTTACAAAATAAAAGGAGGTTTAATA
>SVSA01000068.1 GCA_015064545.1 Oscillospiraceae bacterium | reverse complement strand
GAGAGGATCGCGGTTTTTGGGGGGACGGCATTTCAGCATATTGGCAATGTATACGCTTTCGCGCGGAATATCGACCGCCGCAAGATATTGGTCGAACAGCTTGCCGGCGCGTCCGACAAAAGGCACACCGCTCAGATCCTCGCTTTCGCCGGGAGCTTCGCCGACAAACATCAGATCAGCCTCGCGGTTCCCGCAGCCGAAAACAACATTGGTACGTGTTTTATGCAGTTCGCAGCCTTGACAGCTTTTGCATTTTTGTTCGAGTTCTTCCCATGTCATGATGGTTTTCCTCCCTGCCTTAACAGGCATGGCTATATTTCTTCTATTATACTCTGCTTTGAAACATCTGTCAAGAATAAACCGTCGGGATCAAACAAAAAACGCCCCGTTTGTCGTTCCTTTGCGACCACGAGGCGTTGTATTAGGAAAAGAGCGAAGCCAAATGGGTAATGGCATCTTTCTGCAGAATAGGGACGGCATATTCGTCTATGTATTGGCAGGCGCTCGCATCCAGCGGCTCACCGTAGTCATAGACGATCTGGGGACAAGTCGAAGAAAAGCCGAGCAGAAAGCCATGTCCCATCGAGGATAACGAGGCTTGTGGAGCTTCTTCCTTTTGCCTTTGGCAAAAAGCCAGTAAGGTTTCCACATCCGAAAAAAAGAAGTGTTTTGTGTTTTCTCTTGATCCCTCGGTCAGCTCAGCCGGAAGCTGTGTGACAAACATTTCGCATCCCATGCCCGATTCATAAATCTGTACGTACAAACGGCCCGGCGAGGTGTCAAAGCCAACTATTTCTCCTGCATCGCGAAGGACGCGGCGCAGCGCAAGATGCGAGGCTTCACTTTCGCTGTTCAACGTGTCGCTGTCCAACTCATAGCGGATCATGTCCTCGCGTGATAGCATGATCTTCAGGCGATCGTCGCCAATGCGTATCGTTTCCATGTCGTGTCCCCCCCACTTCTCTCTTAATCATTATAGCATACGAAGCGAAATTTGCAACCGACAAATCCGGGAAAACCGGGAAGAAACAGGAAGGGGAGAGACGCCAAGGGGCGCCGCCCCTTGGAACCCTGTTCCTTTCTTTGAAAGAAAGGAGCAAAGAAGCGGAATACCGAAAACTGCGTTTTCGGCAGGGTTTTCTAAGGATTTCCCTGCCAAAAACGCAGTTTTTTGCTATTAGCAAAGTTTTTGAGGATTCTTAAGGGACTTTTTTCAAAAAGTCCCTTAAGCGGGTGCAGGGCAGAGCCCTGCGTATTGAGGCCGCATCTCCCCCAAGGGGCGCTGCCCCTTGGAACCCCGCTCCTTTCTTTGAAAGAAAGGAGCAAAGAAGCGATATAGCCGAAAACTGCGTTTTCGGCAGGGTTTTCTTAGGATTTCCCTGCAAAAAACGCAGTTTTTTGCTATTAGCAAAGTTTTTGAGGATTCTTAAGGGACTTTTTTTAAAAAGTCCCTTAAGCGGGTGCAGAGCAGAGCCCTGCGTGCTGAGGTCGTGTCCTCCCCCAAGGGGCGGCGCCCCTTGGGGGTAGAACACGAATCTTCAGAAATTTTGGCGATCTCAGGATTTCTTTTGATATTTTTCCATTGCCATTCCTTCGTCTTGTGAGTGCAGGAAGGCGGTTTCCATCCGTCCGGCGGTAAAGAGCATAACGACATAACCGACAATGAAGAAGATAAGACGCTCAAGATAAGGGGAAAAGAGCGAAAACCACTCACCGGCATTGACAGGCCATCCGTATTCGGAGATCGACTCGATCGAGTAGAGAAGCGGATCGATGCAGAGAATGAGTGTATAGAGCGTACAGACCAGAATGAGCACGGTCAGCACAGGATTCCCCTTCGGAAGGACGCGTTTACCGATGGAAATATCGGCGCTTTTCCCTCCTTTTTCGATTGCCCGCGCGCGGAAAAAGGAAGCGAGGCGGGCGGCGACCGCCAAGACCAACAGCTCGTAGCCAATGCTGATCAGGGCATAGAGAATACTCAAAAACAGCGAATCGACTGAGGGTACAGTTGTGGTCAGCACGATAACAAGACCGCCGACTGTTGGCAGAAACAGCGTAACGATGACAGCAATCGTAGGTGCGAAACAGCCCTTCAGCCAAAGAAAGAGAGCAAAAATGGTAACGGCGGCCGAGGCGGTAAAGACGATGACGCCAAACGACGGCTCCTCAACGACAGCAAGAAGCAGGGCGGCAAGGCCATAGGCACCGATGAGTGCAAGAATCCATTCGCCGCCGGCGCGGAGACCGTAGAGAAAGACGGTATAGACCACGGCGGTGATGCCGGCAAAGATTGACACCGTACCGAGGCATTCGGCCAGGAGCGTCAGAGCAGTTACCAGCGCATCGGGATATGCCAGATTGCCGAGAATCTCATATTCTAAAAAGAAGTTCAGAAACAAGCGCAGGCACTGGGGAAGCACACAAAGGAACAGAACCAGACGGAGCGCCCGTTCGGTAAACCGTTTTTCGGTTAAAACTTGCATAACAGACTCCTTGGACGATTACCGATCATAAAAACGGAGATTGGCGACCACTTTGCCGAGAAGATAGACTTCATCGACGAGAATCGGCTTCATCGTGCGGTTTTCGGGCTGGAGACGGAAGTGTCCGTTTTCCTTATAAAAGGTTTTTACGGTAGCACCGTCCTCCACAAGTGCGACAACGATCTCGCCGTTTTCGGCATATTGCCCGGCCTTAACCACGAGAATATCGCCATCGAGAATGCCGGCCTCCATCATGCTGTCGCCGGTGACGCGCAGAGAAAACAGCTCGCCTTCGGCATATGTACGGGGCGGTGCGGGATAGTCAATATAGCCCTCGTAGTTTTCCACGGCCAGAATCGGCATACCGGCACGTACCTGACCAAGCAGGGGAACGCGCAGGGTGTGAACGCTTTCGGAAGGAGCGGTATCAATATGTAGGGTGCGGCTTTTGCCGGGATCCTTGCGGATGCGTCCCTTTTCCTCCAGACGACGAAGGTAGGCATGCACTGTCGAGGTGCTTTTGATGCCGAGGGCAGTCTGAATGTCGCGGACCGAGGGCGAATAGCCCTCGCGGCGGATGGTATCGTTAATATAATCGAAGATGGCTTGTTCTTTTTCACTGTAACGGGAAACTCTCATTGTAAAAACCTCCGTTATGACAAAGGACCGGGGTGGGTTTCATCGATCGAAATACTATTCTAATGATATCATATTTGCAGACGAAATGCAAACGAGTGTTCGGATTTGTTTGTAAATATTTTGTGAATGGCCACTTTGGCAAGGAGGAAGTCGACAG
This sequence comes from Oscillospiraceae bacterium, assembly GCA_015064545.1. Taxonomy (GTDB): domain Bacteria; phylum Bacillota; class Clostridia; order Oscillospirales; family CAG-272; genus Colimorpha_A. The sequence goes on along the minus strand of SVSA01000068.1, from coordinate 6,452 downwards.
TAACCTCATAGTCCATGCCGCGACAACAGCGTCCCTAGGTTGGTAGGGACGCTGTTGTTATGCGGCGTGCATGCGAAGCACGGTGACGGTCATATCGTCGCTGCGCGCGTTATTTTTGGCGGCTTCATGAAGCACGGTTTTGGCGATGCCGCTCAGCGTACCGTTCGGATCGATGTGGTGCGAGAGCAGATCCAAAAGCCACAGACCGTCCTCATAGCTTTGGCTGACACCGTCGCTGATCATAACGACAAGATCGTTTTCTTTTAAAGAAAAGCGAATTTCCTCGGCGGTAATCTCGCGTGTGATGCCGATGGGTAGGGACTGAGAAGCAATTTTAAAAAGCTTTCCCTCACGCAGAACATAGGAAGCGGCGGCACCGCTCTTGACAAAGGAGGCCTCCCCGTTCAGGAGATCGATTTCAAGCAAATCCACGGTGGCGAAGCATTCAACATTTTTGTTGCGGATAAAATGATTCAGAATTTTCAACACCGTATTTTTACGGTTTCCGGCCGACAAAAGCTTTTCCAGGATGATGCAGGTCATGCGCGAGGTGATCGCGGCATCGCGGCCACTACCCATGCCGTCGCTCAGCAACGCATAAAAACGGTCGTCACGGTTTTCAAAGACAACGGCGCTGTCACCGTTAAGCTTTTCCTCCTCCTTGCGAACCGAGGCGCGGGCGGTTTCACAGGAGAACGTGCGCTCTGCCGCGGCCGTCATGGTGACATAGTCACCATCAACCGTAAAGGTCGGGATCGAAAGACGGCATTGACAGGCCTCCGAAAGTGCCCGACGGATCTCTTCGGCCGTATGCTTGGTCTGTGACAGCTCAATACCGCCGGCGAGCACCGTTTTGCGGCGTTTGCCGTAAACGGCGATGTTGTTGACGGCAAACCCCATGGCACGGGCGGCTTGACGTACCGCTTCGCTTGCCGTCGAATCGGGCTGGTATTCCGCCGCCGATTCCTCGGTTGCGCCGACCAGCAGGTCGGCCATCGCTTCATAATCGAAGGCAAAAATTTCGGTTTTGTTGCGAACGACGGCGTGCTCTAAGAGGCGCGCATGACTGATGTTGATCTCCGAAATGGCCTTGGCCGCATGGGGACAATGCGAAAGAAAATCGGCAGGAATATACGAGGAATCGGCGTTGCCGTGTCGGACGACAGCGGCGGCCAGACGGTTCATCACGTCGGCAGTACGGTCATAGCATTCGCCCCAGCATCGGGTATTATCGCGGCAATGTGTGCAGTAGCCACGGAAGGCATTTTCGCAGATTTCGCGCAGCTCATGCGTGCCCGGTGTCATGAGGCGGTTGGAAAGGGCATAGAATACGGTAGAGAGCGAGGACATGGCTTCCGAAAGGGAAGAGAGGCGGCGCTTGATGTCCTCCTCCCGTTGTTGCGTGACGAGCGCCCGTTCGGCTGTCGTGCCGGGTATGGCTGCTTCGGCTGAAAACGGAGAGAGCCGTGTCAGCCATCCACCCTTGACAAGTGGTAAAAACAGAGCGGCTGCTATGGTATAAGCCGGGACGATGGCTAACAGCGACAGGATGCCGTCGATCGCCAATGAGACGGTAGCGGCGATGGCACCTGCCGAGAGAACCGAAACCGACAACCCTCGCTTCTTGCCTTTTCCGACCAGAACACCAACCATGCCGAGCACCGGTGAAAAGACCGCGCCGCAGGCAAAGCCCCCGATCATGCCGGCCAGTCCTCCGCGCAGACTGCCGCCTGTGGCGGAAAGAACGAGTGTTGCAAACGCGGCTACTGTCAAGGCCGGTGAGTAGCCGAAGAACGTGAACGATGTACACGTTAGAATGCCGGTGTAAAGATAGGCAAGAATTCCTGCCTCGCGGCGCGGTGCGGTTTCTTCGCGAGGCAGGGCGGCTCCCTCATACAGATAGGCAAACAGCGGCACGGTGCCGATTAAAAACAGAGCCAGCCAAAGCTGTTCTTTGGCAAAACCACCGGCAAAGATCGAGTAGATTCCCACCACAAAACCGCCGATCGATCCAATCGCCAACCGTAAGGCGAGCGGTTCTCGAAAAAGCGGTGCTTTTCGCCCGCCGAGCAGCAAGCCAACCAACAAACGCAGAATGAAGATCAGCGTAGAAGCCACCGCCGTGATGCCGTTGGCTTGTCCGATAACCGAAGACAGGAGAATACCGGCAAAGAGATACGGTGCTCTGCCATCGGCGGCAGTCAAGAGAGCCAAGCCAAAGGGGGTACTGCCGCCAAAGGCTGTCGCGCGGGTAAAGAAGAAGGCCGCGATTCCTCCGGCGATACCGCGGCAGGCACCGCGAATCTGTTTTTGTATCTTGACGGTTTTGTCTGCCTTGTCAGGCAGATATTTACCGATCCATTTGGCAAGATATCCGGAGATCTTATCCTGCCAGATTCTGATTTTTTGGATCATTCCACTTTCTTCCATAAGTTTCGTCCTTTCCTTGCGGCAAGCGCCGCGATGATGTTGCGTATACTTATTGTACCGAAATCATGACAAGGAGTCTGTCGAAGTGTGGGGGCTTCTTTTCGGTCTTTTTGGCAAAGGACGGGGGTTAGACCTGTCTTGCGCTTTTTCGCTTTCTTTTTTTGCGTTTTTCACACGGATTGCGGAGCAAAGACGGCTTTTTGGACGAACACTTTTGCGGACAAACGCGAAGAGAAGGGATGAAATCCCGAATCGAAGCGACCAAAAGGTAAAGAAACGGTCTTCTGTCGGCAGGATTCGGTAAACTGAAGCGCAGTTTTTGGTTCATTTGTAAAATTTATAACGATATCAAAGAAAACGGAGAAAAAAGTGTTGCATCCATCTGTAAATTCTGTTATAATAAAAGAAAAGCTGTGGGTTCGGAAGGAGAACGTCATGCAAAAGGCCCTGGTTACCCTGTTGGCGCTTTTTTTGTTTTTTCTGACTGCCTGTTCCGAATTGCCGATCGTTTCGACCGATTCCGATCACAGTTCCATGACGAAGGACGAGGAGACCGAGACGGCACACGACAGGGAAACACTTCCGGTGAGCGATACCGTGTCAGAAATCGATTCTGCTCCGCAGGAGATGCGCGGTGTTTGGGTGGCCACGGTGACCAATCTCAATTATCCTTCACGCAAGGGCTTGCCGGCCGAGACGCTTGCTGCCGAGTTGGATACGATTTTGTCGGTAGCTTCCTCGAGCGGTCTGAATGCGATTTTCTTTCAGGTGCGGCCTGCCTCGGATGCTCTGTATGCTTCTTCGCTCTTTCCTGCCTCGGTTGTCCTGTCGGGCACACAGGGTGTCAGCCCCGATCAGAATTTTGATCCGCTTGCGTATCTTGTTCGAAAGGGAAAGCCGCTAGGTATCCGCATTTATGCCTGGATCAATCCGCTGCGTGTGACCGCCGGATCGGCGGCCTATCCGCAACAGGATGTAACCAAGCTGGCCGAAACCAATCCGGCGCGGCGTCATCCCGAATATACCGTGCCCTACGCAGACGGAAAGCTCTATTACGATTGCGGTTTGCCCGCAGTGCGCGCACTGGTCGCGGAGGGCTGTCGCGAGATCGCGGCAGGCTATGATGTGGCAGGCATTGTATTCGACGATTATTTCTATCCCTACCCGGTGAGCGGCGCGGTTTTCGACGATGCCGCAAGCTATGCCGTCTACGGAAACGGAATGTCACTTGCCGATTGGCGGCGTGAGAATGTCAACCGTCTTGTGAAAAGCTGCTATGAGGCTGTCAAGGCGGCCGATCCCGACTGCGAATTCGGGATTGCTCCCTTTGGAATCTGGCAGAACGATAATGGACAGAACGGCGGCAGTGCTACCCGCGGTCTGGAGGCCTATCACAGCATCTACTGTGATGCGCTTGCTTGGGTGGCAGGCGGATATCTTGACTTTCTGGCACCGCAAATCTATTGGAGCTTTGATACGGCCGCTGCCCCCTTTGGGGTGTTGGCGGATTGGTGGAGTGAGCGCCTTGCCGACAGCGGTGTTGCGCTCTATGTGTCGCATGCTGCTTACAAGCTCCCGACCTGGGGATCGGTTGGCGAGCTGGAACAGCAAATTACCTATCTTCGTACCCAAACTGCTTGTCAAGGCAGTGTGTTATACAGTTATGCTGCTCTGCGCGACGATTTGCTATCCATTCGCGCTGTGATGGCAGACTTATACCGGGTTTCAATTCCCACATCCTCGGAGTCTTAACTAAACCGAAAGGAACCCTATTATGAGCAAAAGAAAACGCAAATGGGGAGATCGAGCCGACGGCTGGCGGATCCGCGGTCTCGACCCCTACGACTATGTATCACCGTATATTATGGTGGAACGCCACGATGCCCAAAACCTTTTCCAGGACAAGTTTGAAATTACCGCCGCCGAGCAGTATGTCAAGGAGAAGCGCGATCGCGGCCTGAAAACCTTTACGCTGATGCACGTTATCCTGGCGGCGTATGTCCGAACCATCTCGCAAAAGCCCTACCTGAATCGCTTTTTGTCAGGACAGCGGCTCTATGCCCGTAACAACATCCAGATCAATATGACGGTGAAGGAAGAGCTCTCCTCGGAGAATACCAATACCGTTATCAAGGTGGATCTTGAGCCGACCGATACCGCGGAAGAGGTTTATCAAAAGTTTCAGGATACCTATCATGAAGCCTTTTCCGGCGGAGAAAATGCCTTTGACGGTGTGGCCCGCATGCTCAACTATATTCCCGGTGTTGTCAAAAAGTTTGTTGTTTGGTTTTTGAAATTGCTCGATTATTTCGGCTTGCTGCCGGGTGGCCTTACGAAGGTCAGCCCCTTCCACGGATCGATGTTCATCACCTCACTTGGCTCGCTCGGTATTCCGCCGATCTACCATCATCTGTATAATTTCGGTAATGTGCCGGTCTTTATTTCGTTTGGTACCAAGCGCCATGTGTGCGAGCTGAATCTTGATGGCGAGCCTGTGCGCCGTAAGTATGTTGACTATACGATCGTAATGGACGAGCGTATTTGCGATGGCTTTGCCTATGCCTCGGCCTTCAAGACCTTCCGTCGTTATTTGGCCAATCCGTGGGCGCTCGATCAGGCACCCGAAACCGTCCTTGAGGATCCCGATATTGATAAGAAGCCTCGCAAGAAGAAGGAAAAGAAGGCCAAGAAGGAATCGCAGGAATAAATCCCTCGGATTTTTTTGCGAAGGGCTATCGCTTGATAAGGGCCCAAACGCTTTGACTTGATCCTCGAAAACCGAGAAAAACGATAGAAAAAAGGCATCGCCGCCCCAAGCATAGGGCGCAGCGATGCCTTTTTTGCTCCGACACGGTTCTCCCCGTTATCGGATTTGGTTCAGTTATTGGTATTGTCGGGGGTATGAACCGGGCGAACGAGAATGATCGGTGTGCACTGATCGTCCTGTCCTGCCGGGTTGTCGCGGACGATTTCGGCCAGAGCCGCATCGTCGAGCGAAAGATTGTGACTCTTGCCGAGTACCTCGACCGAAATGTCGCAGGCATCCACAATCATGCAGGGAATACCGAGCTTATCGGCAATTTCGTTGCAGACGCCGCTCGGATTTTCGGGATTGAGAATGCCGTATTCGGCATATTCCTTGTAGGAAATGTCGTAATCGATCAAGCCGTCAATGCCGTCGACATGATGGCCGCAGACTTTATAGAATACACCACGCTTGCCGAACAGCTTGGTAACCGCCGAGCAGGCGGCAGCGAACAGGACGCGCGGCAGACCGCAGATCATAATGATCAGCTGCATTTTATACGGCGTGCCGGCGCCGGGGCCGGCCGGTGTGATGCGGACAAATTTGCAGAGAAACTTGGCCCAGAAGCCGGGATGGATATCCTTGCGGTAAACAATTCGTTTCTGACAAAGGGCAATAATTTTTTCGCTGATCGAAATAAAATCGCCTTCGGCAACGTGAGGCAAAGCAAATTCGCGGACAACATCCAGGTAGTCGTCGCCGATCTTGACAAACCGCGTTTTGATGGCGTAGCGTTCGTAGGAGACACCGTTGACGGTGCAGGTTAATTGTTTATTTTCATTGGGCTTTAGTTCCATACCGTTCTCTTTTCCACGGATTGACCGCTGTTGTGATTCACTTTTCTTATTGTACCCCACCGTTCCCCTGTTTGTCAAGAGGACAACCTTTTTTTCTCGGAAAACCGAATGAAAAGTTTTTTGGAAAGTTTTAAGGTTTTTTAAAATTCCTCTTGACAAACCGAAAGACACGTGATATAATATCTCTTGCATTTGCGAGATTTCGCAAAACAATTTTATATGCGGGCATGGCGGAATTGGCAGACGCGCTAGATTCAGGTTCTAGTGGGGGCAACTTCGTGGAGGTTCAAGTCCTCTTGCCCGCACCAAATAAGGAACAGTAGATTGATACAATCGTATCGACCTACTGTTTTCTTTTTATCGTTAAAATTTGACCGAAAGTCCTTGATTTACAAGGGCTTTTTTGCTTTCGTGGTGCA
>SVSA01000067.1 GCA_015064545.1 Oscillospiraceae bacterium | reverse complement strand
TTCCGCCATACTTAGGGGTACGCTTTGCTACGGTCAGTTCGGCGCGGTGACGGTACTCTTTGAGGCAAACCAGTTGGGATATGAAGAAACCAAAACCATTGCCGGTATCGAATTCACCTACGCTTCCGGATTTAATCTTTGGGCTTATGTCAACCACTCCGTATTAGAACTGAACGAGGCATATGAGGCAGGCTATGTCACGGTCGAGCAGATTGCCGAAGCGGCCGAAAATCACAAGCTCCTTACCCGTTATTTGCGGATCACACCCTTGCATAGCCGGATTCCTGTTACCCAATAATTACCGTTTCCAATCCCCCGAAACTCGCTTCGGGGGATTGTTTTTTCGTAAAATGGGATATCATTACCGGAATGTCGCTCATAATTTGCTGAAATAATCCGAAAAAGCCTTCCCATACGGTTGCAATCGGCGGATAACCATGCTATAATAATCATAGCAGAAAGACAATCTGCATGTAAATGTAATAACCTCTGAAGGGAGATATCATTATGGGACTTATCAAAGCCGGCCTCGGTGCGATTGGCGGGACGCTCGCTGATCAATGGAAGGAGTTTTTCTACTGCGATGCTTTGGATCGCGACGTGCTGGTGGCCAAGGGGCGCAAGCGCGTCAGCGGCCGCTCCTCCAATACCAAGGGAAACGACAACATCATTTCAAGCGGTTCGGGTATTGCCGTTGCTGACGGACAGTGTATGATCATTGTCGAGCAGGGAAAGGTTGTGGAGGTTTGTGCCGAGCCGGGACAGTTCACCTACGACCGTTCCAGCGAGCCGAGCATTTTTGCAGGCTCGCTCGGACAGAGCATTCTGGATACCTTCAAGACGATCGGTAAGCGCTTTACCTACGGTGGCGATACCGGCAAGGATCAGCGGATCTATTATTTCAACACCAAGGAGATTATGGACAATAAGTTCGGTACGCCGAATCCGATCCCCTTTCGCGTGGTTGACAGCAAGATCGGCCTCGATATCGATGTTTCGGTGCGTTGCTCGGGTATTTATTCCTATGTGATCGCCGATCCGCTTTTGTTCTATACCAATGTGTGTGGCAATGTCGAGCGCGAATATACGCGCGACGAGATCGACAGCCAGCTGAAAACCGAATTTATCAGTGCGCTGGCGCCTGCCTTTGCCCGCCTGTCTGCTCTCGAGCTCCGTCCGAATCAGATTGCCTCTCACAGCACCGATATCGAAATCGCGATGAACGAGCAGCTGACCAAAAAATGGGGCGAGCTGCGCGGGCTCAAGGTTAAGAGCGTGGCCATGAATCCGGTTACCCTCCCCGAGGAGGATGCCGAGCTGATCAAGCAGGCGCAAAGAACGGCGATTATGCGCGATCCCACCATGGCGGCGGCTACCCTTGTCGGCGCACAGGCCGATGCCATGCGCGCGGCGGCCGAAAACAGCGGCGGCGCCATGACCGGCTTTATGGGAATGGGAATGGCCATGAATTCCGGTAATCTCAATGCTCAGAATCTCTATGCCATGGGTCAGCAGCAGGCCTCGCAGACGCCGACTGTCGCAAAGGACGGATGGTACTGTTCGTGTGGAGAGACGGTAACGGGGAATTTCTGCCCCAACTGCGGAGCGAAAAAGCCCGAGGCCAAGAAGCCGGACGGTGCCTGGACCTGTGCCTGCGGTCACACCGCTACCGGTAAGTTCTGTCCCGAGTGCGGTGCTAAGAAGCCTGAGGAGGGCTGGACCTGTCGTTGTGGTGCCGTTAATCGCGGCAAATTCTGCCCGGAATGCGGTGCGAAAAAGCCGGCAGAAGCACCCCTCTTCCGTTGCGACAAGTGTGGTTGGGAGCCTGCCGATCCCAAGAATCCGCCTCGCTTCTGCCCCGAGTGTGGCGATCGCTTTGATGACGGTGATATTCAATAACCGAAAGGGGATGGCCGTGATTTTCGTTTAACCGACGGCTATGAAGAGTAATCATGAGTGAATTGATGCAATATAAGTGCCCTTGTTGCGGCGGCAGTATCGAATTTGATGTGGGTACGCAAAAGCTGAAATGCCCTTACTGTGATACCGAATTTGATGTCGAGGCGCTGAAGCACCACGATGAGGCCCTCAAGGAGGATACGGCCGATGCTATGTCTTGGGAGGGGCCCCGGGGCGATTCCTGGCAGGAGAGCGAGGACATTCGTGTGTATACCTGCCAATCCTGCGGCGGTGAAATTGCGTGTGAGGCAACGACAGCGGCGACCTCCTGTCCCTATTGCGGCAACCCCGTTGTGATGACCGGTCGACTGGCAGGAGAACTCAAGCCGGATCTTGTTGTTCCCTTCAAGCTTGATAAAAAAGCAGCCAAAGAGGGCTTGAAGCGTCATCTGAAGGGCAAGCGCTTGCTTCCGAAGATTTTCAAGGATGAGAATCATATTGACGAAATCAAGGGGATCTACGTGCCGTTTTGGCTGTTTGATGCCGATGCCGATGCCAGTATCCGTTACCGTGCGACGCGCACCCGCATTTGGAGCGACAGCCGTTATCGCTATACCGAGACGAGCCATTTTGCCCTGCATCGTGCCGGTCATCTTGGCTTTATGGGGGTCCCGGTTGACGGTTCCTCCAAGATGGATAATGCCTTGATGGAATCGATTGAGCCTTACGATCTTTCGCAGGCGGTCGATTTTCAGACGGCGTACTTAGCGGGCTATTTGGCGGATCGGTATGACGTTTCCTCCGACGACAGTATTCCGCGTGCCAACGAACGGATTAAGACAACGACCGAGCAGTATTTTGCCTCAACGATCAGCGGCTATTCCTCGGTGGTTCCCGAACGCAGTCGGATACGCTGTGAGGGAGGTAAGGTGAGATATGCCTTGCTTCCTGTCTGGCTGCTGTCCACCAGCTGGCAAGGGAAGAACTATCTGTTTGCGATGAACGGTCAGACCGGAAAATTTGTCGGCGATCTGCCGCTGGATAAAAAAGCGTATGCCATCTGGCTGTCGGTTCTGACAGCCGGCTTGACCGCCGCTTCATTTGTCGTGCTGTGGCTGCTTTCGATGCTGTGAGGTGATGGAAATGAAACGGATTGGATGTATCATTTTGACCGTCATTCTGGCGGGCTTCTTGCTTCTTACGGTATCGGCAAACCGAACGCTGCCGCTGGTTGTGGATGAAGCTAATCTTCTGACCGACCGCGAAGAGCAGCTGTTGGGCTCGTATCTTGAGCAGTTGACCGAGGAAATGTCGTGCGAGATTGCGGTGCTGACCGTTACCTCCCTGGGTGGAAAATCGGCGCAGGCTTATGCCGACGATTTTTACGATGAGAATGGCTACGGAAGCGGCGTGGGTGATGATGGCCTGTTGCTTTTGGTTGCCCTAACCGAACGCTCGTGGGCCATCACGACATACGGCTCGGCACGGCGGGCACTCGGCGATCGGGACTTGGATCGGATCGAGGATGCGATGCTGGGAGATCTTTCCGAGAATCATTTTTATGAGGCTTTTCTGGCCTTTGCCGATGCAGCAAGAGAGGGAATTCTCGGTCCTGCCTTTGATTGGAAGCAAACATTGGTCATTGCGGTTATCGTTGGTTTTGTGCTGGCGCTGATTACGGTTACAGCAATGAAGGGAAAGCTGAAAACGGTGCGGCGGCGAAACGAAGCGGGTGACTATGTGATCCCGAACAGTATGGACCTGCGTATTGCCAACGATCGTTTTCTCTATCGAAATGTCAGAAGGGTTCGCATTGACAGCAGCTCGTCGGGCGGCGGCACACATCGCTCCTCGTCGGGACGTTCTCACGGCGGACGAAGCGGACGGTTTTAGCCTCAAACAATACAAACACGCCCACAAACCTTTCTAGGTTTGTGGGCGTGTTTCACAATCTTTTTTCTTTTGACAAAGAATCGATTTTCCTTGGTTGACTTTTTCTTTTCATTTATGGTACAATAATTGTAGTAAACATAGGGAGAAATCATCTTGATCAAGGTATTGCGGAAAAAATTGACAGAGGCGCTCATTTCGGTGCTTCCCGTAACGGCTATGGTTTTTCTTTTGAATCTGACGCCGTTGGTCTCTTTGTCGGGAAAGGAAATGGGCATCTTTTTGCTGTCCTCGCTGTTTTTGATCCTTGGCATCGGTTTGTTTAACCTCGGCGCCGATCTGGCAATGACACCGATGGGCGAGCATATCGGTTCCGGTTTGGCCAAGTCCAAAAAGCTGATATTGCTGCTTGGCGTTTGCTTTGCGATGGGGCTGCTTATCACGGTGGCGGAGCCCGATCTTTCGGTTCTTGCTTCGCAGGTGGAAAAAGCGATTCCTCCGCTCTTGCTGATTCTATCTGTCGGAGTCGGTGTAGGTGTGTTTTTACTTATCGGCGTTTTGAAGATTGTGTTTCATAAGCCGCTTTCCTCACTGTTGATTTATTTTTATATGATCCTGTTTGCGATAACCTCGCTTGTGGTAATCAACGGCAACCCCGAGTTTTTGGCACTTGCCTTTGACTCGGGCGGTGTTACGACCGGACCGATTACCGTTCCGTTCATTATGGCGCTCGGTGTTGGTATCGCGGTGATTCTCGGCGGACGGAATGTCGGAGAAAACAGCTTCGGCTTGATTGCCCTCTGCTCGGTCGGGCCGATTTTAGCGGTAATGCTTCTCGGAATCTTTGTGAGCGGGGATCTCGGCTATCAGGTTCCGACCTACGATATTGATGCCAATCTTGGCCCCGCATTCTTCGATACATTGCTTTCGGTTGCTGAAGAGGTTTTGTTGGCCATCGGATTGGTGGTTGCCTTCTTCTTTATCCTGCAGGTCTTTTTCTTGAAGCTTCCCAAGCGCAAGATCGCGCAGATTCTGGTCGGTATTCTCTATACTGTGCTTGGTCTTGTGGTTTTCTTGGTTTCGGTTACTGTCGGGTTTATGCCGATCGGTTATAAGATGGGTGTGGAGCTTGCCGGAAATTCGCCGGTGTGGATTGTACTGTTCGGCTTCCTGATTGGTATGGTAACCGTCTTGGCAGAGCCTGCGGTTCATGTACTGAACAAGCAGGTCGAGGAGGTTACAAGCGGTACGGTCAGTAAAAGATCCATGATGCTTGCACTTTCGATCGGTGTCGGTGTTTCGATTGGGCTCTCGATGCTTCGCATTGTGCTCGATTTTAACATCTTATATTATTTGATTCCCGGTTACTTTATTTCGCTTGGTCTGTCTTTCTTTGTGCCGGGCTTGTATACGGCCATTGCCTTTGACTCGGGCGGCGTTGCCAGCGGCCCCTTGACATCCACCTTTATTCTGCCGTTTGCGGTTGGTGTTTGCTGTGTACTGCAAGGCGAATCCAAGGTGATGACCGATGCTTTCGGCGTTGTGGCGATGGTTGCCATGACACCTCTTATTACCATTCAGGCACTCGGCTTCCGGGCGATTGTCACGCGCAAGGTAAGACAGAAGATCGCAATGAAGCGTATTCTCAGTGCCGATGACGAACAAATCATCAATTTCCGATAAGGAGGACGCTATGGCAAACGAAACCGAAAAGAGCCGGCGTGTGTCAAGACCGCGCCGTGTCCCGCGTCCCCAGACATCCAACGAGCCCATGCCGCCTAAGCTGAAAATTCTGATTACGGTCGTGAATCGTAATAAGGCCGAAGTATATTTAGCCTTGCTGCAAAGCTTTGAAATCAATATGCAGCTGGCGATGGCTGCCGAGGGAACGGCGGATACCACCATGCTGAACTATTTGGGGCTGACCGATCGTGATAAGGCTGTCATTTTCAGCGTGATTCGCGAAGATAAGGAAGAGGCGGCCTTGCGCTACCTGGACGAAAAATTCCGCACGATCAAAAACGGAAAGGGGATTGCCTTTACGGTTCCCATGACCGGCGTGATCGGTGTTGCGATCTATCAGTTTTTAAGTAATCATACCGAAGGAAGGGGCTGAGAAATCATGAAAAAAACCAAGCATGAGGTGATCTTCTGCATCGTGAATGCCGGCTTCAGCGAGACGGCGATGGATGCCGCCAAGGAGATCGGCGCGCGCGGCGGTACGGTGATCCATGCCCGCGGTACGGCCAATCAGGAGGCTGAAAAGCTGTTCAATATTACGATCGAGCCCGACAAGGAGATAGTTATGATCCTTGTTCCTGCTGAGATTCGCGATAATATTCTGCATGCGCTTTACCACGAGGTGGGGCTGGATACCCCCGGGCAGGGTATTGCCTTTGCGATGCCGGTAGACCGCGTGGTGGGACTGAGCGAGCCGCCGGTTAAAAAGCCGACCGAATAAGGTGGTATACGTGCTCAAAAAAGCACCTTGTCCAAGTGAATACCCAAGCAAAACTCCGTACGGCCTGTGGGCTGTACGGAGTTTTTTCGGCTATACAAAGACGAGCTGAACCAAAATCATGTACACAATCGTGCCGCCGGCAATGGACAGCAGCATTTGCTTGCGCCAGAGATGGAGAAACGCCACAACGGCAATGGCGATCGCTTCGGGAAGACCGTGCGTGCCGGTTAAGAGTTGAACGTGCTTCAGGCAGTATATGACAAGCAAACCGAAAACGGCAGGCGGCAGAACCTGTCCGAGATAGCGGATCGGTTTGGGTGTCGGTTTCTTGGCAGGGAACAGTAGGAAGGGCAAAAAACGTGTCAGCATGGTCGCGAAAGCCACAATACCGACCGTAAGAAGCTGTTCGGTTAGTGTCATGTCCTTTCTCCTCCTTCCCAGCGACGATGATGGCCGAGAATCAGAAGAATTACAAGAAGAATACCCATGGCGGGGAGCAAAAAGTGATCGGCGCCGAACACGATCAGGCAGAGCAGTGTGATGCCGAGACCGAGCAGTGAGGAGGTATGCGAGGATTCCTTTTGCCACTGTTCGATCAGAATGACTACAAACATGGCGGTCATCACAAAATCGATTCCCTCGGTGGGAAAACGAAAAAGCGAGCCGAGAAGACTGCCGATTGTATTTCCGATGATCCAGTAAGCGTGATTCAAGAGCGTAACAAAGAACATAAACCAGCCGCGGTCAATATCCTTTGGCGGAGTGACGGCACAGTTGATCGAGAAGCTTTCGTCACACATACCGAAGATCAGATACGGCGTTCGGCTTCCGAGCCCACGGTAACGCTCCAGCATCGAAATGCCGTAAAAGAGATGGCGGGCGTTAATCATCAAGGTAAGACTCAGGGCACCCAGCGGATGAAAGGCGGCAGTCAAGAGAGTGACGGTGACAAATTCCATGGATCCCGCAAAAATGAATAGCGAGGTGATGAGCGGAAACCAAACGGGCAATCCCGAAGCTCGTGCTAAAAAGCCACAGCTGATGCCGAGAAAAAGAAAGCCGGTCAGAATCGGAACCGTGTAGGGAAAGGCGGCGCGGAGGGCGGCGCGTTTGACAGATGTTTTCATGCAAGAATTCCTTATGGCAAAGAAGACAGGCGCGGTGTCGAAAGGCACCGCGCCTAAGCTTATGTACGAAGATGCTTGTGGTTTTTTTTGATGCGGTTAACATCGCGGATCATGCGAAGCGCATCTTGAATCGGATTGACTTTGGATTCCGATTCACGGTGGTTGATGATACGTACCGGCTGTTCACCGACACGATAGCCAAGCTTGTCGGCAAGAATCAGCATTTCGAGGTCAAAGGCGAAGCCGTTGACGGTGCAACGCGAAAAAATGTCATGAGCGGCTGTCTTTGTCAGACACTTAATGCCGCATTGCGAGTCGGAATACCGAAAGCCGGCCAACAGCGCGATGACCTTGATATAGGTTTTGGACATCAGCTTGCGCAAGAAGGTGTATCCTTCGTAGCCATCGGCGCTCAGGTTCCGTGAACCGATTACAAGATCCGAGCCGATTTCCTCGCGCTTGCGGTAGATATCGTAAATAGCATCACAGCCATACGCCAGATCGCAATCGGTATACACGATTACGTCTCCTTCGCAAAGCAGAATGCCCTCGCGGATGGCCGAGCCCTTGCCGCGATTGTCGGGATAACCGACAACACGCACATGAGGGAGTGCCAGCTCTTCCACGGCTTCGCCGCAACGATCGCGGCTGCCATCGTTGGAGAAGACAATCTCGTAGTCGCCATCGGGAAATTTTTCATCAAAATAGGCGGAAAGCGTGCGCGCGGTATCGGCGGCAATCTTTTCCTCATTATACATTGGGATCAGAACCGAAAGACGGGGAGGCATGGCGGTAATTCCTTTCAAAAACAGTATCAAGAAGGAGCAAGATAGGCGTCAACCAGAATAGCATGAACCGCCAGTCGGCCTTCGTCGGTGCGGTTATTACAGGTTGACAGGGTAAGCATCCGTTCGGCATCGCCAAAGGTAAGTCCTTCGACCTCGAAGATGGAGTTGTCACGCATCTCCTCGCTGAATTCCTTGAAGGTGCTATAATTGGGGAAAATGGTGCGGATATAGGGATAATACATATTCGTCTCGTAGAACGAGAAAACCTCATACGTGAACATGCCGTCGAGTGTGTAGAAATAGACGGTATTGTTGGTGCGGAAGAAGGACTCGTTGAAGAACTTGTCAAGCGAATTAAACATCGTGCCGTTTGTCATGTGATGGCCGTAGACCACCAGATTATAGTTTGACCACAGATCCTTCTTGCAATGGTAGTCAACATAGATCGCCCCGGCGGCCAGACGATCACCGTTGTAGGCGTGATCCAAATAGTAATCGTTATCGGTGGATTGCATAACCGGATAGTTGATGACGGTTCCCGGCAGTACGATCCAACCGTATAGGTCGGGATACTTTGATTTAAGACCAAGCAGAATGTTTCGCATTCGCTCAAACTCTTTGTTGACCGGTTCGCTCGGTTTCCCGATCTGCTCGATGTCTTCTCCGGAGAGCTTTTGCGAGGCATCGTAGTCGGGTGTGGTCGGTGAGGAGGGGGAGGCAAACATGCCTTCAACGCCGAGGCCGTTGGCAATCATGTCACCTAGTCCGTCATACAGCTGATCGGTTCGATCATACTGCTTTAGTGTGTCGAAAATATAGCCGAGACTCCATACCAGGATCGCGCCGCAAATCAGAAGAAGCATCACGCGGATGTGATTGAACAAATAGTCGGCGGTCGATCGCTTTTTCGGATTTTTCTGTGGGATGTCGTCGGGTGTTAAGGCGGTAACCGAGCGGGCAAAGGCATCGCGGTCCGTATTGTTCTGATGCTCAGACATGGTGTTTCTCCTTTCTTGCGGAATGACGTAACGAGTGTGGGATTATTTGCTTTCGATCATGGAAGGATCCCACATGGAAGGAGCCTCATAACCGAGGAGATTGACTACGGTGGCAGCCAAAGCGGAAAGACCGAAGGTGCCGTCCTTTTTCACGGTATAGCTGTCAGACATGACCTTATCGTAGAAGATGCAGGGAACCGGATTCAGCGTATGGCTGGTTTTCGCTTTTTTGGTGGGGAGCTTGGTCTTTTTATCCAGCTCAAACATTTCGTCGGCGTTACCGTGGTCAGCGGTCAAAATGGCAATGCCGCCCACCTCGTCAACGACCTTCAGAATGCGGGCAAGCTGAAGATCCAGCGCCTCCATGCTACACTTGGTTGCGGCAAAGGAACCGGTGTGACCGACCATGTCACCGTTCGGGAAATTGCAGCGCAAGAACTTGTACTGTCCCGAACGCAGGGCTTCGATGAGGGCATCGGTAATTTCGGCACACTTCATCCACGGGCGCTGTTCAAAGGGAACGATATCCGAGGGAATCTCAACATAGGTTTCCAGCTCCTCGCTGAATTTTCCGCTCTTGTTACCGTTCCAGAAATAGGTAACGTGACCGTATTTCTGCGTTTCGGAAATGGCGTAAGAGGGGATGCCGGTTGCGGCCAGATATTCACCGAGCGTATTGGTGATTTCGGGGGGATTGACAAGATAGTGGTGAGGAATGTGCAGATCGCCGTCATATTCAAGCATACCGGCATAGACCACCTTGGGATAACGGACACGGTCAAATTTGTCGAAATCCTCTTCGTCGAAGGCCTTGGAAATCTCG
>SVSA01000066.1 GCA_015064545.1 Oscillospiraceae bacterium | reverse complement strand
CTTGGACGGATTGATGTAAGGCCAAGGACTTGAAGTAATTGAGGCCCGAGAAGAGCGTCATCAATGCCGAGAAAACGACGGTGACATAGCTCAGAATCAGATGGGTGTCCAAAGGAAAGAGCGTACCGAACAGCACCGGCTCCACCAGTACAACAATGACGCAAACCATCTGCGAAACCGTCTTGATCTTGCCGAATTTGTCGGCCGCGATCACAACCTTGTTGGCCACGATCATGCGGAGCGAGGTGACCGCCAGCTCACGGAAGAAGATGATAAATAAGCACCAAAACATAACCTGCGTGAAGACCGTGTCGGCGCGGTAACGGACAAGAATGGCAAGATAGGAGCCGATGATGAGGAGCTTGTCGGCTACCGGATCGAGGAACTTGCCGAAATCGGTGATAAGATTGTATTTGCGGGCAATTTTGCCGTCAAGCATGTCGGTGAGCGAGGTGACCGAGAACAGTACCAGCGCAATCAGACGGGCGGCGGTGTCGTTCATACCGGTGAAGGCGATGAAGAACATACAGAAGGGAACGAGAATAATGCGGAGAATCGTTAGCTTGTTTGGTAGATTCATGATAATGGCCTTTCCATAATGTGTTTTTAGAGGAAAAAGAACAATGTTTTGTCTTGGCAGACAGCGGGATTTTTTGTCTTGATAGACTGCCGCGCCGACCGAGCGCCATGCGATACTTGCCGTACCACACCTTGGCAGAAGAAGTAATCACTTCTTTGCCAAAACCGGCGAGCCTGCCGAACGCCGAGCAGTACTCGCCGTACCACACCTTGGCAGAAGAAGTCAGCGCTTCTTTGCCAAAACCGGCGAGCCGGAGGCGAGACGTAGAGCTTCTTCTTTTTGATTCTAAAACTTTTTCTTCGAAGAAGAAGAAAAAGTTTTAGCGCGCTTTCTTTCGTTCTTTCTTTGCGCGGGCAAAGAAAGGACAAAAAAGAAAACTGAGCTAATTCATTATTTAAAGTAACTTTGAAGTCAGATTTATTTTAATCTTAGCCATCCCATTAAAATTTTTACTTCTTCTTTTCCAACACAAACAAATTAAAATTACGTAAGTGTTTTTTTCGCGTCTTTCTTGGACGCCCAAGAAAGACGCCCAAAGAAGGGCGCTAAAACTTTTTCTTCTTCTTCGAAGAAAAAGTTTTAGAATCAAAAAGAAGAAGCTTTACGCCTCGCCTTCGGCTCGTCGGCCTTGGAGAAAAAGTGTTAACTTCTTCAACCGAGGTATCGGCAAATCTGCGCCGCACGGCGTTCGGTCGGCTCGTCGGTCTTGGAGAAAAAGTGTTAACTTCTTCAACCGAGGTATCGGCAAGCCTGCGCCGCACGGCGTTAGGTCGGCTCGTCGGCTTTGGCAAAAGGGTGTTGCCTTGTGCGCTAAGGCCGTGGCACATCAGTACCGCAAGACATGATTCTCGCGCCGCATGGCATCGCGCTGTCGGCTAAGACAAATACTCATTCGGTAAGGAATTCTCTTATGTACACGCAAACCATTCACACCGTCCTTACACAAAACGATGTTTCGGTTTCCCGTCCGCAGTCCGAACTGCTTTCTCGCTATCTCGACACGCTTCTGACCGTCAATCAAACCATGAATCTCACGGCCATTCGCAACCCCGACGAAGCGATTATCAAGCATCTTGTCGACTGTGCGCTGTGCGCCGAAAGCATTCCGCCTCATGCCGATTTACTGGACGTCGGGAGCGGCGGGGGGCTTCCGGCCTTTCCCTTTGCCATTTTGCGCCCCGACATCAAGGTAACTGCGCTGGACAGCACCGCCAAAAAGGTTGATTTTCTCTCACAGACGGGCAAGACGCTCGGTCTGACCAATTTCCGCGCCATCTGTCACCGCGCGGAAGATCTGGCCAACAACCGCAGCTACCGCGAACGCTACACGGCTGTCAGCGCACGCGCGGTGGCTCGTTTGAACGTATTGGCGGAGCTTTGTCTGCCCTTTCTCAAGGTCGGCGGTCTGTTTTTGGCCATGAAAGGTCCGCAGGGAGAAGAAGAGCTTTCGGAGTCGCTGGGCGGAATCGGTACGCTGGGCGGGCGGCCGAAGGGCATTCATTTCTTCACCTTAGCGGAGGGCGGCGAGGAGAACAAGCGAACCCTTCTCCGCATCGAAAAAATTCGACACACGCCGCCGCAGTTTCCGCGTCCCTATGCGCGTATCACCTCGCATCCGTTATAACAACAACGCAAAACCGCTCTCTGCGATAGCAGAGAGCGGTTTTTTTACGATCTTATTGTACGTCAAAGGAGCCTGTCAGGGTATTCGAGTCTCCCATGGAAATGGTATAATAATAGCGACCGGGCTTCCAATGGCCGGGATCCTTCCAGCCCCAGCCTGTCCAACAGCTCACGTAGTTATACGCTACCAAGATCGGGGAGGCCATGTGCGCCACGTTCTTACCCTCGCTGTTCGTGATATGGTAATTGATCGTGACATTCAGATCCTTTCCCGGCTGATCGAAATACAGCTGGAAATACAGATAGCACGCGGTCTTGGAATCAAACACAGTCGTATAAGTACGCTCACTGGACGGCGGCAGCTTTCCGCCGGTCGAATTGAACATTTTCACGCTCTTGATCGGCACCGGCATGGTATCGTAGCTGCCGGGCTTGATTTCGAACCAGGTTTCGGTGGGGGTATCCTCATTAAACGAGGCCACGATCTTATATTTACCGAACGGCCAGTTTCCGGCGCTCTTCCAGCCCCAGGATTTGGAATAGGTCACCCAATCGGCCTTCAGCTCGATCTCCTGATCGTACTGCTGCGAGAAGTATTCGCCGTTTTCCTTCTCGATGCGCCAATGCAGGGTGACATTTCTGGCATACGGCTTGGAAGCAAAATGCAGCTTGAAGCCAATATATTTCGCTTCGTTACGGAAGAAGGCGGTTCCGTTCCGAATCAAGGCACCCTCGGGAGCGCCGTCGCTGTTATAGACGCTGACGTTGGTGATCGGGATCGTATTGGACGAAGCGGTCGAGGCCGTATTGTCCGTCTTGACGGGAGGTACGGTGTTTTCGGTCTTGATGGCATTCGTCGTGCTCGTCGTCTTCACCGCCTGACGATCCTCGTCCGAGCGGAAGGCATCCAGCCCATCGGCAACATACAGCATACGGAAGAAGCTGTCGGCGTCGGGATATTTATGATAGAACACCGACTGCAGACGATTGATACGCATGGCCAGACCGGCCGGCAGAACAACGTCCTCCAAATAGACAATCAGGCGTTTCTTTTCCAGATCCCGCGCATAGTTCAGCTCGTCCTTACAGTTGGAGGAGGCCAGATAGTTTTTGGACATGAAGGCAATGAAATATTCGCACGAAATGATGTGCTCGGCAATAAATTCATCCCATTCGGTACCGGGATCGATGCCCTCATCAAACCAAAAGCGGTAGCCGTCTTGTCCCATTCGCTCGAGAATCGGCAGAACCGTTGCGGCATCGCGATGCGCATAGCTGATAAAAATATATCCGTTTTTTCCCCGATAAGGAATAATGTTTGGCATAGTCAACATCCTCCGTTACAGCAAATCATTCACAAAACAAGTAAGTATCCTGCTTACACAGCAACCGGGAATCGTCCGATCTTTTCGCCGTGGCGATAGTTCTCTATCCGGAAGCTATCGGGCGTAAAGGCATAGAAATTGGTCACGGCTGGATCGAGGGTAACCGTCGGTGCCTCATAGGGGGTGCGCGACAGCAGCTCCTCGACGATAGGAATATGCCGATCGTAGATATGAGCATCGGCAATGACATGAACCAGCTCACCGGCCCGCAAGCCGCTCACCTGTGCGAGCATCATCACCAGCGCCGCATACTGTGCCACGTTCCAGGCATTGGCGGCCAGCATATCCTGCGAGCGCTGATTCAAAATGGCATCCAGGCGGCCGTTTGTCACATTAAAGGTCATGCTGTAAGCGCAGGGATAGAGCGCCATCTCGTGTAGATCGGCAAAATTATACAGGTTGGTCATAATACGGCGGGAGCAGGGATTGTTCTTGAGATCGTACAACACGCGGTCGACCATATCGAAGTCGCCCTCTTTATAATGGTGCTTAATGCCCATCTGATAGCCGTAAGCCTTTCCGATCGAGCCGCTCTCATCGGCCCAGGCGTCCCAGATATGGCTGCCGAGATCGTGCACATTGTTCGACTTTTTCTGCCAGATCCAAAGCACCTCATCAACCGCTGCACGGAGGCTGATGGGGCGAAGCGTGATCAGCGGAAACTCGCTTGACAGATCGTAGCGGTTGACCACACCAAACAGCTTCTTCGTATACGCAGGCGTACCGTCCTCCCATTTCGGGCGAACCTTTTCGTCGGTCACCAGGGTCCCGTTTTCAAGAATGTCGCGGCAGGTGCGGATAAAGGCGGTATCGGCTGAGCTCATAGCGTTCCTCCGGATTCGTTTTTTTTTGCGTTATTATCATTATACCGCATTTTTCGCGCAGAAGCAAGAGAAACTTTCCACTTCTCCGAAATTTTCGGTTTCTTTTCGGATTCGCCTCCCAAAACCGTGTTTTTTTCGGTAATTCTCACGACTTCGCTTTAGACAGGGTTAAATTTTTGTTAAGTGTGCGGCATTTTCAAAAAGAACGAAAAAAACTCTTGCATTTTGCCACCGTTATGGTATAATCTATATGCTTACGAAGACAGAAATACCGCCGCCGGCGAAGAAAGGATATATTCCAACCGTATGTACGATAAGGTAGTTGAAATCATTGCCCGTCAGCTTCAGATCGACACCGACATGATCGATGAACACACCAAAATCATGGAAGATCTCGGCGCCGATTCGCTCGACGTTGTTGAAATGCTGATGGCTATGGAAGAAAGCTTTGGTATTACCGTGCCCGACGAAGACATCGAGGAGCTGATCACGGTCAGCGATGTTGTCGAATACGTCGAAAGCAATATGTAATTCCCTACCCTCAAACAGAAGCCCTTACGGTCATGCCGGAAAGGGCATTTTCGTTTTTCGGAGAATTCAAAAACCAAAGAAAAGATTGATTGACAAATGAAGCAAAACCGTGTATAATGAAGACAACAGCAAGTCTGTTTTACGCTTATCGGTTTTTCGATCAGAAAGGAACCCTCTATGACGCATTGGCGCAGCTTTAAGGACGGCAATTGGACAAAAGCCATTGATGTCCGCGATTTTATTCTCCACAACTATACGCCCTACCTCGGTGATGCCTCCTTTCTTTCTGGCACCACCCCGCGTACCGAGCGGGTCAAGGCCCGTGTCGACGAGCTTTTGCGGGAAGAAACCAAGAGGGGAGGCGTTCTTGATGTCGATACCGAGCACGTCTCCTCGATCCTCACCTATAAGCCCGGCTATGTAATCCGCGAGGATGACATCATTGTCGGTCTGCAGACCGACGAGCCGCTCAAGCGTGCCGTCAATCCTTTTGCCGGCTACCGCAATGCCGCACAGGCCTGCGAGGCATATGGCTATACGATCGGCGAAAGCATCCAAAATGAATTCCGTTATCGAACCACGCATAACACCGGCGTGTTCCGCGTTTATACCGATACGATGAAAAAGGCTCGTCATGCCGGTGTGTTAACCGGTCTGCCCGATGCCTACGCCCGTGGACGGATCATCGGCGACTACCGCCGCATCCCACTCTACGGCATGACCTATCTCATCGAACAGCGCGCACTCGACAAGAAGCGGATCAGTGAGCGCGATATGTCAAACGAAACCATCCAGCTGCTGGAGGATATCGAGCGCCAGCTTGACTTTATGAAGCAGCTTGTCACCATGGCCGCCGAATACGGCTGCGACATCTCCCGTCCTGCCAATAATGCCCGCGAAGCGGTGCAGTGGCTCTATTTTGGCTATCTCGGCGCCATCAAGGAGCAGAATGGAGCCGCCAACAGCATCGGCCGTATTTCGACCTTCCTCGATATTTATTTCGAGCGCGATCTGCGCGAGGGAACCCTAACGGAAATCGAGGCGCAGGAGCTGATTGATGATATGGTCATCAAGATGCGTCTGGTGCGCCATCTGCGTACGCCCGAATATAACAACCTCTTTGCCGGCGATCCGGTTTGGGTCACACTGTCCCTCGGCGGTATGTCCGAAAACGGAAAAACCTTGGTTACCAAGACCTGTTACCGTTTCTTACAGACACTCTACAACCTCGGTCCCAGTGCCGAGCCCAATCTGACCGTCCTCTGGTCGGGGCGTTTGCCTCAGGCCTTCAAGCGCTTCTGCGCCAAGGTTTCGATTGATACCGACTCGATCCAGTATGAAAACGACGACGTCATGCGCCTGGATTTCGGAGACGATTATTCGATCGCCTGCTGTGTCTCAGCCATGCGTACCGGTAAGCAGATGCAGTTCTTTGGCGCACGCTGTAACCTGGCCAAGGTACTGTTGATGGCGCTGAACGGCGGACGCGATGAGATCTACGGCGATCAGATTGCCCCCGAGGGCGATATTTTCCCCGAGGAGGTTTTGGATTACGATACCGTGCTGACGCGCTTTAAGGCCTACGCCTCCTGGATGGCCAAGCTCTATGTCAACACCATGAATGTTATTCACTATATGCACGACCGCTACGCCTACGAACGGCTGATGATGTCCTTCCACGACGTCGAGCCCGAGAGACTGATGGCCTTCGGCATCAGCGGCTTCAGCGTTCTTGCCGACTCGCTCAGCGCCATTAAGTATGCCAAGGTTACCCCCATCAAGGACGAGCGCGGCCTGATTACCGACTTCAAGACCGAGGGTGACTTCCCCAAATACGGCAACGATGATGACCGCGCCGATGAAATCGCCCGCTTTATTGCCCAATTCTTCTACGATGAGCTCTGCAAAACACCGGCTTACCGCGGCGCCAAGCATACGCTCTCGCTGTTGACCATTACCTCGAATGTCGTATACGGCGAAAAAACCGGTGCCACCCCCGACGGCCGCAAGAAGGGTGAGCCCTTTGCGCCCGGCGCCAATCCGATGCACGGCCGCGACTGTGAGGGTGCGCTTGCCTCGCTCAACTCGGTCGCCAAGATTCCCTATGCCTGCTGTCAGGACGGCATCTCCAATACCTTCACCATCACCCCCGACGCGCTCGGCGATGGGGAGGACAGCCGCATCGCCAACCTCATCCAGGTGCTTGACGGTTATTTTGCTCAGGATGCTCACCATCTGAACGTCAATGTTCTCAACCGCCAAAAGCTGATTGATGCCATGAACGATCCCGGCCTCTATCCCTCGCTGACCATTCGTGTCAGCGGCTACGCCGTCAACTTCAACAAGCTGACCAAGGATAAGCAGCGCGAGGTTATCGCGCGCACCTTCCACGAAAAGCGCTGATGATCGGTTATCTTCATTCCTTCGAGTCCCTTGCCGCCGTCGACGGCGAGGGACTTCGTTACGGTGTTTTCATGCAGGGATGTCCCCTGCGCTGTGTCTATTGCCACAATCCCGACACCTGGCCATTCGATGGCGGTATGCCGTTCACGGCCGAAGCGCTGGTCGATAAAATCAAGCGCTACAAGCCCTATTTCGGAGCCAACGGCGGGGTCACCTTCAGCGGCGGTGAGCCGCTTTGTCAAGCTGACTTTTTGTGCGAGGTTCTGCCTCGGCTGGCCTTTGCCTCAATCCGTTATGTCATCGATACCTCCGGCGCGGTTCCGCTGACGGCATCCGTGAAAACCGTACTGCGCGGTGCACAGGAGGTTCTTCTGGACCTGAAGTTCCCCGACGATTCCGGCTATCTCACCTACGTGGGACGTGATGGCGCAGCGACGAGAGAAACGCTGGCCTTTTTGCAGGAGGCAAACGTTCCGACCGTGATTCGCATCGTCATTGTTCCGGGGCTCAACGACACCGAGGAGGCGCTGGCTCGCTATCTTGCCGTGCTTGCTCCCTACACGGTGATACGCCGCATCGATCTTCTTCCCTTCCACACGATGGGATTTTTCAAATATGAATCACTCGGCCTTGTCAACCGCTTAGCCGACAAGGAGCCACCCGATGCCGAAACCATGTCGCGCTTACGCGCCTATCTGGATGCCGCAAGAGCTTGATCACAACAAAAAAGCGCCCGACAGAGCTGTCAGGCGCTTTGTATTCAAAAATATCCAATAAACGACTTCATGTCCTTGGACAGATACCGATCCTTACGCCAAATCAGACTGATCTGCGTATAAATCGGCGGATCCAGTGAAATGCTCACCACGTGCGGGAGCTGTTCCGCCAATTCACCGAACAGGAAACCGGCGGCAATGCCGTCGCTGATCAGGCGCTGAACCGTTGACAGCTGCGTGGAATCGTGGATGATGTGCGGCACCACATTGTCCTTGGCAAAAAAGGAGGTAATGCTCTTGTTCTGCAAAAAGCCGTTGGAGAAGATCACAATCGGGGCGCCGTCAAGATCACGGGGTGTCACCGTGGTTTTGCTCGCCAGCGGATGCGTGTCCGACACGCACAGCTTGGTTTCCAGTCGGATAACCGGTCGAGCGCCGTACTCTTCGCCCATTGGCGTATCATGCGGTAAGAAGGCCAAATCGATCATATTGTCATCGAGCTGGCGAAGCAGATCGCGCCGTCCTGCCTCAATGGCCGAGAACTCAATCTCCGGATGCTGCGGGCAAAACTCGGAATAGATCATTGGGAACAGGATCGAGCCCGCCATCGGCGGCATGCCGAAACGGATCGGGCGGTGGCGCGAGCCCTTGTCGCACATCTCGGAGACAACGCGATCGGCATGATCGACCAGCTCCTTGGCCATCTCGCAAAATTCCTCCCCTTCGGGTGTCAGCAAAAAGCCGTTACGCTGGCGTCGAATCAGCTTGACGCTAAATTCTTCCTCTAAATTCTTGATCGCAGTCGAAACCGAGGGCTGTGAAATGTTCAGTATCTCGGCGGCACGCGAGATATTGTGAAGCCGACAGGCCGCAAGATAATACCGTAACTGTTGGAGATTCATGAGCATCCCTTTCTATCTTTAAAACGGTTGCTTTCACTGTGTCTGACCCGTTCCTTGCTTGGCAGTAAGGACGAGGCAACCCTATCCACAGTGACGACGGATAGGGCGCTATCTTTAGTATAGCGAATAATTGCAAGTTTGTAAAGAAGAAAAATCTTTACTTGACATAAGTTTTATCTATATCTCGTTTATTTCCTCCCCCAAGGGGCGCTGCCCCTTGGAACCCCGCTTCTTTCTTTGAAAGAAAGAAGCAAAGAAGCGATATGGCCGAAAACTGCGTTTTCGGCAGGGGTTTCTCAGGATCTCCCTACAAAAAACGCAGTTTTTTGCTATTCCAAAAGTTTTTGGGGTGCAGGGGGTTTTTTTCAAAAATCCCCCTCGCCGGGGCGGCAGGGGCAGAGCCCCTGCGTCTTGAGGCCGCGTTCTCTCCCCCAAGGGGCGCTGCCCCTTGGAACCCTGCTCCTTTCTTTGAAAGAAAGGAGCAAAGAAGCGATATGGTTGAAAACTGCGTTTTCGGCAGGAATTTCTCAGGACTTCCCTGCAAAAAACGCAGTTTTTTGCGATTCCAAAAGTTTTTGGGGTGCAGGGGGATTTTTTCAAAAATCCCCCTCGCCGGGGTAACAGGGGCAGAGCCCCTGCGTCTTGAGGCCGCGTTCTCCCCCCAAGGGGCGCTGCCCCTTGGAACCCCGCTTCTTTCTTTGAAAGAAAGGAGCAAAGAAGCGGATATACCGAAAACTGCGTTTTCGGCAGGAATTTCTCAGAAATTTCCCTGCAAAAAACGCAGTTTTTTGCTATTCCAAAAGTTTTTGGGGTGCAGGGGGTTTTTTTCAAAAATCCCCCTCGCCGGGGTGGCAGGGGCAGAGCCCCTGCGTCTTGAGACCGCGTTCCTCCCCCCAAGGGGCGCTGCCCCTTGGAACCCCGCTTCTTTCTTTGAAAGAAAGAAGCAAAGAAGCGATATGGCCGAAAACTGCGTTTTCGGCAGGGGTTTCTCAGGATCTCCCTGCAAAAAACGCAGTTTTTTGCGATTCCAAAAGTTTTTGGGGTGCAGGG
>SVSA01000065.1 GCA_015064545.1 Oscillospiraceae bacterium | reverse complement strand
ACGAACGCATCCAACTCAAAACAAAACTGACACCACTTGAAATGCGATGTCAGTTCGTTGATTAATTTCTTAATATGCTACCCTCTCGGGGCTTTTTGTACTGTCCGCACAATTTGGGGCAGTTCACTATGCGGGGGGATATTTATTCTTTTATAAGAAGTCAAAGCCAATCGGGGTTTTCCCGCAACGGCGAATCGTGGCGGCGGCGAGGATTTCGAGCGAGTCGGTGTAAAATTTACCGAGATGACCGCTTTTTTTGAGAAGCGAGAGCTCGGTGCAACCGAGGATGAGCGTGTCGCATCCTTTTTCACGCAGTTCGTAAGCAACGCGACCGAATTTTTCCATATCGGGGGGAAGTCCACGCTTAATTTCATCATAGATAATTTCGTTGATCAGTGCTTGTGATGCGGCACAAGGGGTAATGGTGTTCAAGCCGAAATCGCGGCATTTGGTGTGGTAGGAACCCGAGGTGACGGTCCCTTCGGTTGCCAGCAACCCGACCGTTTTCATATTGCGCAAAGCACAAAAGGCAACGGTTTCGGTAATGATATTGATGAAGGGAGCACCGGTGGCGCGACTCAGCTCATCGTAAAAATAATGAGCTGTGTTGCAGGGCAGCACCAGAACCTCAGCGCCTGCCTGCATCAAGCGCTTGGCTTCCTCGATCATCGTGGGAAGAGGATTGTCGGTGCTTTTTCCCAGAATAAAAGCAGTACGGTCGGGGGTGGTGGCGCGGCTGGAAATAAGAATGTCTATATGGTCTTGATCGGATGCGGCGGCGGTATGCTCGGTCAGCATTTCGTAAAAATAGACGGTCGCCATCGGTCCGAGACCGCCGAGAATGCCGAGCACACGGCAAATGTCTTGTGTAGCCATTCTGTTGCCTCCCTAAGGTGTTTCCCATATTATACCATGAAGCGGCGCGTTTGACAACAGAAAAAAGGAAACTTTTTCTGAAATGCCAAAAGAAACGGTGTGTTTTTGCAAAAGATTCTGATTTCTTTGGTATCCCTCTTGCAAAGTGCTTGGTAATGTGGTATAATAAACTGTTAAAATTTGAGATAAGGTAGTGAAACGATTTTGGTACGAAACGATTTACGAAATATTGCAATTATCGCGCACGTTGACCACGGCAAAACCACCCTGGTGGATCAGATGCTCAAGCAGGGCGGCGTTTACCGTGAAAATCAGGCCACCGAGGATCGTGTCATGGACAGTAATGCCCTTGAGCGCGAGCGCGGCATTACCATTCTGGCCAAGAATACGGCGGTCCATTATCAGGATGTCAAGATCAATATCATCGATACCCCCGGCCATGCCGATTTTTCGGGTGAGGTTGAGCGTATTCTTAAAATGGTGAACGGCGTTATTCTCTTGGTCGATGCCGCTGAGGGACCAATGCCGCAGACCCGCTTTGTTCTGCAAAAAGCGCTGGAGCTGAATCATCGCGTTATTGTGGTGGTGAATAAAATTGACAAGCCCGATGCACGGATTGAAGAGGTCGAGGAGGAGGTCCTTGAGCTTCTTTTGGACTTGGATGCTACCGATGAGCAGCTTGACAGCCCGATGCTCTTCTGCTCGGGACGCGCCGGCACAGCATCCTTAACACCGTATGAGGCCGGCGTGGATCTTAAGCCGCTCTTCGATACGATTTTGAATTATATCCCGGCACCGGAGGGGGATGAAACCGGCGAGCTTCAGCTTTTGGTTTCTTCCATTGACTATAACGAGTATGTCGGCCGAATGGGAATTGGCCGTATTGAGCGCGGTGTGATCAAGCAAAATCAAGAGGCCTTGATCTGTAATTATCACACTCACGCCGTACCGATCCGCACGCGCATTGTTTCGCTTCAGCAGTTTGATGGCCTTGGCAGACGCACGGTGGAGACCGCGATGCCGGGTGATATCGTTTGCTTCTCAGGGGCCGAGAGTATCACGATCGGCGATACCATCACCTCGGTTCTTGCACCGGAGCCGTTGCCTTTTGTCAAGATCAGCGAGCCAACCATTGAAATGACCTTTTCGGTGAACGACAGCCCGTTTGCCGGCCGTGAGGGTAAATTTGTTACATCGCGTCAGCTTCGCGAGCGTCTTTACCGCGAACTGTTGAAGGATGTTTCGCTTCGCGTTGAGGACGGTGAAACGACCGATTGCTTTAAGGTTGCCGGCCGCGGCGAAATGCATCTTTCCATTCTGATGGAAACTATGCGCCGTGAGGGCTATGAGCTGTCGCTCAGCACGCCGCGCGTTCTCTTCCGAGAGATCGACGGTATGAAATGCGAGCCGTTTGAAACCGTGATTATTGACGTTCCCGATGTTTATATGGGCGCGGTGATGGAGCGTCTGGGAGCCCGTAAGGGTACGCTGGTACAAATGGGTGCCAGAGGTACCCGCATGGAGCTGGAATACCATATTCCGTCACGGTGTTTGTTTGGCTATCGCAGCGAATTTTTGACGGCGACACGCGGCGAAGGCATTATGAATACCATTTTCGAGGGCTATCATCCTTACCGTGGCGATATGCCGTCACGTCAGACAGGCTCACTTGTGGCCTCTGAGCAGGGGGAAACGACTTCGTATGGCCTGTTTAATTCGCAGGAGCGCGGTCAACTTTTTGTCGGTGTTCAAACCGAGGTCTATGAAGGCATGATCGTTGGCGAGAATCCCAAAATGGGGGATATCGAAATTAATCCCTGCAAGACCAAGCAGTTGACGGCAATCCGTTCGAAGGGTGCCGATGAAAAGCTGATTCTGACACCGGCGAAGCACATGACGCTGGAGGAGGCCATTGAGTTTATTGCCGAGGACGAGCTGATTGAGGTTACGCCCAAAAATATTCGTTTGCGTAAGATTATTCTGGATACGCCGACACGTAAAAAGGCACAGGCCAAGAAAAAGAATCAATAAGAAAAAGCAATCCCCTGCCGTGGAAAACGGCAGGGGATTGTTTGCTGTTTTGCCTGATTATGGCTGTTCTTCGCGAGAGGATTGCCTTGCAGACGGTAATCGGTGGCTTCTTTTTTTATGGCCGGATGGTTTTCCGTTGTGCCGCTTGGGAAAACGAGACATAGTAAGGCGTATGGCAAAGGCAACCGTCTCCATCAACAGAAACAGGATGCCGATCAACGGCGAGAGAAGCGAAACGATTGCCGCCGCATTCAGTAAGAGGCATACGGTGAGGAGAAGACGTACGACAATGCCTTGCGGCAAGCCAAGATCTAACAAGCGATGATGGAGATGACCGCGATCGGCGGTGAAGGGATGGCGATGCTGCTTCAGCCGCCGTATCAGACTGACAAGCAGCTCGGCGATCGGATAGAAGAGAATCAGGCACAGCGCACCGGGGGCTTCTGAAAAGAATGGTAAGGCAAAGACGGATAGATAGTAGCCAATCAGTTGTGAGCCGGTATCTCCCAAAAAGAGCTTTTTCTTTCGGAGATTATGCGGTAAAAAACCAAGACAGCTGCCGGCAAGCACCGGAAACGGAAGAGCAAGATCGGTATGTCCGAGCTGCAAAGCGAGTAACGTAAGAGTAAGCGAGGCGCTTGTGCCATAACCGGCGGCGAGTCCGTCGAGCCCGTCGATCAGATTCATTCCGTTGATCGTGATCACAACGAAAATGGCTGCCGGAAGTAAAAGAATAAGGTCAACGGCAGGATACAAGGCCAATAGTGCCGCAAGAACCTGAAAGAGAAGCTTGCGTGACGGGGAGAGCCCGTGGATGTCGTCAAACATACCGGCTAACAGCAAAACACCGCCACCGAGCAGAATATTGACCAAACGGGGAAAGTAAAACACTGTAAACGGCAAGGCAAAGGACATGGCATAGGCCAAGGCAAGCCCGCCCAGCCGCGGCGTAGGGACGGCATGGACGTGGCGCACCTTATCGGGACGATCGATGGCATCGAGCCGAATGGCAACACGCCGTACGATCGGGCAGAGTAAAAAGGTTGCGGCTAATGGGAAGAAAAAAGCAAAAAGAAAAACAGATCGGTTTATCATAGACAGTATCCTTTCAGAGTATGTAACCGATCTGTTTTTTATCGTATGGAGAGGAAGCTTCGGATTAATTCGCGCAAGCGATTACAAAATCGTTGAGCGCCTGACGAACTTCGGGGGTAAAGCCGCCGTGAGGTTGTCCCGGCAGACGGTGATAGATGACCTGACTCTCGGTCGCTTCTTCAAGCTTTTTCACATAATCGTGCATGCCGTCGGCAGGGAAGAGATCGTCCGCTTCATCGCAGACAATGAAATACGGAATACTCGGCATATCGTCGAGACGATATAGCGGCGAGATCGTTTTGATTGCCTCCTCCAGAGGCATATCGTAGGTCGAAACGGCAGAAACAACAGTTCTGGCAAAATGAGGGACAACATCATAGCAGGTTGTCAAATCATAGCAGGGACAAGCGGCCGCGCAGGCAGTAACCTTGTGACGCGAGGAAGCGGTGTAAATGAGCGCACCGAGACCGCCCATACTGCCGCCGGTGGCGATCAGGGGAGAATCCTCGGAAAGCTGATACTTTTCACGCAGCGCATCGACGATCAGATCGGCCATGCGGACGGCGCCCTTGTTCATCCAGCTCCACGGGCCGGGGAAGGTGTAGGCTACCACAAGACCGGCATCGGCAAATTGGCGGGTAAAGGGTGTATCGTAGGACATGAGATCCATCAAGCCGCCAAGGCAGGAGCCGCCGCCAAGTCCGGGAAACTCCAGAACGATGCCGCGAACCTTCTTTTCAAGAAAGGCTTCGTTCGTATTGCAGTATTGGAGAAGGGTTTCGGGATTAATAAATTTGTTGTCACTCATGGGGAACCTCTTTCTGCGGCATAGCCGCTCAGAACTGAGAAGAATGGATAATAAAATCGGTCAAGGCGCGGCGTACGGACGGTGTAAACTCTCCGTGTTTGCAGCCGGGCAGTCGGTGATAGATGATGTCGGCCTTTGTTTTTTTGCGAAGCTCTTCGACATAAGCCGTAATCTGTTCGGGCTTGCAGACCTCATCCTCGTCATCACACACGATAAAGTAGGGAATACACGGCATATCCGAAACCCGATGACGAGGTGATATGGTATGTAGCGCCTCCTCCAGGGGCATCTCATAAGCGGCAATCGCCGAGACAAGGCCGCGCAGCTGCCATGGGAAGGAATGAGCCGTGGAGGACGCCTCCACACGCGGGCAGGCGGCTACGCACGCCGTTACCGTATGGCGGCTGTCCGCAGTATAAATGAGCGCACCGAGGCCGCCCATACTGCCGCCGCTGACAATCAGTGGTGAGTGGTCGGACAGGCTGTATTTGGTTCGCAAGGCATCAACGATAAGATCGCAGATACGAACCGCACCGCGGTTCATATAGCTCCACGGGCCGGGAAAGGTGTAGGCAATGACAAGCCCGGCCTCGGCCAAAGCCTTGGTATATGGGGTTTCATACGGCCTCATATCCATAACGCCGCCAAGACAGGAGCCTCCGCCGAGCCCGGGCACCTCTAAGACGATGCCACGTGGCTGGCCGGTTAGATAGCCTTCGTTGGTATTACAGAAATAGGAAAGATTTTCGGGAGAGATAATTTCATGATCCAGCATAAGCGTCTCCTTTTCAGAAAGCACATGAGTAGCGCTTGTCGACACGATTATTTCGGTTGCGTGAAGCCGATCTTACGGTAAACCTTCGACAAGGTTTTACGAGCAAGATAGGCAGCCTTGGCCGAACCGTTTTTCATGACCGTTTCCAAATAGGCCTTGTCTGCCATCAGACGGTCAAATTCGGAACGAACCGGAGCAAGCGCATCGGCAACCGTTTCACCGACGGCAATCTTGAAATGCCCGTAGCCAAGTCCCTCAAATTCCTTCTCAATCTCAGCATCACTCTTTCCGGTAAAGGCGCTGTAAATGGTCATCAGGTTATTGATGCCGTCCTTACCCTCGGCGCGGCAAACCACCGTATCCGAATCGGTAACCGCACGCTTGAATTTGCGAAGGATATCATCGCGGCTATCCAGGATATACACTGAGGCGTTACCGTTGGTGTCTGATTTGCTCATTTTTTTCTCGGGCTCAGCCAGCGACATAATTTTGGCTCCGGCCTTAGGAATAAAGCCCTCCGGTACTGTAAAGGTGTCACCGTAGATCTGGTTGAAGCGTCCTGCAATATCACGCGACAGCTCGATATGCTGCATCTGATCGATACCGACGGGTACAAGGTCGGTTTGATAGAGCAGAATATCGGAGGCCATCAGCACCGGATAGGTAAAGAGTCCGGCATTGATATTGCTGGCATATTTGCGGCTTTTGTCCTTGAACTGTGTCATGCGCGAAAGCTCGCCAAACATCGTGTAACAATTCAGCACCCAGGAAAGCTCGGCGTGTGCCGGGACATGGCTTTGTACAAAAAGCGTGTTCTTTTCGGGATCCAAGCCGCTGGCGATGTAGAGCGCCAGGGTTTCGTAGGTGCGGCGGCGCAGCATGGCAGGATCTTGACGGACGGTTATGGCATGCAGATCGACGACACAATAGAGGCAATCGTAGGTTTCTTCAAAGGCCTTCCAGTTCTTGAT
Organism: Oscillospiraceae bacterium; assembly: GCA_015064545.1. Taxonomy (GTDB): domain Bacteria; phylum Bacillota; class Clostridia; order Oscillospirales; family CAG-272; genus Colimorpha_A. Next base: position 3,463 of record SVSA01000065.1, on the reverse strand, counting down.
CGATCCGAGATAGTTTCCGATCGTCAGCATACCGCTGGGCTGAACGCCGGAGAAAATGGTTTTTCGTTGTGGTGTGGTTGATGTTTCCATGGGGAATTGCCCTTTCACATTCGATAGAGTCATACATCATTTTATCACATTATGGTCATACTGGCAAGAGTTAAAGCAAATTTTATGAAATTATTTTTAATATACGGTGACAGCACAGTAATTTTCTCTCTCACCCTCTTGAAGGAATGGGAAATTTATGATACAATAGTAACGAATATTCGGAGAAAGAGAAAGAGGTAACATCATGGCTTTTGCGCCGGAAGAAGAGTTTCAAGCCCCGAAGTGGTTACGCGTTGTCGGAAAAGTAATCAAATATACCTTTGTGATTTCGGTTGTCCTTATGATGTCCTGGATGCTGTTGCGAGGGTGCTATCAAAACGGTACGAAGAAGGTGACGCGTTATCTCTTCACCGAGGCGGCTGCCGCTCAGTATGAGAAGGGCGAGTTGACCATTCGCAAGCTGACCGCCTATAACGATAACGATCTCGGCCGTGCTTTTTATATTGACAGCTTGACCTATACCGAGGAGCTTGGACAATTCCAGTTCATGATTCGCTATAATCGCTATAATGAGCGGATCCGTACCTATATTGACAATCATGGCCTTCACAGCTTTTGCTTTGTTTTGGTCGATAATCTCGGTAATCGCTATACCGAGTATCAATATGTGACCGACAGCGCCCTGATGTACGGCTATTATCGGCTCATTTTCGAGGGTGTGGATACCGCGCCGATCACCGGATTGAATGTATATATCTATCCGATGAGCGAAGCTGTTGCGTTTGATGAGCGCCTTGAGGCGTGTGCAGTTTGGTTCAGCGACGGACATTCGGAGAGCTATACGCTTTCCGGTGCCGAAAAGCGTGCTGAGCGCCCCAATCCGGCATTGTTATCCTCGACGGTCGCGCTTCTTGAACCGACCGAGACAAGCGAAACGGATATAACAACAGGAGAATAACCCATGGTACTCAATTCCAAGGAAACGACGCTGGCTTATCGTTGTCCGGTGTGCGGAAAATTTATTTTCGGTATGGTCGGCTTGTTTACGCTGACCGGAGATTTCATCAAGCTGAAATGCGATTGTGGTGGCTCGGAGGCGACGATTGCTTATACCTCGGATCGCAAGCTGAGGATTACGGTGCCGTGTTTGTTTTGTCCGACACCGCACACCTATTTGTTGAGCTCGGGAGCTTTTTTTGACCGTGAGCTGCTGGCCCTTTCCTGCACCTATTCCGGTATGGATGTCTGCTATATCGGTCAGACCGATCGGGTGTCGAAGGCGGCCAAGGATGCCGACGAGGAGCTGCTCGATTTGCTGGAGGATGCCGGATTTGATGACTTTGCTTCGTTCTTAGCCGGCCGAAACAGCGTTGGTGGCGAGGACAATGTCGACGAGGAGTATCGCATCGACTATGCCCAGATTGAGGAAATTGTGCGGTATATGCTGGTGGAATTGGCCGAGGAAGGAAACCTGTCCTGCGGTTGTAAAGAGGGAGAGGTCGCGCGGTATGATTTCGAATTCTGCGGCGATGCGGTGCGCGTTTTTTGTCATACGTGCGGTTATGAGGTGAAGATCCCCATGTCAAGCACCTTGTCGGCCAATGCGTTTCTTCATACCGATCATTTGACGCTCGAGGCACCCAAGTCCTGAGTTTGGACGAATTATTACAAATATGCCGTCTTTTGCTTGACAAATGACGGCTTTTTGTTATATAATACAGGTAGAATGAAGTCACACCGCGATGGTGCGGAAAGAAAGGACATATTATGAAGTTTTTTGAGGATTTTAAAAAGTTTATTTACAAGGGTAATGTTGTGGACATGGCCGTCGGTGTTGTCATCGGTGGTTCGTTCGGTAAGATTGTAACCGGGCTGGTTAATTATGTAATCAATCCGTTTATCGGTATTTTTGTGAAAAGCGGAAACCTCGATTCGCTCAAGACGGTGATTCACCCGGCTGTTCCTGAAACGGTGGACGAGCTTGGCAATGTCATCGCCGCCGGCAGTGCCGAAGTTGCCATTCTGTGGGGCACATGGCTTCAGACAATCATTGATTTTTTAATCACCGCATTTTGCATTTTTATCGTACTGCGTATCCTTACTGCAACCAAGAATAAGCTGGAGGCCAAAAAGATTGCGGCCGAGGCTGAGGCCAAAAAGGAAGCCGATGCGAAGGCCGCTGCGGAAAAGGCTGCCGCCGCCGCGAAGGAGGCTGCGTTTAATGAAAGCGTTATGCAGCAGTCGATTCTTCTTACCGAAATCCGTGATTTGCTAAAAGAAGGAAAATCGTAACCAAGCCGCAAGGGGGATTCCGCGATACGGCGGAATCCCCCTTCTTTTTGCGAAAAGTATATTGTCATGTGGAGAAATGGAGAAAACCATGTACTATTTGGGAATTGATCTCGGCGGCACCAATATCGCTGTCGGTCTTGTCAATGAAACCTTTGAAATTGTGAAAAAGGGAAGTGTTCCGACTCTTCCGCAACGGGAGTCGGAGGAGATTACCAAGGATATGGGAGCACTTTGCTGCCGTCTGGTCGAGGAAGCTGGCCTCAGTTGGGGCGAGATCGTTTCGGTCGGAATTGCTGCGCCCGGTGCTGTCAATCCCGAGACGGGCGTTATTTCGTATTCTTGCAATCTGCCCTTTGTCAATTATGGGCTTACTGAAGCGCTGAAGCGCTATTGCCCGGCAAAAAACGTATATCTTGAAAACGATGCCAATGCCGCTGCCTTGGGAGAAGCCATGAGCGGAGCGGCTAAGGGAGCCCCGATTGCCATGATGATTACCTTGGGAACCGGCGTAGGCGGCGGTGTTGTGTTCAATGGCAAGATTTATTCCGGCTTTAATTATGCCGGCGCAGAGCTTGGTCACATGGTTATCGAGGTCGACGGGCGTCCCTGCTCCTGTGGCCGCAAGGGCTGCTGGGAGGCCTATTCCTCGGCAACGGGACTTGTCAATCTGACAAAGGATAAGCTTGCGAATTGCTCCGATACGATAATGTGGGACATGTGCCAAGGGGATCCGGAACGTGCCAGTGCCCGTCATGCCTTTGAAGCCATGCGGCAGGGAGATGCCGCCGGTAAGGAAGTGGTCGATGACTACATCAAATATCTGGCTTGCGGGATCACCAACATGATCAATATTTTCCAGCCGAATGTCTTGTGCATTGGCGGCGGTGTTTGTAATGAGGGCGATTATCTGCTGAAGCCGCTGATCGAGCTGGTTGAGCGTGAGCAGTATACGCGTGATCAAGCGATTAAAACCAAGATCTGCATTGCCAAGCTGGGGAATGATGCCGGCATCATTGGTGCTGCCGCGCTGGGGATTTGAGGAGAGAAGGAATGACGCGGGGCGTTGCCCCGCACCCCACAAGGGGAACTTCTTGAAAGAAGTTCCCCTTGACTCTTCAAG
>SVSA01000064.1 GCA_015064545.1 Oscillospiraceae bacterium | reverse complement strand
ACCGATCAGGTCGTTCTGACGGAAGCGGATGGCGATGGTATAAAGACCGGTTTCCGGAACGGTCACCTTATACTTCATCCACTGGTTAACGGTTGTGCTGTTAACGATGTTGAAGCGGATCTTCTGAGGATCCTGAGGCTCGGTCAGCGACGAGGTTCTGTCGTTGATCGGGTAGAGGCAGGCGTTGGAAATCATGGTAGGATTCTCAGCCTGAACCTTGATGATGTTGTCACCGAGCTTGTCGATGATCTTAACACCCTCGCTCTCCTTCTGCGCAAGGAAATCCTCGAAGGTGGGCTCGCCCTCGTAGCCGTAAAGCTCGATCGAGGTAATGACGATCGGCTCGCGGTTAGCTTCGAGCGAAATGACATGTTCGCCGGCGCTCAGCGTGAACTGGAAGGGCTCCATGATGTAACCCAGCCAATCGCGGAAGTAATAGGTCTGCCACATGGGAGACTCATTACGGAGCGGACGAACGTCGTTGCCGGCGGCATCGGTCGGCCAGATGCAGTGACCGTTTTCGTCGACCTCATAATTTTCGTAGACCCAGTTTCTCGGGAAGTACAGGTAGGTAGCCTCCGAGAAGGGAATGCGGCCATCGATATAGAGTGTTCTCTCGATGGTGGTGTAGGTGGTAACTTCCTTTTCACCGTATTCCGTAATCGGGAAGTAGGTGATGCGGATGGCATAGGCACCGGTTTCGGGCACCGTAACCTTCCAGGAAGTCAAGCCCTGAGCAGGCATATACAACGCGGCGGTTTTGCCTTCGTAATTGTTCAACACCTCGACCTCAGCCGTGGTATTGCCCGCGTCATACTTAGTGGCGTCAATAACGATGCTGTCCTTGGCAGGATCGGCAGGGTAACGCTCACGATAATCCTGATACGGATTGCCGGTGTCGCCACCGGTAATTCTATCGTGGAAAATGATGTCCGTATCCTTTTCGTCTGTCGCTGCGGACGAGGCGGTGGAAGAGACACCGGCGGTGCTTCCGGTTCCCGCGGCCTGAACCGGGAGAGCCGCAAAGACACCGGCGAGAAGCAGCATGGCAAGAAAACTTGTCAGAAGCTTCCGAAAGAGTGACTGTTGCATTAATCTTTCCTCCTGTAAGATTAAATGGGGAACACCCCGTTCGGGCTGTCGAGCGCCATCGCAGAAGCGCGGGACGGCGCAAACGGGCTTTGCTGCCGTTTGTTCCTCTGAACCGGTCGACAGATAACCGTTCCTATCACAAGCCTCAATCTTCCGGGCAAACACCGCGCCTTATGAGGAGTCGGCGCTGTTCGGGCTCGACCGGGAAGGTTGCATAAGAAATTCCGTTTTCAAAAAAGGATCCCCAAGGGGCGAAAATCGCCATGTTTTCCGGAAAATGGCGATAGTATCCCCTTTGTTTTATACTATATATAATAGCATACTTTTTTTGGAATGTCAAGAATATTTCTTTGCCCCTTCCTGCCGCCGGCCTTGCGTAACCCCCGGTCAACCGAGTGAATTTGCCCTCAAAACCACAATTTCTGAATCTTCATGATTTTGTTTTTCTTCTGAAACAACTCGTTCACAGGTCATTCACGAGCATATTTTGTAATTTATATTTACCATTCATCGATAAATCTATGGTAATCTCCCGTGTTTTGCGAGATAAATCCTGGATTTTCGTAATTTTCATTTACTTTTACGAACTTCATCATCGTTTTCGACAACAGATTCCCAATTTTTGCCTATTTAGTCAGGTTGCACAATTTATGAACGATAATTTCTACATTCAAAACAAGTCTTTTGTTTTCCCTTCCCAAGCCTCCCCACACGTGCCTTATGGCTTGACAAACCGCAGCTTACGGTGGTATAATAGTACTATTCTAAGACAAACGAGGCATATATTGCTATGAACAGTTTTTTTGCCCTTCTGTTCCGTCAGAAATACATCATGCGCTGGAGCTTGATGCGCAATACAACAAACGAAAGTCTTTCGGAGCACACCGCTGAGGCCGCCATGATCGCGCACGCCCTGGCCGTCATCGGCAATACGGTGTTCGGCAAGCAGTACGATGCCGACCGCATTGCGGCATTGGCCCTCTATCACGATGCCTCCGAGGTATTGACCGGAGACCTTCCCACCCCCATCAAGTATTTCTCGCCTGCCATGAAGCAGGAGTATACCGAAATTGAGGCGCGCGCCATCGAGCAGCTTCTTACTAAGCTTCCCGCCGAGCTCCGCGATACGTACGCGGCCCTGCTTTCCGGCAAGGAAAGCGACCCCGATGCCTATCGGCTGGTGAAAATCGCCGATAAGCTTTGTGCCTACATCAAATGTCTGACCGAGGAGGCCGGCGGAAACCGCGAATTCCTCGCCGCAAGGCGCACGATCGAAGCCGAGCTGAACGCCATCGAAAGCGAAGAGCTCGCCTATTTCCGCGAGCATTTCTTAGAGGCCTTCTCGCTTACCATCGATGAAATTCAATCCTAAGAAAGGGTACAATCATGATCGGAATTTTTGACAGCGGCCTTGGCGGCCTCACTGCCGTGAAGGAGCTGCACACGCTCTCGCCGGGCGAGGAAATTGTCTATTTCGGCGACACCGGTCGTGTGCCCTACGGTACCCGTTCGGAGAGCACCATTGTGAAATACGCCAAGCAGGACACCGCCTTTCTGCTTTCGCAAGGCGTGGATGCGATTCTGATTGCCTGCGGCACCGTCAGCACCACCGCACTTTCGACCCTCAAGCAGATCTGCCCCGTGCCGATCATCGGCGTGGTCGAACCGGCCGCCGAAGCCGCCGTCCGCGCGACCCGTAACGGCAGGATCGCCATCATTGGCACCTCCGCCACGGTACGCAGTCATGCCTTCGACAGAGAAATTGCACGGCTTGCGCCAAACAGCAGCACCCTGTCGGTTGCCTGCCCCTTGTTCGTCCCGTTGGTGGAAAACGGCTTTACAGCACCCGACTGCGATATTACACGTTTGACCTGTGAGCATTATCTGGCACCGATCCGCGATTTCGGCGCGGACACCCTCATTCTCGGCTGTACGCACTATCCCCTGATCGCCGAGACCATCGCGAGGGTACTGCCGGAGGTGACGCTGATCAGCGCCGGCGCCGAGGCCGCCCGTCGCGTTGTCGCATTGCGCGGCATCAAGCCCTCCCCTTCGTCCGAGATACGGTATTATGTCAGTGATGATCCGACACTCTTTACCGCCTCCGCTTCGCTCTTTCTCGGCCATGACCTCGCCGGACAGGTCGAAAAAATCGATATCGAACGCTACGGATACGGTATCGGCACGTAACTCGCTCGATCCCAAAAAACAAACATCGCCGCCAGCCGTTATATCCTCTTTTCCCGCGTAACTTTTTTTGATTTTTTTCAAATACCCCTTGACAAGAGGGTCGGAATCTGCTATAATACATTCTTGTCCGGGGCATTAGCGCAGCTGGGAGCGCACAACACTGGCAGTGTTGGGGTCAGGGGTTCGAATCCCCTATGCTCCACCAAAAAGAAACAGCCACTCAACGAGTGGCTGTTTCTTTTTGACGGATGCTGCAAGGGCAGGCGAAATCGAGAATGCCCCGCATTCTCGGCGCCGATTGCCATAGCAATCGGCAAGAATCCCCTATGCTCCACCAACAAAAAAAGAACATTTGTCTACCGACAAATGTTCTTTTTTTGAATGATGTTTGCCTACGGCAAATGATGTTGGCTCCGCCTAATGATGTTCGCTGCGCGAATGATGTGTGCCTGACGGCACATTGCGCAAACATCGCATCATTGCGACCAACGGGAGCAACATCATTTTGAGCGAAGCGAAAAACATCATATCGCCGCAGGCGATGCATCATTTGACATATCGAGGATTTTGTGATATAGTATAGCAAGGAAAGGAGGCGGTTGCTTTGCCATCAACAAACATTTGGATAATGTGTGTGGTAATGATAATTTTAAGTCCTATTAGTTGGTTTATACTTGATGAATATGGAATACGTTATTACCTTATGAGAAAAATATTAAAAAAGCGATGGTGGTATTCCGCAGTAACTTACTCATTGCTTTTATCAAACTTATTGTTGTTACTTACCGCTTGGTTTTTCCCAAACTGGTGGTTGTACATATTGGGCGGAATATGGATTGGAACGATCGGACAGTTTCCGCCTTTGGATCACGGCATTCGAAGTGTTCATTGGCTATCTTATAAGCGATCCTATGAAATTTACGTTGAACAAGCAGATCTTTGGGAAAAGAATCTAAAAAAGAAGCAAGAAAAAAGAATGAAGCGAAAGAATAAGAGAAAATGCAAAAAATAAAGTTGACCTTTTCTTCGCTTTTGCCTCAGTTTTTGACCTTTTCACTCGTTTAAGGCAACAAAAAACGCACTTTTGTCTACCGACAAAAGAGACTTTTTTCGCACAATATTGATTTTTCCACTCTCATATGGTATTAAATATTTAGACATTGTTTTTGAGGTGAAAGTATGGATATCAAACGGGGAGATGTTTACTACGCTGATTTAAGCCCAGTGATGGGAGAAGAAGAAGGGGGGATTCGTCCCGTTCTTGTCATTTCTAACGATAATAGCAAGGGTACGATTATCATAGCCGCTATTACAAGCAAACCGATAATAGACGAATGTCCTGCAGTTGTCCCCTTTAATAACGGCGGTTTGTTTCCTAACACGATTTTACTCAACCATTTGCGAACCATTGACAAAAGAAGATTAAAAGAATTTGTGAATTCTCTTAATCCTGAGCAAATGCAAGAGATAAACAAAGCTCTTTGCATCAGTCTTGGACTTTAATCAAACGTCTGTACGTTAAACGAGAAAATGGACAGGAATACTTTTGGTCGTTTTCACCCCTACTTATACAACTTTTAGTCGCTCTTTTGCAACAAAAAAAGCACTTTTGTCTTGTGACAAAGGTGCGTTTTTTGAATGATGTTTGCCTACGGCAAATGATGTTGGCTCCGCCAATGATGACGGCTACGCCTAATGATGTGTGCCTGACGGCACATTGGGCAAACATCGCATCACTCGCGGAACGAAGTGGAGCAACATCATGATAAAAATAAAAAAATCGGTATAATTGCTTTAGCAATATTTGTAGTTTTTCTTATTGTTTTTTCCGTGTTAAGCAGTCTTGTTCAAAGTGGATCTATCCCCGATTTTGCTGCCGATCAACGCGTTCAAGGACTATTGGCTTTCGTAATGTTTAGTCCCCTTTGTATTGCTATGTTGTTTGGGGGAAAGCATTTCAAATCCAAAAACAGAAAAATAGGTAGTATTTTACTCTTTGTTTCTGTAGCATTGTTTATATTCGGTATTATTCAAGCGCTATTGTCCTTGTTAGGTGCATATGGATCATAAAATTACGCACCTTTTTTGCGTTTTTACCTAACTTCGTGCACCGTTTGGCGTTTCTTCGCAAAAAAAACAGTCACTCAACGAGTGGCTGTTTTTTTGTCGGATGTTGCAAGGGCAGGCGCCGATTGCCACAGCAATTCGGCGCCTGCCCAAAAATACTCGCAAAAACCGGATATCAACTGATATTCAACATCGTTTTTGTTGAATTTTTTTCGGTTATCGCTTATAATTAAGTCAATACAAATGACAGGGAGCGTTTTTATGAACGACTATAAGTTTGGCAATTTCCTATGGATGCTACGCGAGAAAAACGGCATGACTCAAGCAGACCTTGCCAACAAGCTCGGTGTTACCCCGGCAGCAGTATCAAAATGGGAAAACGGCAGTTCAAAGCCCCGCGTGGACATCCTTTTTCAGCTTGCCCATCTTTTAGGTGTTCGTGCGGAAGAGCTGATGAGCGGTCAGTATATCCCCGAAGAAACACTGGATCCCGAAGCGGTGAAACAAATCAATGAGCGATACACCTACCTTATGAGGGTGGACAACTACAATACAACAAGCATAAAATGGCGGCGACTTTTGGCGTGGATCATCGATTGGAATATCATCGGATTTTCGACCATCCTTTTGGCCGCTATCGTTTTTGCGGTACTGACCGGTCCCCTCCAAACCGCATCTCAAAGTTCTGCGTGGATCCTGATCTTCATTTTCCCGCTCTATCCGATAGGCTTCATTCTTCGCGATCTCATTTTCGGCGGCAGATCACTCGGAAAACGAATGTTGGGACTGACCGTGCTTGACAGGCAGACCGGACTGCCGGCTACTGCCGGTAAATGTGCGTTACGAAATTTGTTTTTGTTTATTGTACAAATCGATGCCATTGTGATGCTGGTAAGCGGCACCACCATCGGCGACCGTGTCGCACACACCGTTGTCGTTCGCCAAAGCTCTTTGAGCAGCAAGACCGGCACACACCAAATTGCCGAAATCAACAGCTATGCCGCGCCAAAGAAGATTAGTACCAAAAAGACAGTATTCATGATTGCAGGAGCCATTGCTCTGGCTCTGATCGTATTGGTTTCTGTCATCTTGCTCAGTCTGTCAACAGCGAAAAACACAGAGGAGTATCAGCTTGCCTACACGTATTTCATCGAAAGTCAAACCTTTAAAGAATTCGATGTTGATGAATCAAAAATTTGGTTCAACCAATATTCGCTGAGAACACATACGAACGCAAAGGACAATACGACCACCCAAACCGCCGAAATCGGTTTTGTCGTACAAGGACAGGCCTTTTTGGTCATTTGTCATAAGCAGAATGACAGCTGGTCGGTATGTAACGAATGTACAAAATTTAAGTAACTCAAAAAAACAGCCCTACGAAAAGGAGCTCTTCCATAACGAGGGGTTTACTGCCGATGGAAAGTCAAAACGGTAGGGACCTTCATCGAACGAACGTCCGCAGGCGCCAACAGTTCCCCCTACGGTAACCATATCCTTATGAGACGGGCAAAACATGGCTGTTTTCTTTTCCCCTTCTCCCCGGAGACGTTTTTTACCGCACTTCTTTCAAAAAAACAGAATTTTCTCTTGACAATACCCCAGGGGCATATGGTATCCTATGCATACCACCAAGCAAGGAGACACCGTATGAAGATCAAAGAAGCCGCCCGCGTCTGCGGCCTGACCGAAAAGGCTATCCGTCTGTATGAAGCCAAAGGACTGATTCATCCGCCGATGCAGGAAAAGAACGGCCGCCTCTTTCGCGATTACGACAAGAACACCCTGCAAGCCCTGCAAACGATCGGCCTTCTGCGCCGCGCTTCGTTCACGCTGGAGCAAATCGGAACAATGCAAAAGGATCCTGCCGCGATCCCGACCGTGCTTTCGGCCTATCGTGAAACGGTCAATACGCAAGCCGCACAATTTGAGGCGCTCTGTCAGGCGGCGGAGGCGCTGCGCATTGACATACCAAGAGATCTTTCCTCCCTTGCAGCACGCCTCGCGCCGACGGCCCTTGATGGAGAGACACTTATCCGCCCCGCGTCCGATAGCCGTCCCGAAAACGAGCCGCCCACGCATTTTCGCCTGTGGGACGAGGACATCACCGCCGAGGAAAAAGAGAAGGCCTATTCCCGCTTTTTGAAAAAACAGGCGCGGAAAGAAGCCATTGAAACCGTTCTTTTTGCCATTCCGCGTGGAATCGCGGCGCTCCTCTCGAGCGGCCGCCGCAAGATGGCCAAGCAGCCTCCCACGCTCTCCATGAAGTGGAAGCACCTGATCCTTCCGCTTTTGATTTTTGCTCTTCTTCTCGTTCACCTCAGCGTCACCGCCGTACGCACCGAGCATCGGCGGGAGCACTATGTGCGCGAAGTCGTTTGGTCGCTCCGCGAATCGGCGTCTCTTCTTGAAACCGCAGTAACCACCGAAACCTACGGCGAAAAGCAAAGCGAGCAGCTTCTCAAGCATCTCGTTACCCTCGTCACGCTTCTCCCTCTCGGTGAGGCCGATGCCTCTCCCTCCTCGGCAACCGACCTTTCCGCCCTGACACCGCTCGCCCTCATCGATGTGCTCGGTTGTCGTTATGCCGCCACGATCAATGGCGTTCCGACGGCGGGGATTCTGTATGACGGCCTTGTCAGCAAAGCAGAGTGGCAATTTTTAGCCCTGTTGTCCTCCGAGCTGAACGCCATGATTGCTCCTTTGCTGGATAACGATGGTCTTAACCGCCGCGCGGACCTCGGCTTTGAGGAGCTTCGCCGTACCCTTCAGCCCTTCCTTCTTCGCTTCGGAAGCTGGTCCTTCCGGGAGGATTCCCCTTATCGGCTGTTGCTGGGTGAGGATTGAGCAGTCATACGCTCATCGGAACAAGCCGTCAAAATGCCTTTTTCCGGCATCAACAAAACTATTGTTAAAAAAATGGTGATATTCTTATGGAAGAAGAGATAATCCCCCTTCGCCCCTATCGTGCGAAAAGTCTCCACCGTAAATAAATCCGTAACGCCGACAGATTTTCGAAATCTGCCGGCGTTACTTGCTAAATGAGAGGCTTTTTTGTCAGCCTCCATATCACACACAAATCGGTAAAGACTTTCGCGGTTTCATTCCCCAAGTGCTACTCACAGGATAGCGTCGATAAGCTCCTCCAGTACCTCTGCATAGCGCCGCTGGGCTTCTTCGCAGGGGTGATTGGTCCGCCCTGTCCGGTCGCATTCGACCTCAAGATACCGAATTTGGTCATCCGCCATCGCGTCAATTGCGGCTTGAATGGCCGAGGCCCGCGCCGTGCCGCCCATACCATACATCCATACGATCGGCGCCTCGGGATAGCTCTGCCGCAAGGTCGTCAAGAAGGCCACGGCCTCTTTTCTCAGCGTCTCGGGATCCCCGCCATGATCGTTGGTGCCAAGCGCCACAATCACAAGATCCGGCTGAAACGAGGATACCTCCCATGGAATTCCTTTGCCGGCAAACGGCGAAACCTCGCCGTAAATGGTCGGAATACAATCCTCCGCGGAGACCGATCCGCGCGACACCCCCCAGCCCGACATGGCAATCACATTCATGTCAGCGCGTAAACGCTCGGCCAGCATTCCCGAAAAGGAGGCCATACAGTTGGAGCCGTTCAAATAGCGATAGGTGCCGGTTTCGGTCTGAATGGCACCGATTCCGTTGGAAATCGAATCCCCGATTACCTCAATGGCAAGCGGCCGCTCGCCCTCGGCTTCTACGGTACGTCCGCGATACGACAGCATCGTGAGCACAAAACGGAAGGCAGTAATTTCTGCCCCCTTGCGCACCGTAATCTCATGATATCCCTCCGAAAGTGTGGCAAGCAACACGCTACTGCCGTTTTTCAGAATCGTGACCTGCTCGCTTTCGCCGCCGTCCACCCGTACCGACAGCACCGTCTTATCCATATAGCCCTCGGCATCGCGGTAAAACATCCGCAGCTCGCCTGAAAACCAACCGCGCAAAGTAAAGCCCGCATACGGCCACTCGATATGATAGCCGTGCTCTCCATGCAACGTACGGCCGTGCATCGTCACATGCTCAAAATCCGTATGGGATACCCGCACAAAATCGTAGATCTCGGACGGCTCCGTGGTTTGCACCTCGGTTGTCGCTTCGTCGGTTGTCATCGTCACTGTTCCTTCCGGCAGGGTTGTATCGGTCGTTTCCGCTGTTCCGACGGCATCCCGGCAGGCCGTCAGCATCACGCACCCTAACAGGCATACCACATATAAACGAATTCGATGTTTCATGGCCGCACCTCCTTTTTTATAGTATACCACAAGCAACTTTCTCTGTCAATCCCAAAGCCCCCGAGGATTCCTCGGGGGCTTCGTCATTAATACAGCGGATACTTCTTACAAATCTTGGCCACCTCGACACGGATGGCATCGGCCGAATTTTCAAAATCGGCGGCGGCAAGCTTAATTAGCTTACCGATGGTAACCATATCCTCCTCCTTCAGACCGCGCGTGGTCGCGGCGGGCGTACCGACGCGGATACCGCTGGTAATGAAGGGGCTTTGCGGATCGTTGGGGATCGCGTTTTTATTGACGGTGATGTGCACCTCGTCCAGACGGTGCTCCATCTCCTTACCGGTGACATTAAACTTACGAAGATCGACCAGCATCAGGTGATTATCGGTACCGCCAGACACCAGGTCAAAGCCCTCGGCCACCAGCGTTTCGGCCAGTACCTTCGCATTCTTGACAATCTGCTCCTGATACGCCTTGAATTCGGGCTTAAGCGCCTCGCCGAAGCAAACCGCCTTGGCGGCAATAATATGGAGCAGAGGACCGCCCTGAATACCGGGGAAAATGGCCTTATCGATCTTCTTGGCCAGCTCCTCACGGCAGAGAATCATGCCGCCGCGCGGGCCGCGAAGGGTTTTATGCGTGGTTGTCGTTACGACGTCGGCATACGGCACGGGCGAGGGGTGAAGACCAG
>SVSA01000063.1 GCA_015064545.1 Oscillospiraceae bacterium | reverse complement strand
TTCATGACCAGGCGACCGTCCTTGATTTCCCAAGTGAGGTTCGCATCGGCCGCCTTCTCAAAGTAGGGAGAAGCGAGCGTAACATCGGCTACGGTAGCGCCCTCGGGAATCGCCATCGAAACGCGGTAGGCCTTCGAGGTATAATTCGAGGTGACGTTGTTGTTGATGAGGTGGAGATAGAAGCGGGTGCCGTAGGCGTTGGTGCGAAGCGTGGTTTCAATATAACCCTCGCGAGGAGCGCTCTCGATAACGACCTGACGGCCGGCACCGCTGGCGTTCAGTGCGTTAAGGAAGGCATCGGTCGGATGCGAGTTGTTCTCGGACTTGTCGCGAGCGATGGTTTCGTACTTCTTGCAGACGATGATCTTACCTTCACCGACCGTGTAGGTGGCATCGTTGGCCGTGTTGGCGTACGAGGTGCCGGTCCAGGCTTCAAGAACATCATAGTCGCGCGCGGTGAGAACGATACCGCCCTTTTCGGGGTAGGTTTCGGCGAAATCGTTACCGAGGACGAGGAGCGTGCCGCCGGCCTTGACATAGGCAAGCAGGTTTTCCTCCAGCGTCTTGTCGAGGAGCTTCAGATTCGGCAGAATGATGGTAGCACGCTTCTGGAGCTCGGCAAGCGAAGGATTGGTTTCGGCACAGATGTAATTGAAGGGAATACCCTGGCGTGCCATATAGGAGGCAACGCGGCGCGAACTGCAAAGCTCAAAGGTTTCGCGTATATTGGTGCCGCCGGCCTCATAGAAGCTCTTGAGCTGCTTGAGCTGATAGAAGGTGGTATCCTGCCACGAATAGAGAATGCCGGCCTCGGCTGCCGAGGTGGTCTTGGTGAAGGCTTCTTCATTTTCGGTGACCAGACGGGCAAAGCCGAGCGAGGTATCGTTGAGATAGAACTCATGCGGCTGGGTACGGCTGACCTCTGCATGGCACATGGCGTTGCCGGTGGCGTAGGCCTCGGCCATCGCGGTGTAGTACTGATGCTCATGCTCAAACTGCTTGGTGTATTGGTTGACAAAGGAGATGAGCTGTTTATTGGTCAGCGCGTTGTTCTGCTCGTACATGAAGAGCGAGGATTCGCGTCCCATAGCGTGCTTGAACTCACTGGAGGTGACATCCAGGCCGTTGAGATAGAAGTAGGAGAGGGCGATATCATACATGGTGGAGTTGATATAAACCTCAAAATCCGGCACGTACTGACGACCGATATCGCGGAACTTGGTATACATTTTGACCTGCGTATCCAGCTTCCAGAAGAGGTAAACACGGCCCTCCTCGGAGTTCTCCAGATCCTGCGTACGGCTGGGAAGCGGCTTGGCTTGACCGAGATGCTCCTTGGAGAAGGTTGCCCACGAGGCCTCGCAGGAGGGGCACTGGCAGTAGTAGCCGGGATTATAGCAGTAGGTGTAGCCGTCATAGAGACAGCCGTCATAGCCGGCCTTGGCTACCTTTTCGGTGTAATCGTAGAGGAACTGCAAAAAGCCCTCATTGGTGTTACAGCCGTAGCTGATGCCGTTATTGGAGGGAGCTACCGGCTTCTTGTCCAATCCCCAGATCTTGTAATCGTCGGGGTTGTAGCCGTAGTCCTTCCAGGTGTCATCAAAGATTTCGGCAACCGGCGCCGAGGTCATAATCTTGATGCCGAAGCTGTGCGATTCCTCAAGACCCTTGGCGGTATACTCGATAATACGGTCAACGTCGAGCAGGAAGGCGCCGGGAGCGCTGGCATCGCGCGTTTTGTATTTACCGGAGGGGAAGACATTGATCCAGTTGACATTGAGCTTGCGGGCCATGGTGTTGTTCCAATAGACCAGACCGCGGCCGTCAAAGCTGCGCTGTGTCTTGCGGTACCAGTCGTAGAGCGGGATGACCAGCTCTTTTTCGGCTACTTCGTAGCGAACGGGCAGGTCTTCCTCAGTATCGGTGGTGGTATCGGTGCTTTCGTCGGTGCCTTCGGTGCCGGTGCTCGGCGTTGAGGTGTTGTTGCAGGAGGCAAGGCAGAAGACCGAAAGGATCATCAGAATCGCCAACAAAAGCAGGCTGAAATGTTTAACCATAATGTTATACTCCTTTTTGGGGGTCGTCCTCGGAGGGACAAAGCGTTCAATCAGCGTAGGTCAGATGAAGGGTGAGCATGGAATAGAGGTGGAAGGCGCCGGTTAACGTAACGCGGCCGTCCTTCACCGACCAGGTGAGGTCGATGTCGGTATCCTTCTCACAGAAGGGAGAGGCAGCCGTGCAATCGGTCAGGGTAGCGCCCTCGGGAAGCTCGACCGAAACGGTATAGCGCTCAGCGGTCGGATACGGGTAATTGGCGTTGATATGAATCAGATGCAGATACAGCTCGGTGCCGCAGGCATTGGCACGGAGGGTGCTTTCGAGATAGCCCATCTGAGGACCTTCCTCGATGCGGACAAGATCAGTGAGCGACAGCTCTGCGATGGCCTTGAGGAAGTCCTCCTGAATCATCGAGCCGAGCTCGGACGAGCCGCGAAGCATCCGCTTGCAGACCACGATCTTACCCTCGCCGCAGGAAAGCACTTGATAATTGTCGGTATCCCGATAGGCGGTGCCGGTCCAGGCTTTGAGGAGATCCTCCTCACGGTCGATCTGCTCGATGCCGTTGTTTTGCGGATAACGGGTGGCAAAGGCGGTGCCGCCGAGAATCAGATTGCCGCCGTTGCTGACAAAGGTGTGAAGTACCTCTTCAAAGTCTTTGTCGAGAATATCGATATCGTTAAGAATCAGGGTGGAATAGCGGCAGATGTCCTCATAGGTAGGCTTGGTTTCGACCACCACATAGCCAAACGGGATGCCCTTCCGTGCCATAACCGAGGCCGCCTGCCGTGATGCATTGACATTGAATTCCTCACGCGGGTAGGAATAATTGGCTTCGGGGAAGGTGGGCAGGGTTTTCATTTGATGGAAGGCGCCGTTTTGCCAGGAATAGACAATGCCGACCTCGGCAATATTGCCCGAGGAGGCAAAGGCCTTTTCGTGTTCGCTGATCATCTCGCCAAAGCGGATGCCGACGTCATTCACATAATAATCCATCGGTTGCGAACGAATGACCTCCGCCGCGCACAGCGCGCCGCCGGCGGCATAGGACTCGGCCATGGTGACATAGTATTCGTTCAGATTGTCAAATTGATCGGTAAATTTTTGAATAAAGGTAATGAGCTGCTTATCGGTCATGGCCTCATTGTGGGCGAACATAAACAGCGTGGATTCGTTTCCGAGATCCATCTTTGTTCCGTATTCCGAGGTGATGACATCAAGGCCGTTGAGATAATAGTAGGTATTGGCAAGATCGAAGTTCTGGCAATTCAGATACACCTCAAAGTCGGGATTATACTGCCGTCCCGCCTCGCGAAGCGAAACCAGAAGGCCGGAAAATTCATGCATCCGCCAGATTAAGAAGGCGCGCCCGACCTCCGAGCCGTCGAGATCCACCGCGGTCTTGGGAAGGGGAGCTTCATAGCCCAGCTTTTCCTTGGAGAAGGCCTTCCAGCTTTCCTTGCAGGAGTCGCAGCAACAGTAGAAGCCGGGCTCACAGCCAAAGCTGTTTCCGTCATAGAGACAGCCGTCAAAGCCGGCCTTTGCCACCTTCTCGGTATAGGTGGTGAGCATTTCGCGGAACATCGGAATAAAGGTACAGGCGTGAGAAACGCCGCTTGAGTAGGTCGTGGACAGGGTTCCGTTCGGATTGACAGCCCGAACCAGATCGGCATCGATGCCCCAGTCCTTCCAGGTTTCGGGGAATACCTCGGAAATGGGAGCCGAGGTCATGACCTTGATGCCGAACTCATGAGATTCCTCGAGGCCTTTGGCCGTATATTCGATGATGCGGTCAATGTCGAGGAGGAAAGCGCCGGGGGCGCCGCGATCCACCGTTTTGTATTTGCCGGATGGGAAAGCACAGATCCAGTTGGCATTCAGCTTGCGGGCAACGGTGTTGTTCCAATAGACCAGACCGCGGCCGTCAAAGCTGCGCTGCTTGGCGCGGTACCAATCGTAGAGTGGAATAAAAAGATCTTTTTTTTCGGAAATGTGATAGCGTATCATGAGATCGGCCTCCGTTTTTGTCTCGGATGAGGGGGTAGTGGTTTCGATATCGGTATTATGAGTGCCATCACCGGGTGTTTCGGTGCTATGGCAGGCGGCCATACCGAGGATAGAGACCATAACAAGCAAAACCAAGAGGATCAGACGGAAATGTCTCATAGTAATAGACCTCCATGAAAGGGGGGTTCTTTTGAGTGAGAATACCGATTCTGCCAAGGGCAGAATCGGTATTCTTCCGATTACCGTGCCGAGGGCACGTATGTAATTTTAGCGGTGCTTCTTAACAGCAACAACACCGAGGCCGGCAACGAGAACAAGCGCGATCAGAGCGATAGCGTTGTCACCCTGCGGAGGAACGGGCGTGTTGTCCGAGGTAGCGGGAGCCTGGGTCGTGGGGGCCTGGGTGGTAGGAGCCTGAGTGGTAGGAGCCTGGGTGGCAGGAGCCTGGGTCTCGGGAGCGGGAGCTTCCTTCGGGAAGGCCTTCAGAACGGGGCCGCCCTCAGCGTCTTCCCAAACGTTGGCGTCGAAGTCCATGTTGGCAACGGTCATATCCTTGGTAGCGAGATCGATGAATTCGCAGTAGTCCTTGCTGTCAGCAGTAATATAGGGCTTGTTTACGGTGCAAACGGTGGAGTCGAAGTAGGTGTTTTCGATGGTAGCGATGCCGCCGGCATTACCGATGATCGGGCCGGATACAGGAGCGGTGTTCATCGAAACGAGGGCGTAGCAGTCCTTCATTTCGGCATATTGGTTCTTGCTGGTGAAGATACCGACAAGACCGCCACCGTCAGCTTCGTTATCAGTACGGCCGATCACAAGCTGACCCTTGGCGTAGCAGTTCTCAATTTTTGCTCTCTGAACCTGACCGGCAAAGAGCGCGGGGGCGCGGAAGGAAGCGGCGATCGAATCGGCAACATAAACCGAGGAAACCTTGGGTTCCATTCCGACGCCGTTGAGGCCGAGTGTGTCTGCGACGATACCGGCACCGTTGTGGTTGGTCATGTTACCCTGCGAATAGCAGTTTTCAAAGCCGAGGTTCTTGATGTAGGGACCGGCGTAGACGCCGAAGAAGCCGGCGCAGCTGGACCAACTGGAGTTGTCGTCCTTGACGTACATACCGCGGATGACATGGCCGTTACCGTCGAAGCCGCCCTTGAACGTGCCGGCCGAGGCGGACATGTTGGAGGAAGCGTTGGCACCGATTGCCGTCCAAACGTTAGCGGGAGGGGTGGTTCCCCAGTTTGCATAGTTAGCATAGTCGGCATTGAGGGTGATGTCGGTGGTGAGCTTGAAGTGTGTGCCGTAGGAGTCGAACGCGTTAGCGTTGACGTTCGCCGAAAGCTGAGCGAGATCGGCAGCCGAAGAGATCAGCCAAGGATCGTCTTCCGTACCGGAACCGCCGCCGTAGGTTGCGCCTGCGTTAGCCTCGGGGAATTTGCCGTCCCATACGCTGGCTTCAGCCGCCGAAGCGCCAAAAGCAAACGCGGAGAACATGGTTGCGATGAGTGCGAAAACGAGAAGAATGGAAATGCGTTTCATGGTTTTTTTCTCCTTTTAAAAATTTTTATGTTAAGGGGATTGTGCGTGTAAGGAAGTGTGGCTTATTGCTCACTTTGGAAGGGGCGTAAATACGCCTGCAACAAACGATTCCACATACCGGCCTTCTCATCAAAGAAGGAGGTAAAGTTGGTATCGTTACGATCGGCCATTCCGCGGAGGTCACCATCCATCGTGCCGATACCGAAGTAGCCGAGGTCAAAGGTGACGTTCTCATAGAGAATATCGACCATACGCTTGGACGAATCGTCCTGCGAGATTTTTTCCTTGACAAGAACATCGATATAAGCAGTGCGAATGGTGTCGGTGGCATAGAAGGCCATATCCTCCAGGATGCGGGCCGAGCGCTCGGGATCGGAAACATTATAAGGGATCGCGATGAAGGAGGAGTTGCCGTGGAGGCAGGTATTATAATGCTCCTGTGCCTCATCGTAAAGGGGCATGGGCAGGATGCCGTAGCCGGGCTCAATTTTCCGCATGACTAGTCCGTGTCCCATCAGACCGGTCTGGAAGAGTGCGCGGTTTTCGGCAAAAGCATTTTGCGGAACCCACACACGGGCGTTGTCATAGAGGTTTTTGTACTTTTCGCCGTAGAGGGTGAGTGTCGGATCGTTCAGCATCTCGACGATGTCGGTCAGGACCGCGATCTGACGCTCGGAGCCGAATTCGCTTTCGAGCTCGCCTTCCTCGTTTTTGGTCAGGAAGCGGCAGTCGGCACCGTAGAAGAAACCGATGACGGCAACGCTGTTATGCGCATGACCGTAGCGGCCGTTTTCATCAAACACGCCGTTAATACCGCCGTCGCTGACGCGCTTGGCGAGCGCATTCATGTTCTCAAAGGTCCAGGTTTTGTCCTCGACCATCTGATAGAGATCGGTGCCCTTGTTATAGGTCTCTAAGACATCCTTGTTGAAGAACATGACGTTGAGGGAGGCCAGCGAACGGATGTTGAGATCTCCGGACATGATGTAGAGACGGTTATTAACCGCAATGCCGTCCGAGATCGATCCCATCCACCAGCTTTCATCGAACCGGAAGATATGCCCCAGCTGCTTCAGGTCATAGAGCATACCCTCCTGCATGGTAGACTTCAGCTGGTAGGGGCCGTGCATGATCGCATCGGTGATTTCCTCATTGGCCTTGAGCGAATTGTAGATGTTGATTTCAAAATTGGAGATCAGGGAGACATTGTATTTCTCCATGATGATGTGGTTGCGCTGGTAGACAGCGGCCTCCACCGGATCGGAGGCAGAGGCGTCCTCGGCAAAGACCTCCGGATATTCATGCGACTTATCGTCCACCTCGTCGTCCGCAAAGACGAAGCCGTAGCCGCCGTAATCCATGGCTTCCAGATCCGATTCGCGACGCGGCGCCTCGGTTTCG
This sequence comes from Oscillospiraceae bacterium, assembly GCA_015064545.1. Taxonomy (GTDB): domain Bacteria; phylum Bacillota; class Clostridia; order Oscillospirales; family CAG-272; genus Colimorpha_A. The sequence continues at coordinate 3,632 of SVSA01000063.1, read as the reverse complement.
GATTCCTCGACCGATGTGCTTTCGGTGGTGGCGGTACTTCCGGGTGTGCCCGAAGCACACCCGAAAGCACTAAGAAGCATCAGAATGGCCAGAAGTCCTGCCGCAAGGGAGAGTCCTGTGCGGCCGAGCAACGGGTGATTCATGGTGTCCCTCCGTTATTCGGTTTCCATGAAGGGACGGAGGTAGGTCGTCAGCAGACGGTTCCACATACCGGCCTTCTCATCAAAGAAGGAGGTAAAGTTGGTATCGTTTTTGTCGGCCATTGAACGGAGGTCAGCATCCATCGAGCCGATACCGAAGTAACCCATGTCGAAGGTGATGTTGGAGTAGATCAGGTCGACCATACGCTTGGCATCCTCGTCCTCCTGCATGATCTTGCTCTTGACCAGGATCTCGATATAGGCCTCACGGACCGTGTCGGTGGAGTAGAAGGCCATATCCTCCAGAATACGGGAGGAGCAATCGATATCAATGACATTGAAGGGGATGGACATGAAGCTGGAGTTACCGTGGAGGTAGGTGATGTACTTTTCCTGCGTGGAGTCAAACTTCGGAACCGGAAGAATACCGTATTCCGATTCGACAGTACGCATCAGGTTGCCGCGGCCCAACAGGTCGCAGACAAAGAGCGTGCGGTTGTCCTCGAACATTTCCTGGGTCAGAAGGGATCTGGCGTTGTCGTACAGATCCTTATACTTTTCGGAGTAGAAGTTGATGGTGGGATCGTTCAGATATTCGACGATCTTGGACAGCACCGTGATCTGACGGTCGGAGCCGAATTCGCCAACCAGCTCGCCATCCTCGTCCTTGGTCAGGAAGCGGCAGTCCGAGGCATAGTAGAGAGCGATGATACCGAAATTGTTGATGGCGGAGCCGTAACGGCCGTTTTCATCAAAGACACCGTTCACGCCGCCGTCGCTGACCTGCTTGGAGAGTGTCTCCATGACCTCGAGCGTCCACTCGTTGTTATCTACCATACTATAGAGGTTGGTGCCCTTGCAGTAGTCTTCCAGAACAACCTTGTTGAAGAAGATGACGTTACCGGAGGCAAGTGCGCGGATGTTGGCATCGCAGGGCATCTGGAAGATGCGGTCGCCGAACGAGATGGCGTCGGCAATCGACTTCATCCACCAGGATTCCTCGAAGTTGAAGTTGTCGGCCGAGTTCAGGTCGTAAAGCAGACCTTCCTGCATGGCGCTCTTGACTTCGTACGGACCCTTGATCATAGCGTCCATGATCTGCTCGTGAGCCTTGAGGGAATTGTAAACATTGATTTCGATATTGGAAATCAGCTCAACATTGTACTTTTCCTGAATGATGGAGTTTCTCTTGTAAACGGCCAGATCAACCGGATCGGAGCTGGTGGAATCGCCAAAGATTTCGTTGAAGCGGTGAATGTAGCGGCTTCCGCTTTCGAGCTCAGTGTCGGCAAAGACGAAGCCGTAACCGTTGTAGTCAACAGCCTCGACATTTGACTGCTTCAGCTCGGTTTCGGGAGCGTCGGTGGTATCGCCGGCGGTGTCGGTGGTGCCGGTGGTTTGGCCGGGGGTGTTACTGCATCCGATAGCGGTCAAAAGCATCAGAAGCGCGATCAATCCGGCCAGGGCGGTGCGGAAAAAGTGCTTGTGGTTCATGGGGTGCTCCTTTCAAAAATAAGTTGTTGTTACAGGTTGCGGGACAGCCGGTTCATATTCGTAAACAGGGCGGAGGCGCCGCGGTTGACGTACTCAACGTCGGTGCCGCAGAAGAGTGTGTTAATGCCGCGCTCCAGCCACTGTGCCACGATCTCATCCTGGAAACCCATCGAAACGCCGAACAGCTTGCCGGAATCCTTCAGAATCTTTCCGATCTTATCGTAAATCGGCATCATATCGGGATGATTGGGACGGCCGATATGACCCATTGAGCCCGAGAGATCGTTCGGGCCTACGATAAAGCCGTCGATGCCTTCGAGGGCAACGAGCTCCTCCAGACAGTTGACCGCATCGATGTGCTCCACCTGAATGATACGAAGCATATCGCGGAAACGATTGTCTACATAATCGATCTGCGAGATGTTACCGTAATCCAAGGCACGCAGCGGACCGTAGCCGCGCATACCGGCGGGCGGATAGGCACAGGAGGCAACCGCGAACCGAGCCTCCTCGGCGGTGCGTACATAGGGGAAGATGATGGCATCGGGTCCCATGTCGATGATCGGCTTGGTCAGAACAAAGTCGTTCCAAGCAACGCGGACAAAGGAAGCGGCCCCGCCTGCCCGGGCGGCAATCAGATTGTTTAAAACCTGATCCTTCCCGATAGCGGTGTGTTCCATATCGATCCAAATGGCATCGAAGCCGCAGAGGCCGAGGGCCTCGGTCAGCATCGGCGCGCCGCAGAAGACGTGGGTGCCGCGGACAAGCTCGCCTTTTTGGATACGATCGAAGATGCGCTGTCTCATGCTGAGATCTCCTTGCTGTTTGAGAAAAGTGTCTTGAATAAACAAAAATGAACAAAAAAGTAAACAGTTCAGTTTTTGTTTACGAACACATTGTAACATAAATTTTTTGCCTTGTCAACTGTTTTGCAAAAATTGTATACAATTTTTTCTTCAAAGAAATTTGGCACTCTCCTGCGGTTTTCTTAAAAAAATTCCCTTGACAAGATAAGGAAAATCGGGTAAAATAATTATAAATGGTTTAAAATCGACAATCATCGATTGTTTTGACAGAAGGAGCCTCCATGCACGAGTATTTGAGCAGTACCTTAGCCCGAAGCAAATCGGCAACCACCACCCTGCAATGCCTTCGCAAAAGTATTATATTGGCAGAATATCCGCCTAATACCAAATTAACCGAGCAAATGGTGTGCGATGCTTATGGAATCAGCCGCAGTACCGCCAGACAGGTCATTCAGCAGCTCGAAAACGAGGGCTTTTTGATGATGCTGAACAATGGCTGTAAGTGTATCATGGAATTTACCCGTGATGATTTGAAAAGCCTTTATGATCTGCGCCAGTATTATGAGAATGAAGCGATTAAGACGATTTTTCGCTCTAAGACCCGTATGTATTCGAAAATTGTCGATATCTTGTCACGTTTGGACGAGCTCAGCGTGGCGGATCCCGACAGTGTCTCTTTTGGGGAGACCATGGCGCTGGATGTCGACTTCCATCGTTCCATTATCGAAATGTCGGGGAATAAATATATCTTGAAGGGCTACGAGATGCTTGCCCCGACGCTGCACACGCTGTTTGAGATCAATGTGGCTCTTCGTGTGGATTATTTCCGAGAATTCCATCAGCAGCATTCGACGCTGATCCGTTCGCTTCTCTGCGATACCAAGGAGGAATGTCTGCAGAAGTTCAACGAGCATCACGAGGGATCGACGCTCAAAACGATCCAGGCACTCGAAAGAATCACGTGGGATAAAAAGGATTAAAAAAGACTGTCCTTACCGTGAAGGCAAGGACAGCCGGAATGGCAATCAAACACCGTGCCGCGGAGGCTTCCGCGGCACGGTTTATTTGGTAGTGTAAATAAACCCCCAGTTCTACTGGGGGAGGGGAAAACCGAGCAGAGCTACAAATAAATCGGGCGAGCTATAAGTAAGCCCGTTGAAAAGAATTAAACCTCCAAGTATAATGTAAGTGG